>DASUGQ010000403.1:0-4112 GCA_036273935.1 Cyclobacteriaceae bacterium | reverse complement strand
ATATTGAATATGGAGGGCTCCGCAAGAAAGGTATTGGGTTCGTTGAAACTTAATTTACGTTCACCGTTTTCTTCAATTGCAAATAATACGTTGAATTGCAATGTGCGGGCGACTTCTTTAATATCGGGGAAATCATTTTTCAGGAGTGGTCCAAATGGCGGAGCGAGGTGGCCCAGGTGAAGGCTCACCGTTCCATCTTGTGAAAGGAAGTTTCTTGTAACCCGGTAGATGTGATCTGCATTGGCATGATAGCGATCGTAGCTCAATTCGTCTTTTATAAAAAAGTAAATCAACAGGCAACATGTCATGGCAAGCGCGAGGCCGGCGATGTTGATAAAGGACGTTAATTTGTTTCGGGTGATGGACCGAAAAGCGACTTTGAGGTAGTTGATGATCATGCGAAAGGTTTGTTATCTCCTATGACTCATTTTACCGGTGAATAGTTACTACAAATACTCAAATATTTTAAGCCCGCGGCATCAATGGTTAAAAGCTTGCTGCAAATGGTCATTTGGCCGGCAGTTATTGTGCGGATGGTCTATTGCTGGCTGCTTCAATTTGCATAACAACTACCGACCCTAACCATTGGTCTTTTTAACAGACGCGATTTCGTAGCCAAAAATCAAGCCGATTTGGAAACAGGCTATTGGGAAGAAATTACTGCTGTGAAGTGTTCAGAAATGATCAGTGCGAATGTACAAATTTGGGCAGGTACCGAGCTTCGTGGTGATTTTATGAATGCAGGTGATTCCCTAACTTGGCGCCAACCACCAAATGATAATCACTGTGACGAATCCCCCCGAACCCGGATATACGATATTCCCATCTTCTTATCTGAAAGATTTTACGACAAAAGTATTCCTGCATTTCGGTGTGCCCGCGGAGGAGGCTGAACTAGCGGCGGATGTATTGTCGAAAGCTGATCTTCGCGGGATTGATTCTCACGGTGTGGCCAGGCTGCGAACTTATGTCGACATGTTTGGAATCGGCCGGATCAATCCCAGGCCAAAGGTCAAAATTGTGAGGGAAAGAAAAAGCGTAGCAACCGTAGATGGAGATAGTGGCCTTGGTTTAGTCGTGGGAAACATAGCAAACACTATCGCTATGGACAAAGCGGCTGAATATGGTTCGGGATGGGTGAGTGTTTGCAATACCAATCACTATGGCATTGCGTCATACTATTCATTGAAGGCACTTGAGCGAGATATGATCGGGTGGTCCATGACAAATTCTTCCCGGATCGTTGTTCCCTTGTGGGGCGCAGAAAGAAGATTGGGTACGAATCCAATTGCCATTGCTTTTCCGGGCTACAAAAATCCGCCGATCGTAATTGACCTTGCTACCAGTGTTGTTGCTTTCGGAAAAATTGAAATTGCGAAACGAGCAGGCAAACGCGTACCCGAAGGTTGGATGATCAATGAGCATGGCAATGTGTCGACACACCCTGACGACGTTTATCGCGGAGGACTTCTGCCTCTCGGGTCAACCCGTGAGATGGGCGGACATAAGGGCTATGCGCTTTCCGCAATGGTTGATATCTTAAGTTGTGTTCTCAGCGGCGCCAACTGGGGGCCCTTCGCCCCACCTTTTGCCTTATTTGAGGAGGCACCAAAGGAAAGTGTCGGCAAGGGCATTGGCCATTTTTTTGGAGCGATGGACATCAACGGCTTCGAGGATGTGGATGTATTTAAGAAGAGAATTGATCATTGGATCGAAGTTTTTAGAAAGACAAAACCTGCGCCTGGCCAGGACGCCGTGCTGATTCCTGGCGACCCGGAGCATGAAGCTGAGAAGATAAGAACCGCAGAAGGCATTCCTCTTATCGACGCAGTCGTTAATGACCTAAAGGCGATCGCGGCGGCAACCGGTGTGAAATTCTGAAATCCCTGATGCTACGGATTGACTTTACTACTCTGATTCAATAGCCATTCGGCAAGGTTCTTTGCAGCATTAAAGTTTTCATAAGTAGCAGGGAGCTTTCTTCCGTTTACATATTCATTATACAACCAGGGATCACCCAATACGAAAACCGTTCCCTTGCCAACATTGGCGGTTGCCATCATTACATCCTTACCGTCCTTCAATGTTGCTTTAGCGGGCTTCTTCACCGAAAGTGTTACCAACTCCTTAATAAAAATTGTTTTTGTGTTTTTGAAAATCGGATGTTTCGGGGGTATTAGAAGGCGACCTTGTTCGTAGACATCATTTTTGACCATGTTACGGCTCTTGTTGGTAAACTCAATTCCAAATGCTTTCGTGAGTTCATTGAAATGTTTTATCTCGCAGTTGGCCGTGTCGTTTGCCAGCAGCACCAATACGCCTCCGTTGGTTACCCAGTCTTTGATGACTGTGATGCTTTCATTTTGAATGAAATTTGGATTCGTTGTTTCCTTCCTGGTATCCGGATCAACAATAATGTATACGCTGGCAGATTGTAAGTCTTCTTTTGTTGGCGATGCTCTCAATGTCGATGTCGTTGCACCGTAATCGCGGAAGATATAACCCCACCAAGAGAAGCCTGAATCGAATCCATCCTCCCACGTATAATGGAACGGTAAACCATTTCGGAATTCATTGTTAAAGTAATTGTCAACGACGACGTTTTTTCCTTTTCCGATTGGCACATTATCCAGCATGTCCAGTTCGATACATGCCTGCATAAAGGGGCCGATAGCCTTTAGGTCATCATTTCTTGTGGGCTCTTTAACATAGTACTCATAACTTCCATCGCGGTAGGGATTGCCACCGAGGCCGGCACCACCTACGGCCTTCGTTAAATGGGCTACACCCGAAGCGTCAGTCTCGACAAAATTTTTGATCAAACCATCACCCGCCTTTTTTACTGCCGGCATGTAGTTTTCATCCAGGTATCCCATTCGTAGAGCTTTGGCGAGACCATATACAAACATGGAAGATCCTGACGATTCAAGGTAATTACCTTGTTTGCCACCCTTATCCGTTACCTGCCACCAAACGCCGGAAGCGGGATCCTGGTATTTTATTATTGCAGCGGACAGGCGATTCAGAATTTCAATAAGATCTTTTCTCTTGGGGTGATCGTTCGGAAAATAATCCAGCACATCGACAAGGCCCATGATGTACCAGCCCATGGCGCGACTCCAGAATTCCGGAGACTGTCCCGTTTGCGGGTTGGCCCAACGTTGCAAACGACTTTCATCCCAACCGTGATAAAGCAAACCCGTCGCCTCATCGCGCGATACTTTCTCCATCAAAATAAATTGATTGGCGACATCATCAAAATCTTCGTTGTGACCGGTCATCTGGGCGTAAGCTGCTTTGAAAGGTTCTGCCATGTATAAGCCGTCCAACCACATTTGGGTTGGGTAAACAAGTTTGTGCCAGTAGCCTCCTGACTTTGTTCGGGGTTGCCATGAAAGTTGCTTATGAAGAAGGTCAGCTGCTGCTTTGTATTTCTTTTCGTTTCGTGTTTGATTTAACGTGAGCAGTTGACGGCCCGTTGGAATGTTGTCAAGATTGTAGTCTTCAAGTTTGTATGTGCGAATGTTTCCGTCATTGGTAATAAACCTGTCCAGGATTTTTTTCATGTAGAGGTAATAGCGAAAGTCGCCGGTAGTTCGCCATAACCTTTCAAAGCCCATGAAAACAACACCCATCTCATAGTTCCATTTGGCAGGTCTCTTCTCATCTTCTTTTTTGACCTCGCCCGGTTCGATGATCGATGTGTAACGCATGACGACCATGGAATCAGGGTATGTTTTCATAATGGTCTCTGCCATTTTCTCGGCCCACTTTGAATTTTGAGCGAATGCGGATTGAGCGGAAAGACAAATCAATAATGAGATTTGAAAGAGTACAGCTTTCATTGTTTTGAATTAGTTAAACCCGTTAAAAAAGCAGCGGCTCAGACAAGGACAGTTGAAGCAGATTGTTTGAAAACCGATGCAATCAATTTGTGGTGAAGGGTAAGTGATTGAAATCTGTCTTTTATATATTCAAAATCAAGTATAAATAAAATATGATTGAGATCAAAGATGAGAGCATTTTACTCGCTGGGTCCCTGTATTTACAGTGAGTTGTTACTTTTCAAGTGTGGTGGCATCCGAATTTAAATACTCTTCAGGTGTAAATCG
>DASUGQ010000402.1:0-21716 GCA_036273935.1 Cyclobacteriaceae bacterium | reverse complement strand
ATTGGCTCTGTGCGTGGCCAGCTTGTCAATCAGTTTCTGACAGAATCGTTTTTGGTTGTTCTGTTTTCATTTGTGCTGGCGTTATCATTGGTGATCGCTGTGATTCCCTGGTTTAATGAGCTGGCGGATAAAAATATGGATGTTCCCTGGACGATTCCGTACTTCTGGTTGATCAGTCTGATATTTATCCTGATCACCAGTCTTGTCGCCGGGAGTTATCCGGCCCTCTATCTTTCTTCCTTCAATCCCTTAAAGGCGCTGAAGGGAAGTTTCAGTCCGGATCGGGCCGCGTCTATTCCCCGGAAAGTGTTGGTGGTTGTACAATTCACGGTGTCCATTATTCTCATCATCGGCACGATTGTCGTATGGCAACAGATTCAATTTGCAAAGAACAGACCGATCGGTTATACACGGGAAGGATTAATCATGATTCGAAAAAACGCGCCGGAGTTCTGGGGAAAATTTAATGCTCTTCGAAATGAACTGAAAGCATCTGGCGCTGTCGTTGAAATGGCGGAATCATCCAGTCCGGTTACCGAAAGCTGGTTCAATAATAGCACAGGGTTTAACTGGCCGGGAAAAGATCCCAACCGTCGTGACGACTTTGCGACAGTCGCCGTTACCCACGAATACGGAAAGACTATGGGTTGGAACTTTATCCTGGGTCGTGATTATTCAAGAGAGTTCTCTACCGATTCATCAGCTGTTATTCTCAACGAAGCAGCCGTCCGGTACATGGGATTAACCGATCCGATTGATGAGGAGATTACGTGGAACGGTAAAAAGTTCAAAGTAATCGGCGTTATAAAAGACGTTATCATGGATTCGCCGTACACGTCGGCAAAGCAAACGGTTTTTTCGTTGAACTATGAAGGCAATGTTTGGATAAACATCAGGATGAATCCTGAGATGAGTTCATCGGAGGCGCTGACCAAAATCGAAAAGGTATTTCAAGCACTGGTACCCTCCGTACCTTTTGACTTTAAATTTACAGAGGTTGAGTTCGCCAATAAGTTTGCCGCTGAAGAGCGCATAGGCATGTTGTCAAATGTCTTTTCCATACTGGCAATTCTGATCAGTTGTCTTGGGTTGTTTGGTATGGCCTCGTTTGTGGCTGCGCGCAGGAAGAAGGAGGTCGGTGTCCGCAAAATTCTGGGAGCCTCCTCGTTGCAACTTTGGAAGATGCTTTCAACGGAGTTTGTTTTGCTGGTGGGTATTTCATGCTCCATTGGAATTCCCATAGCGGTCTACTTCCTGAATCAATGGTTGAGTAGATACGAGTACCGGACAGCCCTGTCAGTGTGGGTCATTCTGATAACCGTTGCAGGTACCGTTGCGATCACCTTATTAACGGTGAGTTTTCAAACGATCCGTGCTGCTCTTGTGAACCCTGTGAATAGTCTTCGCTCAGAATGAAAGCCAGTCAATGGTGATTAGTCAGTTGAATGCATTGCCAAATGGCTAGTGACCAGTGACCAGTGTCAATCACAATTAACTGATAACCTATAACAAACCCACTCGCCCGTAGCCGATCAAACGCTGACCGATAGCGGTCAGAGGAAATTTTCCAAATCCAGCAACGACGCTTTTGATGCGGGTTTTCAGTTCTGGCATAATTGTTATTCCTACATTTAGATAATAATAGTCAATCATGAAAAGCTATCACCTTGGTGAATTTGAAGAGATCGTTATCCTTACCGTCGGCATACTTAACAACGCAGCTTATAGTATTGCTATCAAGGATGAAATTGAATCCCGGCTTTCAAGAACCGTCAGTATGGGCGCCCTTCACACGGCATTAAAAAGACTGGAAGACAAAGGTTATCTGAAATCATTCGCAGGCGAGGCCACCGAGGATAGGGCCGGTCGTCCCAGGCGATACTTTGAAATTACCGCGATGGGCAAGAAAGCGATGCAGTATGTTAAGGCCACTCGCGATGAGCTTTGGCGGGCAATCCCAAAAACCGTAATGCAAATTCGTAGTCAATGGCCATTAGTCATTGGTACGTGCATTTCCAATGACCAATGACATAAAAAATGTGATAAGCTGAGATGAGACATAATAGACCTTCTCCTCCAAAATCTTTCCTCCGCTTCTTCCGATGGTACTGTCATCCGAGATTGCAAGATTATCTTGAAGGTGATTTGATGGAAGTTCATGAGAGAAGAGTAAAACAATCGGGCAAAAGAAAAGCTGATATAAAATTTATTATCGATGTGTTACTGCTGTTCAGGCCGGGGATTATCCGGCCGCCAAAAAATTATAATGATTTAAACACCTACGGTATGTATAAAAGTTACTTTAAAATCGGATGGAGAAATTTGCTTAAGAATAAGGCTTTCTCTGTAATCAATATTTCCGGACTTGGTATTGGTCTCGCGGCCTGTTTACTCATCCTTCAATTTGTAACCTATCAGTTAAGTTTCGATAAGTTCAACGAAAAGCTGGATCGAACCTATCGTGTTACGAACGACCGCTTCCAAAATGGACGACTCATTCAACATGGTACAATTATGTACCCGACGATCGGCCCGACAATGGCAAAGGATTATCCGGAGATTGAAGAATATACACGCCTGATGCCGGCGGGTGACTTAAATGTAATTGTGGGCGAGAAAAATTTCAGAGGAGGCAGGGCGTTTTTTGCCGACGAGTATTTTTTCTCTGTATTCAGCTTTAAAATGCTTGCCGGGGAGAGAACTTCCGCATTGAAAGATGATCATACCGCTGTACTATCTGAAAGTTCAGCGCGTAAGTATTTTCAGTTTAGCGGCAAGGATATCAGCACCTTAATTGGTAAAACGTTTTATTGGGGCCTTGATCAGACTCCCTATGAAATAAAGGGCATTTGTGCGGACGTACCCGAGAATTCTCATATCCGGTTTGATGCGCTGGTGTCCTACAAAACGTTAATCGGTTTTGTCGCCGATGCCGACAACAGTTGGACATGGTCTGATATGCGTCATTACCTGGTATTGAAACCCGGTAGTGACTATAAAAAACTTGAAAGTAAATTTAATGCTTTCAGCGAAAGATATTTCCAGGGTGATAAAGTTTCCGGGAGCGTTGAAAAATTTTATCTCCAGCCACTAAAGGACGCTCATCTTTACTCCGACTATGAGTACGACATTGCGCAGACTGCCAGTGGAAAAGCCGTATGGGCCATGCTGGTGGTGGCGGTCTTTATCCTGGTAATTGCCTGGATCAATTACGTCAACCTTACTACATCGCGGGCATTGGAACGGGCGAAAGAAGTGGGGTTGCGGAAGGTAATGGGAGCGTTTAAATCCCAGTTAGTCAGTCAGTTTATTTTTGAATCGCTGGTGATTACATTCATCGCGTTTGTTATGGCTATTGCCGTGATGTCGGCATTGCAAAACTATTTCAATCAGATTGTCGGAAGCGCGCTCTCGTGGAGGACGTTGCTCGCCGAAATTAATACAGAGCAGGTTGTTTTTATCGCGCTTGCCCTGGGGGGTGGTGCTATGCTTGCCGGTTTCTATCCTGCTTTCATTTTGTCTTCCTATACACCGGTTACTGCTTTGAAGGGAAAGTTCACGCGTTCATCACGGGGAAGTTTTCTTCGCAAGGCATTGGTTATTTTTCAGTTTACATCTTCAGTCGCATTGATCATCGGCACCTTTATCGTGTCCCGTCAAATCGAATTTATGCGCAGGACGGATCTGGGACTGACGCTGAAGGATGTGATGGTTGTTCGACCGCCGGAATTAACGCCTTACGATTCTGCATTCAATGAAAAAGTAGAGGCGTACAAAGACGAGCTAACGAAAGTACCCGGTGTAGTGAATGCCTCCACTTCCGGAAGGCTTCCCGGCGATCGTTTAGGCAGAGGGTTTGGTTTTCGTCTCACTGACCAACCCTCTGATGCCCGTTTTACCATGAGTAATGTGCGCGTGGATCACGATTTCCTGGAGACGATGAATGTGAAGCTATTAGCCGGACGATATCTTTTACCTTCTGATCATTTTGTTAATTTCGACGATGTGAAATCAGTTGTTGTAAATATCAGTGCGGTGAAGTTGTTGGGCGTGGGGAGCGCTGAAGAAGCAGTAGGCAAAGAGATTTTTTGGAATACGAATTCCGATCGCAGGTTTACCATTGTTGGTGTCGTTGGTGACTTTCACCAGGAATCGCTGCAGAAGCCAATGGAGGCGATTGTGTTCTTTCCTGCCTATGACAACTCCTCGCCTACATCAATAAGAATAAATACTTCGGATGTTCAACAGGTAATTGCCGGTGTTGAACAAGTCTACGATAAATTCTTTCCCGGAAATTCGTTTGAATATTTTTTCATAGAAGACCGATACAACACACAGTATAAAGACGACACCCGGTTTGGGAAGATCGTAAGCATCTTTACGGTGCTCGCCATCATCGTTGCGTGTCTGGGACTGATTGGGCTTTCATCTTACACGGCTGTTCTCCGAACCAAAGAAATCGGGATAAGAAAGGTGTTGGGTGCATCGATGGCCAGCCTCGTGGCTATTTTATCAGTCGACTTCTTAAAACTTGTTGTGGCTGCTTCCATTCTTGCATTGCCCATTGGTTACATCGGGATGAACAAATGGCTCGAAGGGTATGCTTACCGGATCACGCCCGACTGGATCTTGTTTGCCATTCCTGTAGTAATGATTCTTATTATCTCAGCTTTTACAATCAGCTTCCAGGTATTTAAGACAGCCCTGACAAATCCGGTTGATACTTTAAAAAATGAGTGAGAGTTTGGGATCCTGTCAGACCTGGCTGGGGGTTAGGTAGCTAGGTCTGACGCTCTCACTTTATTCATTCCTTGGTGAACTGTCCGTTATCGGGTATGCTTGTTCGGATTTGATGCGGCCCCGATCAGACAACCGTTGATTTGGAATGGACTTGGCACTGGAATAATGGCTGAATTCTTGAATACCAAATTTGAAAATATCAGCTTGCGACCTATGCCGCTATTCACCACCCGGTTGTTTATTCGAATTATTTACCGAAACCGCGAGGTCTATATTCTTAAGATCGTTACGCTGGCTATTGCGTTTGTGTGTTCCACATTGATCCTGCTTTTTTCGTTAAATGAATTTAGGTACGACCATTTTCATCGCGAAGCCGGAAATGTTTTCAGGGTAATTCAACGTAATCTAAGCGCCTCATATAGCGGAAACCGATTTTCCGACAGAATACCTTATCATGTTTTTAAATCATTGCAATCAAGTGACTCATTGATTGTTTCACGAATGAAGGTGATGAATGAGCTAAGCATCGCGGTCAAAACACAGGTCTTTCATCATCAAAAGGTCCATGCCGTTGATTCGACCATAAAACACATTTTCACTTTTCATATCCTGGATGGATCAGCGGAGGAATTCAATCATGATCGTGTCGCCATGCTTTCTTACTCGCGCGCCCGCGAATACTTTGGAAATGATCATGCTGTTGGAAAGAAATTGAAACTTTATACAATTACCCGGGATACCGTTGAGGTCAGGGTCGTGGCTGTTTATGAAGACTTTCCTCAAAACTCACACGATGCTTATAACCTGTTCATCAGTTTTGATCCGGAGCGTATCCGGACCTTGAGTTTCAATCCCCTGGACGCGGGTGTATATGGAAGAGTGAAGAATGGAAGTCAACCGGATTTTCAATCCCCAATCAGGAACCTGTCATTGTCGGAAGACATTGTTTACCGATTTCAACCTCTGCGGGAGATTTATTTCGGACCCCGCGTGTTGGGAGAGGAGGCGCGGCATGGAGATTATTACAGTATCTTGATTTTGATTTCCATCGCAGGCCTTATTCTCTTCCTGGCACTCTTCAGTTTTATTAACCTTACCATGTTGACGCTACCACACCGGTCGAAGGAGTTAGCGATAAAAAAGCTCGCCGGTACAGGTCAAACAGATTTATTTTTCACGTTTGCCCGGGAGACTTTTTCAATTGTGGGGATTTCCTTGCTATTGGGCCTTTCGATTCTTGTTGCCTCTATTAAATTCATTCAGCCAGCCGTGCCCCTTAATTTCTTTGCGTCACTGGACGAGAACGGCGCATGGCTCATCCTAATGATCAGTATGATTTCCATTTTACTGGGCGTTGCCCCGTTATTTATGGCGCTAAAGTTTATCCGGGCTGCGCCGACGAGATTGTTGAGCACCGAAACCATAACCTTCCCCCGATTGAAAGGGATCATCGCCTTCTTGCAGTTGGGTATAAGCATCTTCCTCATTGCAACGTCGGTGGTTATTAAACGTCAGATAAATTATTCGCTGCTAAAGGAACCGGGCCGAAACTATGATCAAATTGTATACATGAGTTATCCGAAGGATCTCACGAATGAAGGTCTCATCAGCATTCGCGAAGGCTGGAAAAAATATAATCCTAACATTGTTGATGTAATCGGGACATCGCAGTTGCCTGATCGAATCGTCAGCAAGGAATTGAACTCCGATTTTTATTTTGTTTCAGTCGATCCTGAGTACATTAATTTTTTTGATTTGAAATTATTGGAAGGAAATTGGTTCAAAGCCAACGACGGTGATTCTATTATGGTTGTCAATGAGAAAGGCAAGGCGTTGATTGCTGATGATTCGAGAAATGTGAGAGGAATTGTAAAGGATTTAAGCAGTGCATTCAATCAACCGGAAAGACCGCTGAAGATCAACATCGCACCGTATTTTCGATATAATTTTTTATGTATCAAAATTCTTGAAGTCGATATACGTAGAACGGTAAAATTTCTTTCTAATTTTTATGATCCCTCAAAACCTGTTAAAGTTTCGTATCTCAACAAGGGCTTTGCAGAATGGATTGCCTACCAGGACCGATTGAACAGACTATCCGAAATTTTGGCCGTGATCTCCGCACTGCTGTCTTGCTGTGCTATCTATGGTCTCAGCGTAAGCCTTGTTCGGGATAAGATAAAGGAAATAGCTGTTCATAAATTGTTTGGTGCCGGTTCTGCTAACATTACGGTGCTTCTCGTTAAGGAATTTACGCGACAAACGCTTATTGCCATTGCGATATTCGGACCAGTAACCTACATTTTCATTCATGAGTTTCTCCGGAATTTTGTCTATTCAACAAGATTGAATTGGCTTGATCCATTTTTTCCCTTGGCCTATTGTGCAATTGTCATCACGCTTTTGTGCGCCCTGCAGGCCAGAAACCTGAATCGTTCCGATTTGTCTGGAGCCTTGAAAGGAAGTTGATTAATTGACAAAAGAGAATGGCAGATTCTAAAAATAGATCCCATAGCGTTCGGCAGGTTTCAGGAAAGTATTTCCACAGAACAACTGTGCGAGGTATGTTTACGAAGTACCCGAAGCTTTCTGCTTCAGTTCAATCACTGTAATTTCCGGCCATATACCTACCCGTCCTGAAAAACCAAGGAATCCAAAACCGCGGTTTATATAAAGATAACGTGCATTGTCCTGAAGTAATCCAGCCCAGTGGCGGTAGCGATATTTTACCGGGCTCCATTTGATCCCAAATTTTTCAATGCCAAACTGCATTCCATGGGTATGTCCGGACAGGGTGAGGTGGACCTTTGAAGGATGGTTTTTCACTTCGGCATTCCAGTGGGAAGGATCGTGAGAGAGAAGGATTTTAAAGTCATGAGCGGATGTTCCCATCAACGCCTTATTAAGGTCACCTCTCTTGCCAAATCCTTCGCCCCAATTTTCAACGCCCAGAAGGGTTATTGACTTGCCGTTGCGATGGATGACGACATGCTCATCCAGTAATAGACGAAAACCAATTTCGCGATGATAGGCTTTGAGTTTATCAAGGTTAGCAACCTTATCACCCGGACTGTTCCATGCAATGTAATCGCCATAATCGTGGTTGCCCAAAATGGAATACTTTCCATCTCTGGCGGTGATTTGCCGGAAGTGATCAATCCATGGTTCGATTTCTTTTGCTTCGTTATTCACAAGGTCTCCCGTGAAGACAAAAAGATCAGATCGTTGTGCGTTGATCAAATCGATTCCATGTCGTACCGCTTCGGCATCATCAAAGCTGCCGGCATGAATGTCTGATATTTGAGTGATGGTGAATCCATCAAACACCTCGGGAAGATCTTCAAAATATAACGTATGACGATGCACCGTGTACTTATATTTTCCTTTCACCATCCCGTAGACAAAGGAGACGAGTGGTACGACGGAAAGAATAATTCCGACCTGACTAATAAGGGGATTACGCGAAAGATTGGGAGACTTCACGTCCGCTAGTGAACTCAGCGAAGCATATGCAACTCTATAAATGTCTTCACCCAGCAAGACAATGTCAAATACGAACTGACTTACGAGAATAATAATGTAGGCGTGAATTGCAATTTTAAATAACGGACTAAATCTTTTAGTGGCGAATCCATTGAAGATTCCACTTAGGACGAAGAATAAAATAAGAACAAAAAATGTCCAGTATCCCCATTGGATAAGATTTTGAATAGCTGGGCTCAGGAACGCTGATACTGCTTTGAACCCCTGAAACGTGTAAGCGTAAATAACGTATGAAAACAGGATAAAAAATGCTGCGGGTATCAGTCGGCGGATCATGAGTTTATTCTTTCTAAGACAAAGACGCAGATGCGGACAAAATAGTGTCCCGCACCTTAGTTTTTTATCCCGATCGGCTTATTCTTTTTGCGGGTTAAAAGCGATAAATTCGATGAATGATGGGATGATCGGATTTGGTCATGCCTGGCTTGTTAAAGACAAACAATATGAAATCAATACTACTCTTCTCGCTGATCCTTGCGGGCTGCGTCCAAAACTCCAGCAATGAACAACTTTTGCAAACCCGGGTTGACAGCCTTGAGCATAAGCTGGCGGATACCTATGTCCCTGGATTCGGAGAGTTTATGAGTGGCATTCAGATTCATCATAATAAACTTTGGTTTGCGGGACAAAATGAAAATTGGAAACTGGCCGACTTCGAAATTCACGAAATTGAGGAGGCTGTAGATGATTTAAAGAAATATGAAACTGAAAGGGAAGAAAGCAAGTTCATCTCCATGATAAATCCTATCCTCGACAGTGTGAAACTCTCGATTGAACAGGAAAGTCTTCTTCACTTTAGAAAGTCGTATGAATTGCTGACAGCTACCTGTAACAATTGCCATAGGAAAACTCATTTCGAGTTTAACGTTGTGAAAATACCAGACACACCGCCGTTCAGCAATCAGGATTTTAAACTTCGTGAAAAGGAAAAGTGATTTTAAGATCATGAATAATGGTGGTGCTGTCGTATCATTTCCAGCGGATCTTTTTTACAGAATCGCGACTCATCACATGCATTGGAATGGTGACACCGAGTGACAAGGCCATGATTACGAAAAGCGTGATCACTCCATTGTGAACAGTTTCTGCCATCACCTGAGAATATTCGCCAGTGATGTTGCCGGTAAGTTTCATCAATCCCAGCATCGTTCGATAGGCAAAAACGCCGGGGATCAAAGGTATCACAGAGGGAACTGCGAAGATCATGGGCGGTACATGTCGCAAGTGGGCAACAGGTATGCTCGCAATGCCAACTGTCACAGCTGCAATAAAAGAACCTAGAATTACGCCTGAGCCTGGAATTGTTTGAAGGGCACCAAACTTGACGAATCCTGCTATGAATCCGCCGAACCAAATGGCAAATAACGTTCGCGGTGGTGCATTAAATAAAACTCCGAAGCCAAGACTGGCAAACCCACACCAAAAAGCCTTAGCCAAAATATCATACCATTCATTCATGAGCCATGAAAATTCAGGATGAACATTACCGTCGACAATCCAAACGCGATGGCGAGCGCGTGAATCAGCGCATTAATGCCTCGCTCCAGTCCATTCAATATTTCACCATCAATAATATCTGTGAAAGAATTGATGAGCGGAACACCCGGAATTAAAAACAGAACAGATGTTGTAAAAGCATGTTCGAGTTGCACACCTGTTCCAATCTTATAAAGTATTCCTGTAAAGAATCCGGCAACAGTGGCGCTCACATAAGTGCAGACGTATATATTAAACGACTTCTTTGATAATTGTTGTTTGACAAACAAGCCGCAAAATGTTGCGCCAAATACAATGGCCATTTCCATTGCATTGCCTCCAAAAGTATAACAGAATGCCGCGCCTGCAAGACCAACAACGATGAGCACAACGAGCGGTTGATAGTGTGGCACCTCCAATAACCTGTTCAACTCTTTTCTGATTTCCAGCATGGTCCATTCCTTTTCAGTCACTGACCAGCTTAACCGGCTGATGCCTGAGAGAATCTTGAAATTAACACCCACCATGGGTGTACTTCTTGTTCCGTTAAATACTTCCTGAGCATTGTAACTGTGTAAAGTCAGTGATATCGATTTTGGCCCCATATCAATGTGCAGTTCATACTGATACGCCGAGGCAATCCTTGACATGGTGATTCGTATTCGGCGGGTGCTTGCACCGGAACGCACGAGTGTGATACCAATGTCGAGGAGCAGTGGCCCAAATATTTGCGGATCAACATTCGATTCAGTTATCATTTCAGGGTATTTTTATTGATGTCTTTCAATTTATGAATTTTGTTATTCAAGTTCAGGTCGGGCAGCGTGTTTTTATAACGAGCATTTTAACGCTTACCATACAGGCTAATGGAACGGGCAAAGGTAATCACGGGACGATAAGTCGCTATTGACAAAATCACTCACTAAATTGACTTTTATCATGTTGTCTGTTTTTTGATTGACCTACCTTGATTGGGGATAAAAATCTACGTATCGTTCTTCCTATAACTTTCACTTTATGCCAACGATTGAAACTCCTCTCAGAAAAAACAAACCCGTTCCTTCGGTGAAACTGGATCACCATGAATTAAGGGAATGGGTGAATGAAATGGCGGCCATTTGCTTACCCGAGCAAATTTACTGGTGCGATGGATCAAAGGATGAATACCAGGAACTATGCGAGGTTCTTGTAACCAAAGGTACCTTTATCAAGCTCAATGAAAGGAAGCGGCCGAATTCTTTTGTATGTTTCTCAGATCCCAGCGATGTGGCGAGGGTAGAAGACCGAACTTATATTTGCAGTCGCAAAAAAGAAGATGCAGGCCCAACAAATAATTGGGTTGATCCTCGTGAGATGAAACCCAAGCTCCAACAATTGTTCGAGGGTTGCATGAAAGGCAGAACCATGTATGTCATTCCATTTAGTATGGGGCCTGTCGGTTCACCTATGGCTCATGTCGGTGTGCAGATCACTGACTCTGAATATGTGGTAGTGAATATGCATATCATGACGCGCGTGGGGAACAAAGTTCTCGGTGTACTGGGCAAGGAAAAGCAATTTGTAAAGTGCCTGCATTCGGTTGGCGCGCCATTAAGTGAAGGTCAAAGGGACGAGAAATGGCCCTGCAATCCAACCGTTAAATACATTGTTCATTATCCTGAGGAACGTTCCATCGTTTCGTATGGATCAGGTTACGGCGGTAATGCCCTGTTGGGTAAGAAATGCTTTGCCCTGCGAATTGCATCGACGATGGCCCAGGAGGAAGGCTGGCTCGCCGAACATATGCTGATCATGGGTGTTGAAAACCCTGAAGGTGAAAAGGAATACATTGCTGCCGCCTTTCCAAGCGCTTGCGGCAAGACCAATTTCGCCATGATAATTCCTCCAGCAGAGTTTAAGGGCTGGAAAATAACGACAGTGGGAGATGACATCGCCTGGATAAAACCAGGTAAGGATGGTAAGCTTTATGCTATTAACCCTGAAGCAGGATACTTTGGAGTAGCGCCTGGCACCAATTGGGAGACGAATCCGAATGCGATGAAGTCGATTGCTCAAAACACGATCTTTACCAATGTGGCTATTACTTCCGATGGCGACGTGTGGTGGGAAGGGTTAACGAATGAACCGCCAAAGGATTTAATTGACTGGCGAGGACAAAAATATGATCCTGCCGCCGGCAAACCTGCAGCACATCCCAATGCTCGGTTCACGGCGCCGGCGAATCAGAATCCGGCCATCGACACGGAATGGGAAAACCCTAACGGTGTGCCTGTTGGAGCGTTTGTCTTTGGCGGAAGAAGGAGCACTACAGTGCCTTTGGTGTATCAGGCATTTAACTGGAATTTCGGCGTATACCTGGCTTCGACGATGGGCTCTGAAATGACGGCTGCTGCCTTTGGTGAGGTCGGCAAGGTTCGTCGTGACCCCTTTGCCATGCTTCCCTTCTGCGGCTATCACATGGGTAATTATTTCAATCATTGGTTGCAATTTGGCCGGGACCTGCCAGCGCCTCCACGCATTTTTGGTGTGAACTGGTTCAGAAAGGATGAGAACGGAAAATTCCTGTGGCCGGGTTTTAGCGAGAATATGCGTGTGTTGCAGTGGATATTTAATCGCATTCAGGGAAAAACATCGGCCGTCGAAAGCCCTATCGGCTGGATGCCGCGCTATGAAGATCTCGACTGGAAGGGATTGGATTTTTCACGTGACGATTTCGATAATATCATGGACATTGACGGCCATTTATGGAAGCAGGAATTGCTGGATCATGCAGAATTGTTTGAAAGAATGTATGATAAGCTGCCAAAGGAGTACATCTTCATGAGGGAATTGCTGTTGTCAGGTTTGTGGCGCTCACCGGAAACCTGGAGCCTGGAACCAGAACGTGTAGATCATCATCTGTAGAAAACGATCGGTCGGGTAACGTTACTGACGCTGAAAGGTGAACTGGATGGCGCATTCAAAATTCCGAATCCTGTCGTCGTGTCTGTACACTGGATTTCGTATAGACGTTAATAACAACGGCAGCACAAACAATGATGATATTCTTCATGATGTATTGTCCTACGAGGGAGAAAGCGTATGGTGAGTGGGTAAAAGACAGCTCGACGAAACAGAACAGTGGGACAAAGGTGCAAATGAGATGAAGCACAAGGAAGAAAAAGACGACCCTGTTCCAGAAACCAACCATAAGTAAAATACCAAGTGACGTCTCCCAAATCGCCAGCAGGATGATCGAGATGTTACTGGGAATTAAACCAAAAGTAATGATGGCGATTGTGTCTTTTGCAAGTTGATCCGCAGGACTCAGGTTTGGGAAAAACTTCAATGCGCCAAACCAGAAGTAAATAATTCCGATGCTGATGCGTAGAATTTTCAAAGCGTGAAGGGTGATCCATTCGTTCAGGCGCTCTTGATTGACCATGTCAGGTTTTGGTTTATGATTGGGTTTTAAATTTATTGCCTTTCCGTTGGCAAAAAATATGATCTTAGTCAGGAGACTGATTTTTTTTGAAACAATCGTATGGAAAAGTTCCTCGTGGTGCATCCTGTTACAGAACTTTAATCCTAACGCTTATGAAAAGATTATTTACTTTTATCTTTCTGATCATCTATTGCCGTGCCTCCGCGCAGGTGGATCAGGTCGTTTCATCGAAGATCAGGCAAGTCACGGTATTTCTCCAGGGGGCACAAGTTACCCGGAGAGCCCAGGTTAATGTCATACGAGGCAACACGACACTCGTTTTTTCCGGTATTTCACCCAACATCCAGGAGCAAAGTTTACAGGCTGAAGTAACTTCACCTGTTAAGATTCTCTCTGTTTCATTTGGTGTGAATTACCTCGATGAGGTGAAGAAGCCGGAGAAACTTTCAGCCCTTGAGGATGAGCAAAAGAAGTTGATTGCTCTGTTGGAAAAAGAGCGATCGCTACAGGCCGTTTATAAAGAGGAGGAAGCGATTTTGAAAGTGAACAAGTCGATTGGTGGTACGGAGCAGGGCGTGCAGGTGGATGAATTAAAAAATGCCATGGATTATTTTCGGACTCGTCTATTGGAAATCAGTATGAAGTTGCTGGAAATTGATCAGAACATCCGTAACTACAGTGAAGCGTTGGTGAAAACCGACGCTCAACAGAAAGAACTGATGGCGCTTAAAGGACAGCCTACTGGCGAAATAACAATAAAAGTATCATCTTCTTCTGCCGTTTCGGCTGATTTCAAGGTGACTTATCTTGTGAAAGATGCGAAGTGGTACCCGTCTTATGACATTCGTGCGAAAGATATCCAGTCGCCAATATCGGTCACTTACAAAGCGAACATTTCACAGCAGTCGGGCGAAGACTGGAACAATGTTGAACTTTCTATTTCTTCGGCGGATCCATCAATCTCGGGCGTAAAGCCGGTGATCAAACCCTGGATTTTGGGTTTTAATAATTCAATTGGAGCTTATAACTCGGTTGGTGGTACAGTGAATGGAGTCTATGGATCCCGCTCATCTTCGTTTGTGACGGGCCGTGTAGTTGACAGTGATGGACAATTTATCCCGGGAGCCAATGTATTGATAAAGGGAACTACTGTTGGCACGACCACCGATGTGAATGGATTTTACTCATTGCCGCTGACATCGAATGCACAATCAATTGTGATTTCCTTTGTAGGGTATGCCACGGAAGAAATTCCTATTGGGAATAATCCCGTGGTAGACGTAGTTTTGAATCCTGATGTGCAACAGCTTAGTGAAGTCGTTGTTACAGGTTACGGTGAAACTTCAGGTGCTTCATCTGCCTACTCCTACACACCTAGAGTAAAAAGAGTTTTAGCCGCTACACCAGTTATCCGGCAAACAGCAATGGAGTTTACATTGGATGATCCCTTCACCATCAAATCAGACGGAGAAGTGCGCATGAGTGAGATGATTGAATATGAAATGGATGCGCTCTATGAATATTATAGTGCTCCGAAGCTTGATCCCAGCGCCTTTCTAACGGCCCGCATTCTTGATTGGGATGAGTATAATTTCATGGAGGGAGAGGCGAGTCTTTTTTTCGAGGGGAAATACATCGGCAAGTCAATTATTGAGACACGGAATACAAGCGATACATTAACCCTTTCATTGGGTCGCGATCCTGCAGTGGTTGTAAAGCGTGAGAAAGTGAAAGATGTTTCTTCAAAACAATTCGCGGGAGCTAACCAGAAAATAGTTTATGCTTATGACATCAGCATCCGTAACAGTAAACGGCAGCCGGTCACGATGGTGATTGAAGACCAGGTTCCGGTTCCCAACACGAAAGAAATCGAAGTCGATAAACTTGAGTATGCCAAAGGAGAATACAATAGTGACACCGGTATTGTTAAATGGAAAAAAGAGATCACACCAGGCAAGACGGAAACCATGCAGTTGAGGTACAGTGTGCGTTTCCCTAAGTACAGCAGGATGATATTGGAATAAATGCTAGCGACTTGCAATAATTATCTGGACCTGATCTCCCGGCACATAAACGAACGGTAGGATAAAGCAAAGCAGAGAATTGTTGCTCCAATTAGTCCTGTGAGTTGTGGCCATACGAGGATAAGACTCTGACCCAGTGGTAACGGACTGGGTACAGTTCCGTAAAGCTGTTCCACGCTGAGGGGGCCAAGACTGCGTACGGATGGCATAAGCAAAGTCGATGTCGCGTCACTGAAAAGTTGACTGGGCACAATGCGCAACAGATTCAATATGAAATACTGGTAGCGTTGAATCTGTTCAGGCGATGCTGTGATGGTAGGGGCAGAGAGTTTGGCAATCATGTTTACAATCAGTTGATAAAAGATTGTAAAGAACAACCACACCGCGATGCCGGCGAGTGCAGCCGTAGCCGGTTGACGGAATTGAACTGAAAAGAGAATCGACAGGTTTAGCCAGAACCCCACGTAAAAAATACTAATCAGAATAAAAAAAATGAAACGCCAGAACTCTTCTGCTGTTGGTGGAATTCCGATTCGAATGAGTCCCAGACCCATGACCAGAAAACCAAGCGTAAACAGCATGAAACTGATGACGATTAATGCAGCGGTAAATTTGGCGTTGAGCACATAGTCGCGGTGAATGGGTTGCGCCATGAGCCGGCTCAGTGTGCCCCGGTTTTGTTCAGTGTTGATGGCGTCAAATCCCAGGCTAATTCCCAGTAACGGGCCTAACAAACTAATGAATAAGGTGAATGACGGTAGTGTGCCGTCCGACAACGTAAACAGCTTTAAGAAAAAGAACGAGCCTTCGGGATCATCTGGCTTTAAAGCCTTCGGCAGTTCTGATAGAGCAGTGTAAAGGGAACCCATGCAGGTCAGCGCAATAAGAATGATCAGGATCTTGAAACGCCAGCTGCGGACATGATCGCGAATTTCTTTATGCACAATCACCCAGAACGGATGAGTTGCCTTGTCGTGCGGATCATTGCCGTTGGGCGCCGGTTTAGCCTTCACTCTTTCGAAAAAAGGTTTGGTGTTTGTAAGTTCCTTAGTCATGACGCGCCGCTTTCTTTGAAGTAATGATTGTAAATATCATCAAGGCCATATTCTTTTTTTTGCATGAAAAGAAGCGATGCACCTGACTCGACAATGGTACGTGATATATCGGGTGCTGCATCACGTGCGCATCCCAGGCGGAGTGTCCCATTCTTTTCATTAACACTTAAAACGCCGTTGATGCCGTATAACCCTTGATATAGATTATCTCTTACAAAATGCTCAGAATGAGAAATTCCGGCCTCGATGATAACAGGTTCATTAGCAAAAAGACTTTGTGACAACGATTCAATATTGCCCTCTGCGATTAATCGACCCTTCACAAACAAGCCAACGCGATCACAAATTTCCTGCACCTGGTGCAAATGATGGGAGGAAAGCAAAACAGTCAACCCTTCCTCTTTGCTTAGTGCGACAATCAGGGATAAGAGTTCCTGAACACCTTTCGGGTCAATGCCCAGCGTAGGCTCATCGAGAATAATTACCTCGGGATTTTTGATTAATACGTCGGCGAGTCCAAGCCGCTGTCGCATCCCACGCGAATACTTTCCAACTTTTTTATCCGCTTGGCTGGAAAGCCCCACGCGATCCAGTACCTCCAGCGCCCGCTGTTTTGACTTTTTATCTGAGAATCCGTTCAGTTGTGCCGTGTACTGAAGGTTTTCTAACCCGGTGTAGTCTTCGTAGAAGCCGACATCTTCAGGCAAATAGCCGACCTTTCTTTTTACCTCGATGGGATTTCGGGTCGAATTTATTCCACAGACCGTCACTGAACCGGAAGTGGGATCAGTTAAACCGATCATCATCAGAATGGTGGTGGATTTCCCTGCTCCATTCGGTCCAAGCAATCCGAAGACTTCACTTTTGGGAATGGATAAAGTTAAGTTATCTACAACCGTATGATCTCCATACCGCTTGGTCAGATCAACCAGTTCAATAATACCCTGCTGACTCACGGTTCACCTCCTTCCGTATTTGCGAAACAAAGAATACACGCCGCCAATAGCCCCTCCAATGATCAGCACGCCAATCCAGCCATAAAGCATCGAGGTTTTAACCGAAACCCTGAATGTCGTTTTCGAAGAAACCTCCGGCGTCCGGGCTTCCAGGTTCGTCACATAATCCCCGGCGATTGCCTTTTTATCAGCTTTGATTGTGGCGAAAATTTCTTCCGACTTTCCCGGATCAAGCCTTTCAATTTGCCGTGGATCAAAAACTACTTCCCAGTTCATGGGCGCGGATGAGGTGAGCTTGATATTCTTTAATTGCGCTGAGCCATTGTTCCGAACCAATAATGCAATGCGTTTATCACCACCGGCAACAATATTTGTACTTAACAAACCTGTGGGTGTTGTTAATTCCATCGCATAAGATCCGGTAACGACTACTTCCAACTCCAGGTCCGCTGACGTTGTTGCTGTTGTAGCCGTCACCGGGATTTTATAAGAACCGGCTCCAACGGCATCGGGCGGATCAACTTCTACCGTTATGTTTTCTGTACGACCAGGGTCCAATTGAACCGACGATACCTGTTTGCCACTGGTTTTGAAGGCTACGTTCCAGCCTGGAGGTGTATCGGCAAGGAGGGAATACAGTTGTTTTTCTCCCGTTCGGTTTTTCAGGTCCGCATTATAGGTAAAAGACGCGTTTGAGCTTCCCTGCATATTCGACTGCCTGGTTGAGAATTCGGTCTTGTAAGTACCTTGTTCGGAAACAATCACTGTTAGCGGCAATGTTGCGATGCCCGGCGCGATGACATTAAAGTGATAGGTCCCCTTATCCACTTTCATAGGAACTTCCACTTTTAGGGAAAGATTCTTTTTTTCCTTGGGGAGGACAGACAGTTCTTTAATGGTCCAACCGCCGGATTTGAGTTCATAACTCCAATTCTTCGGAACTCCACTCAATGAAATGTCGACGTTCTTGACCCCCGTTCCATTGTTAATAACATCAATCGTGTAGTCAACGGATTGGCCGGGAGGCACAGCTATTTTAGTGTAGGGCGTATATAAAGTCACACCGGATTCAGCAACGGCATGACCACCGGGCAGCACTAGTCCCATGAGGGAAATCAACATGATTGCAATTGCAGTACGCATTGGCATAAAAATGTAGTTCATAAATTTTTAATGACTTTTTGTACACGCGGCAAAATTAAAAAATGGGAGAAATTTCAAAAATATTTATTACTTCAATAAAAACACCCTGCCGAATGCCATCAAATTTGCGTTGACAAATTAACAAACTCTCCTTATCATCGGTCTTTTAAAACAATCTCACATGAAAATTTCAAAACCATTTATCCTCGTCATTGCCATGATGACGCTATTAGTTGATCTTGTCCACGCGCAAAAACTGCCTCCGCTCGACCCAAGCCCGGCGGATATTGCTTATCTCCGTGAAGCTGGAAGAAGATCGGCGCCAGTGATAAAAGTTGTCTACGGCCGCCCGCAGAAAAAAGGCAGAACAATGCTTGGTGGCACTGAACCTTATGGCAAAGTTTGGCGAACAGGAGCAAATGAAACAACGGAAATCAAACTCTACAGGGATGTTACCTTTGGCGATAAGCTGATCCCTGCAGGCATTTATTCGATGTATACTATTCCTGACAAAAGTGAATGGACCCTGATCTTCAATTCAAAATTGGATACGTGGGGCGCTTTTGAATACGATGAATCCAAGGATGTAGCACGCATTAAGTTTCCGGCAGGAAAGTCAGATTCAGAAGTTGAAGCGTTCACCATTGCATTCGATGGAGAAAAGGGGACAGGAACAATGATGCTGGCCTGGGAAAACACATTGATTAAAATTCCCTTAAAGTTTTAACCAACTGAAGGGAATTGTAAGACTTTGTGTATCCATCTTAGAATGAAAATCAGATTTATAATTCTCGTCGTTGTTCTCCTGCTGGGATGCGCGAAACCCGAACACCAGGATGACTCCACGCAACGCGCGGACGTTATCATTTATGGCGGAACCTCCGCGGCGATCACAGCTGCTGTACAGGTTTTACGCATGGGCAGATCAGTCATCATCGTTTGTCCCGAAAAACATCTTGGCGGAATGTCATCTTCCGGTCTTGGATTTACCGATACTGGTAACAAGGAAGTTATCGGAGGATTGGCACGTGAATTTTATCACCGTGTCTACCAATATTATCAGGACAGCTCTGCCTGGAAATGGCAAAGACAGGAGGCTTATGGAAACAAAGGTCAGGGTACACCTGCATTAGATGGCGAGAACAGAACCATGTGGATTTTCGAGCCACACATTGCTGAACAGGTATTTGAAGATTTTATTCGGGAGAATAATATTCAGGTTTACAGGAATGAGTGGCTGGATCGCCAACAGGGGGTTGTTAAACAAGACAACCGAATTACTTCGATTAAAATGGTTGGCGGTAAGGTGTATGCCGGCGATGTATTCATAGATGCAACCTATGAAGGCGACCTGATGGCGGCAGCCGGTGTGAAGTATCATGTTGGAAGAGAAAGTAATGACCAGTATCACGAGGAGTTCAACGGATCTCAAATTGAGGTCTTTCATCATGGCCATCACTTTGGCGGCATGAAGGTCAGCCCTTATGTGATACCGGAGGATTCATCAAGCGGTTTGCTGCCAAGGATCTCGCGCGAGGCACCCAAGCCAAATGGAGAAGCGGATGATCGCATCCAGGCATATTGTTTCCGATTATGTCTCACCCAGGTTGAAGCGAATCGCGTACCCTTTGCCAGGCCCGATGGTTATGATTCGACGCAATATGAATTACTGCTTCGGATATACGCAAGGGGATGGAGACAGACTTTTGATAAGTTCGACCCGATACCAAACCTGAAAACAGACGTAAATAATCACGGACCATTCAGCTTCGACAACATTGGGATGAATTACGATTATCCAGAAGCAAGTTATGAACGACGCGCCGAAATCGTGAAGGAGCACGAGAACTATCAGAAGGGCTGGCTGTATTTCATTGCGAATGACAAAAGAATTCCCAAAGACGTTCAGTCGGAAATGCAAAAATGGGGATTGGCAAAGGATGAATTTAAAGATAACGGGAATTGGCCTTACCAACTTTACATCCGTGAGGCGAGACGAATGATCGGTGAGTCAGTCATGACGGAGAATGAAGTCATGGGGAGGCGCACGGTGAAGAAACCCATTGGTATGGGATCATACACGATGGACTCGCATAATGTTCAGCGGTACATTACCCCCGAGGGCTACGTTCAGAACGAGGGTGATATTGGCGTTGATCCGCCCAGGCCTTACCAAATTGATCTGGGCACGATCCTTCCCAGGAAAGATGAATGCAGCAATCTTATCGTGCCCGTGACTTTGTCGAGTTCGCACATAGCCTATGGTTCAATCAGAATGGAACCGGTATTCATGATCCTTGGACAGAGTTCTGGCGCTGTTGCCGCTCTGGCCGTTGAGCGTGAAAGTTCTGTGCAAGAGGTGCCCTATGAAAAGATCTGCAAACAACTCATTACTGATGGCCAGGTGCTGTCAATCTCAGAAGAGAAATAAAATATTTTATATTCGTTTAGCGTGAGAAGCAATTCATTAACTTGAATCACTGGTCAATTACTGCATCAATAACCCAACAATCAAATGACAACCCGGAGAGAATTTATTATTCGCGCAGGAGCGCTGGCTGCAGGCACCATGTTATTTCAATGCAACGTTGGCGGTTCAAAGGAGAAAAACCTTGGTCTTCAGTTATACACATTCAGAAAGGAAATGGATGAAGACCCGCTGGGTACCTTAAAGCAGATCGCCGGCATCGGGATAAAACAAATCGAAAGTGCCCGCAGTGCGAAGGGACACTATTACGGCCTTACGCCTTCGGAGATGAAAAAAGCGTGCAGTGATCTTGGAATGACTTTGAGAAGCGGACACGTGCACGTTGATGAAAATTGGCAGCGCACGTTGGAGGAAGCCGTCGAGTCCGGCCAGGAGTATGTGATTTGTTCTACGATGCCTACAGAAGGACAGACAGTTGATAATTATAAAAGCGTAGCGGAAGCTTTTAATAAAGCAGGTGAGGAGTGCAAAAAGTTGAATCTTAAATTCGGCTATCATAATCACGAATATGAATTCGAAGCCGACAACGGACAAATATTATATGATGTACTGCTCAACAATTGCCAGGCCGACCTTGTCCATATGGAATTGGATCTGGGTTGGGTACTTGTCGGTGGTCAGAATCCATTGGATTACTTCAAGCGCTACGAAGGGCGATTTCCTTTGTGGCATTTGAAAGACATGAACATGTCAAAGAAAGAAAGCACCGAGTTTGGAAAGGGTGGCCTTGACATCGCGGCAATGCTGGCGGCAAAAGAGCAGGCTGGTGTTAAATATATTTTTATTGAACAGGAAGAGTATGCGACCACTCCGTTGGAGAGTATGAGGCATAACATGGAGTATTTGGACAGGCTTTGATTGCCTGAG
>DASUGQ010000401.1:0-7789 GCA_036273935.1 Cyclobacteriaceae bacterium | reverse complement strand
CTATGTGACGATTTCATTTATGACTTTACCCGATACATCGGTGAGACGGAATGGCCTTCCCTGAAAATGATAAATGAGTTTTTCGTGATTCATCCCCAACTGGTTTAAGATGGTAGCCTGAACGTCGTGTACAGATACTTTTCCACTGATCGGATAATATCCAATGTCGTCCGTCTCACCATAGGTTACACCTTTCTTGATTCCTCCGCCAGCCATCCAAATGGTAAAAGCCTCAACGTGGTGATCGCGTCCCAGGAATGGATTTGTTTTATTTTCGCGATTCTCCTGCATGGGCGTGCGTCCAAATTCTCCACCCCATACCACCAATGTTTCTTCCAGCAGGCCCCGTTGCTTAAGGTCCATGATAAGCGCAGTCATAGCGCGATCAATTTCGCGACACTTGTTTCTTAATCCTACGTCAATTGCACCCTCTTCGTTTGTACCATGGGTGTCCCAGCCCCAATCAAAAAGTTGAACAAAGCGCACACCCTGCTCGACGAGTTTTCTCGCCAGTAAACAATTATTCGCAAATGACGATTTTCCAGGAGTTGTTCCGTAAAGCTGATGAATGTATTCAGGTTCCCGGTTAATATCCATTACCTCAGGAACAGATATCTGCATTCGAAAAGCCATTTCATATTGAGCGATGCGCGTCAGGGTTTCCGGATCGTGGAAGTCTTCATAGTGTCGTTGATTAACTTTGTTGATGGCGTCGATGGATTTTTTTTTCAGATCTCGTGTCATGCCTTCGGGATCGCTCAGGAACAGGACAGGATCACCTTCAGAGCGACACTGCACGCCCTGGTAAACGGAAGGAAGAAATCCGCTGCCCCAGACGCTTTTTCCGGCATCAGGAGTTTTTCCACCGGAAGTCAGAACGACAAATGCGGGGAGGTTGCTGTTTTCTGTGCCCAGCCCATACGTTACCCAGGAACCAATGCTGGGTCTCCCTAAACGGGGACTTCCGGTATGGACGAAGAGTTGGGCGGGGGCATGATTAAATTGATCTGTGTAAACACCTTTTAGAAAAGAGACTTCGTCCGCAACTTGCGCGAAGTGAGGAAGATTGTCGGATACATAAGCTCCAGAGTTTCCGTGTTGTTTGAAGTTAGCCTGTGGTCCAAGCATTTTTGGTGTGCCTCGAATAAATGCGAAGCGCTTTCCTTCCAGAAGAGAAGGCGGACAGGGCTGGTTATTTAGTTTTTGAAGTTCAGGCTTGTAATCAAACAATTCAAATTGCGAGGGAGCCCCTGCCATGTGGAGATAGATGACTCTTTTTGCTCGGCCGGGAAAATGAGGAGGCCGGGCTGCCATCGGGTCGAGCACCTGGTTTGCGACGGATTGTTGTGTGGATGACTGACAACCGACAAACAGGGTACCCAACGCTGCAACTCCAATACCAGCTGCACTTTCAAGAAGAAAATGTCTTCTTGAAATGTTTCTCAGATTCTCCAGGTTATCGATATGCTGCATCCGTTCAATGTTTTTTGAAATTATTCCTTAGTAATCACTTCATCAAGATTCAACAGCGCGTTGGCCACTACTGTCATGGCCGCCAGTTCCGGTGTAGCTTTCTCCTGATTCGTCAATTTTTTTACACTTTCGTTATCACGCTCATATTCTCTTAATGCCTCCCCGTAAAGTTCAACCAGCGGCGCAAGCTTTCCCTCCCTGATGGGGTGAAGCGTCACGTGATAATAACCGGCACCGATCCGTTCTTTTGAATTTTTTCCTTCGGTCACCATTTTTTCCGCCAGCGCGATCGATGCTTCTACAAATACGGGATCATTTAGGGTAACCAAAGCCTGCAGAGGTGTGTTCGTTCTGATTCTCCGGCTTACGCACACCTCGCGGCTCGATCCATCAAACATAAGCATGGAAGGATAGGGGCTTGTGCGTTTACTATAGGTATAGATTGCGCGCCGGTATCGATCCGCCCCTTTGCTCTCCTGCCAGGTCTCACCGTTGTAAACCGTATTCCAGATTCCTTCAGGTTGAGGAGGCATAACACTTTTCCCAAACATCTTTTCGCTCAAGAGGCCACTTACAGTCAGCGCCTGGTCCCGTATTTCTTCTGCGGACAGTCGCACTCTTGGCCCGCGCGCCAACCAGACATTTCGCATGTCTTTTTGATAAAGCTCTTCGGTTACTTTAGACTGCTGCCGATAGGTGGCGGAAAGGACAATATCACGCAGAAGTTTTTTCATACTCCAATGATGATCGTTCATGAAACGCAGTGCAAGCCAGTCCAGTAGTTCAGGGTGGGAAGGTTGAGCTCCCTGTGTTCCAAAATCTTCCAGCGTTTCAACCAATCCATAACCAAAGATCTGTTCCCAAAAACGATTGACAATCGTGCGTGACGTAAGCGGATTCTTTTTGTCTGTTAACCACATCGCAAAGCCTAATCGATTCTTTGGCGCCTCGTCCGGAAAGGGATTAAGTGACCGCGGCACTTCTGGATTAACCACCTGGCCTTTCACGAGCCAATTGCCTCGTTCAAAAACATAAGTCGTGCGATGCTGATCGTCATTGTTTTCGATCATTATTGGAGTGTTGTCGACGTGAGCATTGAGTAATTCCATGAAAGATTTTTCCTTGTCGGAAAATTCGGGTAATCCTTTACCTGGCAAGTCATCACGAAAGGCAAACCAATCAATAGCACACACGGTCCGTCCGGGGTTGCCGTTAGGATTACTAAAACGAAAATAAAGGTCATGCTTGCCAATGGTTTCCCGCAAAGGAATGGTGATGGTTTTTCTACCCTTTGTTTTTGATAAAGGCGCCCTTGCAATGACTTCGCCCGCAAGTTTATCTTTTTGAATTTCGAATGAACCTCCCTCCTGGTCAGCCCAATAGTTAATAATCAGACTGGTTTTCCCGTTCAGGTTAATATTTTTCAGTCGCGCGCTACCACCGGGACGGATGCCGAGCCATTTGGTATCAATCAATTCGCCATTTACAAATTCATCAAAATCGTGAGGATGATATTTTGGTTCCAGTGTTTTTAAAAATCGCACGACCTCCTGTTCTTTCTCCGGCCCTCCTTGCTTAAGCACCCATTCCCTGATATTATCCAGCTTTCGTTGATCCGTCTCTTCATAGGTACGGAGATTAGGATGTTCGGCCTCGGTATCTTCATCGCGTGTGTTGTTGAAAAAGGCCATTGATTTATAGTATTCGTCGTGCACGAAAGGATCGTAGGGATGCGTGTGGCACTGTACACACCCCATGGTAGTGCTTTGCCAGACTTCCCAGGTCGTATTTACCCGGTCAATCAAGGCAGCTACGCGGAACTCTTCATCTTCTGTACCGCCTTCATCATTATTCATTGTATTGCGATGAAAAGCAGTGGCGATAAGTTGATCGTCGGTAGGATTGGGAAGTAAATCTCCGGCAAGTTGCTCAATGGTGAATTGATCAAATGACTTGTCCTGGTTAAATGCGTTGATCACCCAATCGCGATACCGCCAGATGTTTCGGGCAACATCACGTTCGTATCCTTTTGTGTCGGAGTAGCGCGCGAGGTCGAGCCACCAGGCGGCCCATTTTTCTCCGAAGTGTGGTGATGTCAGTAGCTCATCCACCACTTTTTCATACGCATCATCACTTTTATCGTCGATGAATTTTTCGGCCTGCGCGGTAGTCGGCGGCATGCCGATAAGGTCGAGATAAACACGACGGATCAGTATAGCTTTGTCTGCTTCCGGTGATGGCTTGAGGTTTTCTTTTTCCAGTTTCTGAAGGATAAAATAATCAATGTCATTCCTGGCCCATTCTTTTGGCGTGATGTCAAAACCGGCCAGCAAATTTTTTGATTTTGGAACCTCTACGGGTTGTGGGGCCACATAAGCCCAATGGTCCCCCCACAGCGCTCCTTCCTTTATCCATTGCGATAAGATTTGGATTTCCTCTTTTGTAAGAGGCTCTTCCTTGTAGGGCATTCGCTCTTCAGGATCTGACAATGTCAGCCTCCGAATCATCTCGCTGTGTTGTGGATCACCGGGGATAATCACACGCTTTCCCGATTCGACTGTATCAAGTGCATCATCCCGGAACAACAGACTGAAACCTCCGTTTCGCTTGACTCCGCCGTGACAACTGATGCACCGCTTGTTGAGAATCGGTTTTACCTGTGTGCTGAAATCAATGGGCCTTTGTTCACAACCTGAATTATATATTGAAGCAACCAGTGCAACTAGCAGTACTGACCATATCGATCTTCTTAAAATCATTCGGCACTTTCGTGGATTATCAAATCTAAAGTAATTACTGCTTCAGAGAAAGCCACACTTTACGATCCAGCTTGTTAGGACGTATTTAATGGCAAAAAGGGTGTTTCGCAATCCATGAGGATCGAGACCAATACGACTAAGCCTCTCCCGCCGTGAGCATGGTGGGCGTAACTAACTGGATAAATTCGCCGGTGCCTTCGTTTACATCCTCCCAGTTGTCTATCGGGAATTTTAGAATGACAAGTCCGCCAGTCGGCAATTCGCCAATTTCAGCCTTGGAAAGATATTCTGCGAGGTAAGAGATTGCCGGATTGTGCCCAATGCACATTACAGATTTATAGGAATCATCTAATCGTTGTACAAATTCCATGAACGTTCTTACAGAAGCCTGGAACAATTCCTCATCGGGAATTATTTTTCCAAGATCAAGCTTTATCGTGTCAGCGATGAGTTGGGCACACATCCGCGCCCGCTCTGCAACACTGCAATAGATCGCGTCGGGAAATATTTTTTCGCGATGCATAAAGGCTCCAATCTGGAATGACTCTTTGACACCTTGCTGAGTTAATTCTCGCTCACGATCGGTCTGACCTTGTTGTTTTTCAGCACTTTGAGCGTGCCGGAGCAAGTAAAGCAATTTTGTCATGGATGCGGTGTTACGGTTGGCGACTGGATCGTGAATGTACCGCCAATATTATCATTCAAATTTGATTTTTTAAAAAAATAAGGATATTTGGCCCCTTTGAAACTAAAAAAGATGGCAAAAAACCTAGTAATAGTAGAGTCACCAGCGAAAGCGAAAACAATTGAAGGCTACCTTGGGAAGGAATTTGTGGTCGCTTCCAGCATGGGGCACGTGCGGGATTTACCAAAAGGTGGCGATGCCATTGATATTGAGAATGGATATGAGCCTACCTACGAGGTGAGTGAAGGGAAAAAGGATGTCATAAGTCAACTTAAGAAACTCGCGAAGGATGCAGAATTGGTGTACCTCGCGAGTGATGATGACCGTGAAGGGGAAGCTATTTCCTGGCATTTAAAGGAGGTGTTGGATCTCAAGGATAAGAAAACCCGTCGGATTGTTTTCACTGAAATTACAAAGAGGGCTATTCTGAATGCCATTGAAAGTCCCAGGAAGATTGATATCGACCTGGTAAATGCCCAGCAAGCGAGGCGCGTACTGGACAGGCTTGTGGGCTACGAGCTTTCACCAATCCTCTGGAAGAAAATTAAAACGGGCCTTTCAGCAGGCCGGGTTCAATCTGTTGCCGTACGGCTTGTTGTTGAACGGGAGCGAGAGATTACAGACTTCACTGCAAAGTCTGCCTATAGAGTTAATGCCATTTTTGATCTTGGAAATGGAAAACAACTGGTTGCCGAGCTGGGGGAGCGTTTCGAAAAGGAGGACGAGGCTCTTGCATTTCTCGAATCTTGCAAAGGAGCCAGGTTCTCCATTGCTGACCTTCAGACGAGACCTTCAAAGCGATCACCGGCTGCACCCTTTACAACATCTACCTTACAACAGGAAGCATCACGTAAGCTGGGCTTTTCTGTCATTCAGACAATGACAGTAGCCCAGAAGTTATATGAGGCAGGAAAGATCAGCTACATGAGAACTGATTCGGTGAGTCTCTCCGATGAAGCAAGAAATGGCGCACTCAAACAAATTCAATCTTCGTACGGGAAGGAATTTGCGGAGCCGCGGCAGTACAAAACGAAAACAACCTCGGCGCAGGAGGCCCACGAAGCGATACGTCCAACTGATTTCTCCGTGACCAACCCCGGTATGGATCGCAATGCGCAGCGGTTATATGAGTTGATCTGGAAGAGGGCCATTGCTTCTCAAATGGCGGACGCTGAGTTGGAGAAAACGACAGCCACCATCAGTATATCAACAAACGACAAAACCTTAACCGCTTCCGGTGAAGTGATCAAGTTTGAGGGATTTCTTAAAGTTTATATTGAGTCAGCCGATGATGATGAAGAGGAGGGGGACAGCAAGGTTTTACCACCGCTTGCTATAGGTCAGAATCTCACACTGGATGAAATGGTAGCAAAACAAATATTCTCCCGGCATCCGCCACGTTACACAGAGGCAAGCCTTGTAAAGAAGCTGGAAGAAATGGGCATCGGCCGCCCGTCGACGTATGCACCGACGATCACAACAATTCAGAAACGCGGATACGTTGTAAAAGAAAGTCGCGAAGGAGTTGAGCGGAGATACAGCGTTTTTGTTTTGAAGAAAAATGCCATTGATAGAAAGGAAGAGACGGAAATAACGGGTGCTGAGAAGAATAAACTCTTCCCGACCAATACCGCAATGATCGTCAATGATTTTCTTGTTGAACACTTCCCTGACATCACCGACTACTCATTCACTTCAGAAATTGAATTGGAGTTTGATGAGATCGCCAACGGAAAGCTTCAATGGAAGAAGATGATTGATGATTTCTACAATCCTTTTCACAAGAAAGTCAGCAAGACAGAAAAAGTAGAACGCTCCTCGGTAGGCAAGAGCCGTGAGTTGGGGGCTGATCCAAAGACAGGGAAAAACATTTATGCCAAGTTGGGCAAGTTTGGAGCGTATGTGCAGATTGGTGAAAACCCTGATGATAACGGGGGAGAGAAACCAAAATTTGCCAGTCTTCGGCAGGGACAGTTTATTGAGAATATTACCCTTGAAGATGCCCTTGAGCTGTTCAAACTTCCGCACGAGGTCGGTCAGTTTGAAGAGAAACCTGTTGTGATCAACATCGGTCGTTTCGGACCATATGTCTTGCACGACAAGAAGTTTGTTTCTATTCCAAAACCTCAAGACCCATACCAGATAACTCTCGAACGCGCCGTTGAATTGATAAAGGCTAAGCGAGAGGCAGACGCCAATAGACTGATTAAAGAATTTGACAGTCATCCTGACATTAAAGTGCTGAACGGACGATTCGGTCCATACATCAAAGCCGGTAAAAAAAATGTGAAAATTCCGAAAGGCAAAGTACCGGCCGATCTCACGCTTGAAGAATGCATTACTCTTGCAGAAGCAGCGCCGGAGAAAAGAGGACGTTGGGGAAGGGCGAGTGCACCCGGTCCAAAAACTTCATCGGTGGTAGCGACGACAACAACTGTGGTAGCTACAAAGAAAGCCAGTAAGACTAAAACGCCGGCGAAGGTCGCCAAGAAGACAGCCACAAAGAAAGCAGCGGCTAAAAAGACAACCACGCGAAAAACTAAAGGAAAGAAGAAGTAGTCTGAGTTAAGCGTTTGTTGATTGGCTGGATAGTCTTTGCCTCTGGATTGGCAGATTCAGGTTTTCGTTTATTGGTCCTGGTGTCTCAAGAAGATGAGCAAAATCAAATTACAAAATGCTACCAATCCTGCTATTCATTGTTGGAACCGGATTTTCGTCGCCAAGGGATTCTCTACTCACAGAAAAGGACTCGCTATTGGTCCGGGACATGAAAAGGTTTATTCATGTAAAGACAGGATTCGAGTTAGATAAGTGGTTTTATACAGCTTCTAGTAAAACAGAGAAGCCTGATATTATCCTATTCATATCACCT
>DASUGQ010000400.1:0-6056 GCA_036273935.1 Cyclobacteriaceae bacterium | reverse complement strand
TGGGATAAATATATACGCAAGTCTGAAGACTTGCAATATGATATGGTCCAAGTCTCACTGCGCGCAATCCGGCGCGCAAGACTTGAACCAGTCATGGTAAACCTACCGCGAAGCGCGGGACACGCTCTGCCCAGGCTGCTTAACCTGTCTGCCAACAGGCAGGCATAACGCTGGCCATTATATAACCTTTCTGTGGATTTGTTACCTTGCGAAGTATGAAACTTTTAAATGAATATGTACAAGCTATTTGTTGTGGTATCGCTACTTCTTTTTGTTTACAATGCAAGTGCGCAAAAATTTTATCCAGTAAAATTAATCTTTGAAGATGGGAGGGTATTAAAAGGCCAGGCCAATGCATTGGGCAGGCCACTGGACAAAAGTATTTCTTTTAGAGAAAACGAAAAATCAGAAAAGACTGAGTATGAAAGTGACGGAGTAAAAACTGTAGTGTATTATTTCGACAAGGACACTATCGAATATGATCATGTAAAGACTTTCCCAATGATTGGCAAGAAACTGACTCAACCGATATGGCTTGAAGTTCTTGAAAGAGGCTATGTCACATTATATTTCACAGTGAAGTTTGGTTCGACAGTCGTGCGCTCCGGTGTTGCGAGCAAAGAATTGGATGATCATTATTGGTTGTGCAGCAGACCGACTGAAGAGGCTGCTTATGTGGTGTCGTGGGTTTCCGGTTATAATGCAAATTCATACTTTAAGAGCAAGGCCCCGAAGTATTTTAGCGACTATCCGGAATTGGTTGAGAAAATCAATGAGAAGACATATAAGTATAGTGACATAATTGCTGTGGTTAAAGATTACAATAAATGGCACTCCAAAAAATAGGATGGGGAAAACTTTCATCCGGCCAAAGCCAAGTTAACTTGTCTGCCGACCGGCGCCCCTTGCCTGACTGATCGGCAACGCCCGCCCCTCAGTCCGCCTCAGGCAGCGCTGTTCAAGCGTCTCCTCCGATTGGCGCAAGGGTTGTGAGTTGGTTTGACATGGCTCACTTGTGCCTTTCGCCGCGTGTAGCCAGCACGCAAGACTTGTACATTGCTTCTATTGGTCGAGTCCACTGTAGGTAGGTGTCTTCCATGCGTCTAGCTGGCTTGTAGCTGGCTTCTGGCATGCTATGAGCGTTCATTCCGCCTTCATATTGGTGCTACGCGCGTTCATCGAGCTTCATAAAAAAGGCTTGTTCGTGCTACGATCCTTCATAGACCATGCATAAACCCTCATGTTGGTTCATGGAAATGGATGTTCATGAAAGGAAGAAGCCAGAAAGAAGCTTGCTACAAGCCGGCCAGAAGCCGGAGATAACGATGGAATAAATATATAAGGACTCCTTCGGAGAAAGACTTGCAATATGATAAGGTCGAAGTCTCATTGCGCGTAAGCCCAGCACGCAAGACTTGAACCAGTCCGGGGGATGGATTATCACGTGCACATTGAAGATCGCATGAATCTAATCGCCAACCTTTTTCCTTCGAAGCGCAGAGTCCCCGAGGCGGTAGACTCTGCATATACCAAAGCTTCCAGGCACCATCTGGAGCCATTGGGCTTCTAGCAGACATTATGTCTAAAGGAGCTTGCAGAAACAGATAGATTAAACCAGCAATTGTAGAACTTACCCTTTTGGAGGAAATTGCTGAAGCAGACGTTTATGTTGAGGCAGGCAAACTAGCATTAACATTTAATAAATAGGATATGACCGCGTTTATTATTGGTCTAGGTACCACAATGTCAATTATCACTTTCGCTGAGATATTTAGGAAAATTGACTTGAAATTCTTCGCTTCACTGAGCTTAGCAGTAATACCGTTTATTTATATCGGATTTTCAATCGATCCGCACTCTCTTATGCTTACAATTCCCGGAGCATCATTCTTCTTAATGTTTGCGTATTGGGGTTATAAAAAGAATTACATGCTCATCGTTACAGGACTTGCACTCCATGGGCTATGGGATGTTTTCTTTCCCCACATAAGCACAGTTGCACCACGCGGCTATGATATCTTTTGTATGACAATAGATGTTCTGCTGGCCTTGTATTTTTACTTGAAACTAAAACCAATAAAGCAACAATCTTAAAATTTTAGATATGTTATCGGCCATTATTCTGGCTTGTCCGAGGTTGTCGTTGGAGCGATCCATGCGGACGGCAAACTCTGCGTAGACCCAAAATTTCCTTGCGCTTCGGCTCGAATGGAAAATTGGGATATGTGCTTATGTTACATTGATATTGTTACTGACACGACCTTATCTCCGCAAGGTATATGGAAGACACGCGCAGGAGTATGAGAAGTTTTTGGAGTAAACTGATAGCGATGATGATTTTCATTTTTGGGCAAGACGGAAAACGTCAAAGGTCAAAAACCAAACACTCAAATTGGGAGGATAACCATTAAAAAACTTAGTGTAAGAATATAGTCCTTAAGATGAAGTCGCAGGGTTTTAAGGGATTTGGTAATGTGATATTGAATAGCCTTCTCTGACAGATTTAAGGAATTGGCAATTTCTGATACGGACTGGCCCTCCAAACGGTTCAACCGGAATATTGTTTTCGATTTTTCAGGTAACAGCTCTACTTCATTCTCGATTACTTCCATAGCTTCATTAAGAGCAACATCCCTTTCTGTTGTATTTTCCGCTTCGGGAATAAACTTCCTGTAGTATTCCCAATGCTTTCTCTGCGTCATTTGCGATTCCAGATGATTCAAAATTCGATTTTTAACGGAGGTATATAAGTAAGATTGCAAATGGTCTATTAATAGTGTTTTCCGTTTCTTCCAAAGAGAGATAAATAGACCTTGAACAATTTCGTTTGTAGCCTCCACTGATCGAACACGCGAAAATACGATCGAATGCATTTTCTTCCAGTAGCGTTTAAACAATTCGGCGAATGCAATCTCATCGTCCTGCCGAATGGCCTCAAGTAACTGGACATCAGAAATACTGGAAATCTTTACCGCTTTCAAGATTTAATATTGACTTAACAAGTTTAATTGAAACAGTCTGAAATTGCAAGGATCGATTGCGAACGCCTGAAATAAAGTCACAGCTCTTTAGGCAAGTTTCATGCACAACTGTCTATATAGATAAAGCACTATACTACAGCATTCACCAGGTTTCTCAGTTAGCGGATTACTGATTGATCAGAGGTGTTGTGTGCCTGAATGATTGGTCGAGACGAAAACACACTAAATGTTTGTATCTTTTATATGGAACAAAAAAAATTTCTTGAGATTCTAAGAAGATATCGTTTGGGAGATGCGACTCTGGAGGAACGAAAAGTAATCGACGAATGGTATGAAGCAATGGACAGTCAGGACGGTAAGGTTTCCATTGAAGACGAGGAAAAAATTAAGAATCGTTACTGGATAGCCATTGCTCGTCAGACCAATATAGATCGCAGTTCCAACCGAACATCTGATTCAGGAGGTCAGGGAAAATCAAGATTTATCCGTTTTTCAATTGGTATAGCTGCCTCTCTTATCGGTATATGTATTGTTTTTTATTATTGGAGCTATAATGATATTATAAGGGACGGTATTGAAATCGCCAAAGTATTACCGAAGGAACATGAACATACTTCCGGGTCTAAACAGACGAATCCGCAGGGGCTGGAATTAATCAATACAAAAAATGAACCTCAGCAATTTACCCTGCCAGACAGTAGTGTTGTTACGCTGAAACCTCAAAGTCATTTAAGCGTTTCAGTCAACTTTAATAAAACCCTTAGGGAGGTTTATCTGGAGGGCGAAGGTTTCTTCATAGTAACGCACAATGAAAAGATTCCCTTTGTAGTTTACACCCGGCAAGTCAGCACAAAGGTATTGGGAACGAGTTTTATCGTTAAGGCCGTACAGCAGGATCGTAAGGTCACGGTTACTGTGAAGACAGGGCGGGTATCTGTTGTCATGCCGACGAACAGCAAAACTCCTAAAACCGAAGTGATCTTAACACCTAACCAGGAACTTACATACGACAAGGACGAAGATATTATTTCGCGGCAGATTGTAGATGAACCCCAGCCTTTGATTAGCCAGGCTGAAATCAAGCGTATCCGATTTGAAGACAGCCCCGTCTCTGAAATATTTAATACGATTGAAAAAATTTATGGAGTGGAGATCGTTTTTGACGAGAAAATCTTTTCCTCCTGTAAGTTAACAACCTCCATAACGGATGGTAATCTTTTTAACAGGCTTGATATTATAAGCTCTGCCATTGGAGCCACCTATTCACGGCAGGAAGATAAAATTGTGTTTTCCGGAAAAGGTTGCAACTAAGATTGATAAGCATGATTGACTAAAACCAATACTAAATATGACGGATTCTACCTAACAAAAAAGGCGGTGATGGTTCAAGCATCACCAGCCTTCCGTTGATTCCCCGAGCCTTCGGGGAGCCTTCTTGTTTTTGCCATTTTACATTAACAAAAACTAAATCAAATGTATGAATAAACATAGACCTGTTCAAGAGGTACTATATGCCATTATGAGAGTCACCTGCACCCAAATGCTCATTGTGGTCGCTCTGACCTCCGTAGTTTCTGCAGCGCCGTGGGACTCAGATGCCCAGGAAATCCTGAAGCGAAAGGTTTCCCTTAATGTGGAAAACGAACCTATTAAAACAATTTTATCCGAAATAGAAAACCAGGCTTCGGTTGTTTTTACCTACAGACCAAGACCGATCAATTCTTCAAGGAAAGTTACCATTAAGGTAGAAGATAAGTCTCTGGAAAACGTTCTCCTTCAACTTTTCGGAGACAACGTTTCCTGGGAAGTTAGAAACGATGAGGAAGAAATTGTTCTAAAGCCAAAACCGAGTGAGGAGACATCAGGTTCGAGAATTTTTTTATTGAATGTTTCCGGTAAAATTCTCGATGAAAAGGGAGAACCGCTGCCCGGGGTCAACGTCTTTGAAAAGGGCACGACCAATGGAATGACAAGCGGCACTGATGGGACATTCAGCGTGGATGTGCAGGATGAAAATTCAATCCTGGTGTTCAGTTTTATTGGGTATATAACCAAGGAAATCCGGGTTGGAGACCAAACAAACATCACCGTTTCCATGGAGTTCGATGCTCTGACCCTTCAGGAGGTAGTAGTGACGGCTTTGGGTATTGTAAAGGAATCAAGAAAACTAGGTTATGCGGCATCAACTGTACCAGTTGATGAAATCACCAAGAACCGCACTATCAACGTGATGAGATCTTTAGAAGGTAAAATAGCTGGTTTGGATATTGCTCCGCCAACAGCAGGTGCAGGCTCAAGCAATCGGATCCGTTTGCGTGGTCAATCGGGTTTTGCCGGTCAAGTCAACTCGCCGTTAATTGTAATCAACGGCTTGCCGATGGATCAGGATGCACGTAGCGCCGAGGGTGCGCCTGGTATAGACCAGGGCGACAACCTGCAACAGATCAATCCGGATGATATTGAGTCAATGACCGTGCTGAAAGGTGCAACCGCAGCGGCGCTTTACGGTTCAAGAGCTTCAAATGGCGCCATTATTATCACTACCAAAAGTGGCGCTAAAAATTCGCAATTCGGCGTGGAGTTTACCTCCAACTTTGCCGCTGATGAAATAAGAGATTTTTCTAATTACCAAACGATATACGGTACCGGTATTGGTGGTAAACGACCTACCACACAGGCTGAGGCGATATCAGCCGGAAACCAATCATGGGGCGCAAAACATGACGGCGAACCTACAATACAGTATGATGGAATTTCAAGACCTTACTCTGCCGAAAAAAACCGCTTCAAGAAATTTTACAGAACCGGAACTTCGATCATGAATACGATAGCGCTTACGGGCGGCAGCGCCTCAACAAGCTACCGCGCTTCTTTTTCAAACCAGGATGTTAAGGGTATTACCCCTGACAATAGTTATCACAAAAGGATTTTTAACCTGGGACTCAACAGCATGGTCACTGATAAGCTGAAGCTTCAGGTGAATATTAACTATACCCACGAGGAAAATGACAATCCTCCGATTGTAGGTGTTCAGGGTCCCAGTTATACCAGCTTCCTTACCCGTATGCCATTAAC
>DASUGQ010000399.1:0-14008 GCA_036273935.1 Cyclobacteriaceae bacterium | reverse complement strand
TTACGGGGTTCTTTATGCCAACATTAGGCGAAGGTCTGATCGTAGCCACTACAAAAATCGCTGGTGAGCTGCTCCTCAATTTGAAACACGTCACTTCCAACATCGCCACGGTACCGATGGAAAACAAAGTGGCAGTTGAATTTCTCGTAGCAAACGGGTTTGTGGAATTCAGGAAAGCAATCCGCATGTGGTACGGAAAAAAACTAACGTGGCATGCTGACAAACTCTATGGTAGAATTGGTGGTAATCTCGGTTGAGACGGTCTAGATATGACGAGATCGTTTCGGTTAACAATAATTTGTTACACACAGGCGCATATATCTCTATAATTCGAACATAAGAAAATTGAAGATTCAACCAGTAATTAAAACTTTGTTCATGTCCTTATATTTTTTCAATTTCAGCCCTTACCTCTATTAACCTCCGAAAGTGAACAACTCCTTAAGAAAAGTCGCTATCGTCGGCCCCGAGTGTACCGGTAAATCTGAATTAGCAATGTTCCTTGCGAAACACTATAATACACAGTGGGTCCCCGAATACGCGAGAAACTACCTTGACAATTTGGTGAGACCTTACAATGAGAACGATCTGATTGTAATTGCTCACGGTCAAAAGCGATTGGAAGAAGAGTATGTGCGTGACGCCAATGGATTTCTTTTTATCGATACCACGTTACTCGTGATCAAGATCTGGAGCGAGTTTAAATACGGGCGCTGCGATCCCACCATTATTCAATCGCTTGAAAGCAGTAGTTACGATCTCCACTTGCTCACTTACATTGATATTCCCTGGGAAGCCGATCCCCAAAGGGAACATCCGGACAAGAGAGCTGAACTTTATCAAATTTATCTCGCTCAGATAAAAGCGATGAAGGTTCCATTTGCTGAAATTCGGGGCGAACGACAAGAGAGAAGAACGACGGCGATACAGGCCATTGAGAGTCTAAAAACCAAATGAGGAATCCCAATAATGAAGGTGCATATGCCTCCCTTCGCATTAGCGATTACCGTTTGTTTATCAGCGCGCGATTTTGTGCTACGCTGGCAATTCAAATACAGGCAGTTGTTGTTGCATGGCAGATTTATGAGATTACAAAGGATCCGCTTTCTCTTGGGCTCATTGGATTGGCTGAAGCCGTTCCTTCCATTAGCGTTTCGCTCTATGCGGGGCATGTTGCCGATACTGTAGTGCGAAAAAAAATTATTATCACCACAATCAGCACTCTTCTTTTGTGTTCTGCATTGCTTTTATTTTTTACTCTTGACGTTGGCTCATCAATTCTTCGATATGGTGTTCTACCCATTTACGGTGTCATCTTTACAAGTGGCGTTGCGCGAGGATTTCTGACGCCTGCTACATTCTCTTTCATGCCACAATTGGTTCCCCGGAATCTTTACACAAACGCAGTGACGATCAACAGTTCCCTTTGGCAAACCGCTGCTATTCTGGGCCCATCACTAGGTGGAATGATTTATGGTTTTTTTGACACCACGACCTCCTATGCCGCTGATGTAATCCTGATGATTGCCAGCCTCATCCTTTTCAGTTTCATTCCATCACGCCCATTACCTCCATCCACAGAGGAGCAGGGTGTGATTGAAAAAATCAAAGCAGGGTTGAAGTTTGTCTTCAACCATCAAATAATTTTGGGAGCACTTACATTGGATCTCTTCGCCGTATTATTTGGAGGTGCGGTTGCCTTGCTCCCCATATTCACGGCGGAAATACTTCATACTGGCAAATGGGGACTGGGCCTGCTTCGTTCTGCTCCGGCAGTCGGTGCTCTTTTCATGGCGACATTTCTCATTCACTATCCCATTAGAAAAAGACTTGGAAGGATATTGTTGTATAGCGTTGCGGGTTTCGGTTTGTCGATGATCTCGTTTGCATTGTCAACGAATTTTTGGTTATCCCTTTTTATACTTGTTATCAGCGGTGTGTTTGATGGCGTCAGCGTAATTGTACGGGGAACCCTTCTCCAAACATTGACCCCTGAAAACATGAAAGGGCGTGTATCAGCAGTAAACAACATTTTCATCGGGTCGTCCAATGAAATTGGATCGTTTGAATCGGGTGTAGCCGCTCGATTGCTAGGCACTGTCTCTTCAGTCATCTTCGGCGGATGCATGACGATAATTGTCGTATTGATCACTGGATGGAAGGCAAAAAAATTGCGTGATCTACAAAAAATAAGTTGATCGATTCCCGCATATCGGTCGGTCCACAAAAGATCTCAATCGTTTTGTTGAGGCGACGTTAAAAATTGCCAACGGTTAAAGTTGGCCAATTAGCTCTACGTATAATTCAGTTAGTTTCGGCTCAGCTTTACCGGCAATGGAAATGATTTCCTCAATGCTGGCCGGTTCAAGATGATCGGGGTCGCAATCATCTGTTAAGACCGACACAGCGCAACAGGGTAGGCTCATATGGTTTGCAATAATGACCTCGGGAACTGTCGACATCCCAACTGCATCGGCACCAATGCGCTGGAGGAATCTGTATTCAGCTCGAGTTTCAAGATTCGGCCCGACCACCGAAACATAGACACCGACATTCAGAATGATATTTTTTTTACTTGCAATTGAAATTAACAGGTTGCTCAGATGCTGATCATATGGCCTGCTCATATCAGGAAATCTGGGTCCCAGTTCATCAAGGTTCTTGCCTCTAAGAGGATTGTCGGGTTGCAGGTTTATGTGGTCGTCAATGAGCATCAACTCACCTTTCTTCCAATTTCTGTTCAAATTTCCGGAGGCGTTGGAAATTAATAAATGGTTAACGCCCAGGACTTTCATTACCCTTACCGGAAAGGTGACCTGCTCCATACTATACCCCTCGTAGTAATGAAATCTGCCCTGCATTGCGAGCACTTTTCTGCCACGAATTTCTCCATATACCAATTTACCCTTATGAAACTCTACCGTTGAAAGTGGGAAGTGTGGAATATCTTTGTACTCGATGATCAGGGGATTCTTTATCTCCCCTACAAGTAGTTCGCCAAGGCCAGTGCCCAATATTATGGCCACGTCAACATGTTGAATCCCGGCTGCTCTTAGGAAGTCAGCAGCATCATTAATTTTCTTCAGCATAAAGTGATCAGAAATTTGAGCAAGGTAAACAATTGGTACGCATTATTCCGTCCACTGAATAAGGGTTCCTTTCAATCTCAACAATTCTGTTTCCGCTACTTTTGCCAGAAACCTCGCATTGATAAGACGGTTGTATCCGTCAGCAAGACTTTGTTGGGCGGTTCTCAATTCGATAAAAGTGGTAATGCCTCTTTTAAATCCTTCAAGCGCGATGAATACGTTCTCTTTGGCAAGGAGGATATTCTCTTCTTCAATGAGCAAAACTTTCTTGGCATTGTCATAATTCACAAAGGCGTTTCTCAGTCCGACATCAACATTTGCTTTTTGTTGTTGATAAAGTATCTCCTGTCTCCCATAATCGATGTGCGCTTGCTCAATCAAACGTCGGGTATTGAGCGCATTAAAAATAGGAACGTTGATAGAGAAACCGTAGTTATAGCCTTGCGAGGTGCTCAAAAGGGCCGCAAAAGGGTTGATAAGTTTTTGATTATCCGTCCGGCCATAGTTATAAGACGCATTGAAACTTATGGTCGGTGAGAGTTCTGCCTTTCTTTCGCGAAGAGAAAGTTGTGCTATTTCAAAATTTCGTTTTGCCGCCAACAGGTCAAAGTTTGAATTTTCAATATTATTTTGAATGTCGTCCAGATTCAGATTTAAATCGATGATGATCGTGTCGGCAACGTCGTAACTTTTCGACAGTTGCAATCCGGTCAATTCATTCAGCGTTTCCTTAAACTGAATGATCAGCGCCTCCTGTTGGATGACCTGTGTCTTGAATGCATTCAAATCTACTTTAGCCTGCAACAGTTCCGGCTTTCCACCAGTACCGACTTCCAATTTTTTTTCAGCCAGTTTCACACGTTCTTCACTGACCGCCATCTGCTCTTCAAGGGCTTTTAACTGCTGCTTTTGCCGCACAATGCCATGATAATTAACAATCACATCGGCGACGGTATTAACCATCTGTGCCTTTACAGCAATCTCGCCTTGTTCTGCAATTTGACGAATGCGCTCGCGCGTAGCGAACATTCTTGTTCCATCGAACAACAGCCAGTTCAATTGAACGCTACCGTTAAGTACATTGGATTGTGCGTCACCACTGTTGTTTCTGGTTTCATCCTGGAACTCTAATTTCTGTTGATTGTTATTCCACACCGCAGAGCCCACTGCATTCAACTGTGGCATGTATGCAGCCCACGCATATGAATCATCGGTAGCGGCAGACTCTGAGATATTACGGGACAGTTGCACATCATAGTTCTTCTGAAGCGCCAGGACTATAGCATCCTCCAGTGACACATGATCTTGCGCCGGAGCGCGCAAAACCGAAATAAAAATGCATAAAAATGCGAATGCCAAACTAACCTTCATAAACGACTTCTTCGTGACTGGGTTCTGCAACTCGTTTATCAAATTCGGCGTGCTTGCGGGGTCTTGAAAGATATGAGTACATGGCTGGAATAACAAATAACGTTAAGATCAATGAAAACAATACCCCACCGACAACAACAATTCCCAAAGGTTGTCGACTGGTTGCAGCCGCTCCCAGGGAAAGTGCAATTGGCAAAGTGCCCAGCACCATCGTTAAACTGGTCATTAATATAGGACGCAGACGCATTTTGGATGCCTGCAACACCGCCTGCATCTTGGGCAGACCTTCTTCACGTTTTTGGTTGGCAAACTCGACTATCAAAATACCGTTCTTCGTTACAAGGCCAATCAACATGATCATTCCAATCTGTGAAAAAATATTGAGCGTTTGTCCAAATAGCGTCAGGGAAAGGAATGCCCCGGCAATGGCTAGCGGCACGGTGATAAGTATAGTGAGTGGATCAACGAAACTCTCAAACTGTGCGGCCAAAATGAGGTAAACCAGGATGATCGCTAAAACAAAAGCAAATGAAGTATTGCTCGCGCTCTCCTTGAAGTCACGTGAAGTGCCCGACAAAGACGTGGCAAATGTTTCATCCAGTACTTTGGCCGCAATTTCTTCCATTGCCTTAATGCCATCACCGACCGTATAGCCAGGGGCAAGACCTGCCGAGATCGTTGCTGACTTATAACGGTTAAAGTGATAAAGTGCCGGCGGAGTGGTTGATTCTTCAATGGTCACCACATTGTCGATTGATATCAGGCGTCCTGAGTTGGTCTTTACATATAACCGCTTCAGATCGTCAGGGTCATCCCTGTTGATCCGGTCAACCTGCCCTATAACCTGGTATTGTTTTCCATCTTTTGTGAAATAACCGAAGCGCAAATTACTGTATGCAAGTTGCAGGGTCTGTGCAATATCACCAACGCTTATCCCCAGCTGTGTTGCCTTTAACCGATTTATCTGAACCCGAAGTTCGGGTTTGTTGAATTTCAGATCTGAATCTACGCCTTGAAGTACAGGACTATTTCCTGCTGCTTCCAGCATTTTTGGAAGCGCCTCTTCTATTTTTTCAAAATTGTTGTTTTGAATGACAAACTGAACCGGCAAACCTCCTCTGCGGTTGACGGAAATGGTTTCCTCCTGGATCGGGAATGCACGACCCTGCTGAAAACGCCCAAGGTTCCGACTTACCATATTTACAATTTCCTCCTGTGATCGGTTCCGCTGATTTGGATCCACCAATGTAACTCGCACAAAGCCGGAGTTAGCAGAACCGCTTCCTGAAAACCCTGGCGAAGTGACCGACAAAGCAGTGCGGTATTCCGGAATGGAATCAGTCACAAAATTGACCATCGTCTGAACATACTGATCCATATAATCAAAGGAAGTGCCTTCCGGCGCCGACATTTGAAGTCGGAATTGGTTTCGATCTTCACGCGGTGCAAGTTCCGACTGAATATTAGTTCCGATCAAATAAGCCGAGCCCAGACATAATCCGATGATTACAAAAGCCATCCAACGCATTCGCATAAACAACGCCAGCCACCGCCCATAACCTCTCTCCATTCCATTAAAGAACGGCTCTGTCACCCTATAGAACCAGGAATGCTTTCTGTGATCACGCGTCAGTTTAACGCTCAGCACGGGCGTTAGCGTCAATGACACGAACGCGCTGATCAATACAGCCCCCGCAATCACAACTCCAAATTCCCGAAAAAGTCTTCCAACAAAACCTTGCAGAAATAATATTGGCAGAAATACAACAGCGAGTGTAATAGATGTGGAAATGACGGCGAAGAAAATTTCTCGCGAACCTTCAAGTGCTGCCCTGTATTTGTTCATCCCCTTTTCCAGCTTCTTGTAAATATTTTCTGTCACCACTATCCCATCATCTACTACTAAACCAGTAGCGAGTACGATGCCAAGCAGGGTCAGCACATTAATGGAAAAGTTGCTGATGTACATTATAAAAAACGCCGATGTCAGGGCCACCGGAATATCGATTAACGGTCGTATTGCAATAAGAAAATCTCTGAAGAAGAAATAAATAACCAATACGACAAGAAGAATAGCAACCAGTAATGTTTCCTCTACCTCTGTAATCGAACGTTTGATGAAGACCGTCTGATCAAGGGCAATATTCAGTTTTATGTCTTCGGGAACCTCCTTTTTGATTTGCTCTAGTCTTTTATAAAACTGATCTGAAATAGCGACGTAATTTGCCCCCGGAAGCGGAACGATGGCAAGACCAACCATGGGTATGTTACTTTCCCGCAAAATAGTTTCTTCGTTTTCAGGGCCTAACAATGCCTGTCCAATGTCCTTAAGCTTAATATTGCCAGTCACTGCCGACTTGATAATTACATTGTTAAAATCCTCCTCGGTATAAAGGCGTCCGAAAGTCCTGACGGTTAGCTCGGTGGAAGTCCCCGAGATTTTGCCCGATGGAAGTTCAACATTCTGTCGTTCCAGCGCCTGACGAACATCGAGCGCGGTAAGACTATACGCGCTAAGCTTTGCAGGATCCATCCATATACGCATAGCATATCTTTTCTCTCCCCAGATCCAAATACGACTAACGCCCTGAATAGTCTGAAGGCGCTCAACAAGGTTATTTGTGGCAAAGGCAGTGAGCTCTAAGGGATTCCGCGTATCGCTTTGAACGGTCATTGAAATGATCGCATCTGCGTTCGCATCAGCCTTTTGAATCACAGGTGGATTCGTGAGATCTTGTGGCAGTGACCTGACAGCCTGCGACACCTTATCCCTAACGTCGTTGGCCGCTGCTTCCAGATCAACCCCCAATTCAAATTCAATATTGATATTACTCACACCAACACTTGACACAGAGGCAATATTTCGAATCCCGGCAATTCCATTAATCGCTTCTTCCAGGGGTTCTGTTATTTGAGATTCAATAATGTCCGCGTTCGCGCCGGAGTAGTTTGTTCGCACATTCACATTGGGCGGGTCAATGGCCGGGTAATCGCGAATGCCTAAGTAAGTGAACCCTATTATTCCGAATATCACCAGAATGATGTTCATTACTATCGCCATCACCGGCCTTCGTAAACTAAGTTCTGATATATTCATATGGTTGAAAATTTATTCCAAACCTCCTCCGGTTTCTAGTATTGAAGAACCCTACCTAATTTAACCTTTGCGTTCGGCCTGATCGCCATCAGACCCGTAATTATTACGGTATCCCCTTGCTGCAATCCTGATGTGATCTGAACAAAGGCCGAGTCTCGCAATCCGGTTTCTACTATTTTAAATTGAACGCTGTCATTCTTATAAATAATTACCTGCTTATTCCTGGCCTGCGGGATGACCGCCTGTGTCGGGATCATTAATGCATTATCGGTTCGCCCCAATTGCAGACTGACCCGCGCAAACGCACCAGGCACCAATTCTGGATGTGATTCCTTAACAATCGCACGGACCTTTAAGGTTCGGGTAGTTTCATCAACGCTATTTTCAGTCGCCAAAACAGACGCAAAATGAAATTGCTGCCCACCATCCACTTTAAACTTAACCTGGTAACCTTTGGAAATATTTCTTGCATATTTTTCAGGAACGGCGAATTCCAATTTAAGCTGATCAACCTGCCGGATCGTGGTAATTATTTCGCTGGGAGAGAGGTATGCTCCCAGGCTTACATATCGAAGACCCAACTTGCCCGCGTAAGGAGCCCTGATCTCTGTTTTTGATATCGCTATCCGGGTCGCAAGAATATCTGCCTTCAAATTTTCAACACTCAGTGCTGCCAAATCATAATCTTGCTGGCTGATGCCGTTGATTTTTAACAACTCACCTTGTCTTTCTTCAGATTTTTCGGATATCTGAAGCTGAACTTCAAGTTTTTTAAGCTGGGCCTGAAGATCTCCGTCGAAAAGTTTAACTAAAATTTTGCCCTTTGGGACCACCCCTCCTTCTGGTATATTAAGATTTGTGACCCGGCCACTTACTTCAGCACGAATTTGAGTTTCTTCCTGTGGCAATAGCGTACCTGGAACTTCCACATTTTCACTTACATTTTGAGGTTGAACCGAAAAGCCATCGACAAGAATAGGTCCTTGTCGTCGGGGTGCCACAACGCCCTGCTTCTTCGCATTACATCCCATGGCAAACAATATCAGTAGAACAAATGCCTGCGCTATTTTCAAATTAATTTTTGTCATAAGTAATCCTGAGACTCTGTGTATTGTACTCGCGCCCGGAGTAAGTGGTCTGACAATTTAAACTGTAAATCCCGAATTACCTTTGTATTGAGGACGATGGGAGTCTTCCCATCTCGAACAGGTTGTGAAGATTAACCACTTGGGGAATTACCAATTCCGATTCATCATTCTTAATTATCCCATTTGCAAGTTCCGCTTTCTTTTCTTCGCTCCATTGTTGTAATAGAATGTCCTTCACCTGCTCCACCGTCCTGCCGGCATCTCGCCTAATCACCCGTTTAATTCTCAACTCCTCCGGTGCCGACACCAAAATTATCCAATCCAGCGACCGGTATGAGCCAGCTTCAAACAACAGCGCCGCCTCTTTAATAACATAAGCAAAATGGAGATGTTCATGTATCCACTTTTTATAATCTTCTGCCACACGAGGATGAACCAACTCATTCAGCACCTTTAACCGGGATGGGTTTGAGAAAACTTTCTTACCAATAAATTCCCGGTTTAAGGTACCATCCGAATGGTAGGACAATACTCCGAATTCTTTTCTAATCTGGGATATGAGTATTCCATCGGTGGTCATTACATTTTTCGCCCGGCTATCGGCATCGTATACCGGAGCACCCAAACAGTGAAATATTTTACTCACCAGGCTCTTGCCTGAACCCATGCCTCCCGTGACACCTATTTGTAGAGTTTTCATGGGTCAATAGGTAATTCGGATGGTATCGATTTTAATCAACTGAGCATATTCGGGCAGCCCAATGAGTTCGGGACGTACTTTTATACTCCCCTTATTGAAGGTTCTTAAGTCGACGACTGCCTTCACACTGTCCCAGGGAAAAGTTCCAATCTTGCTCTGCTGAAGGCGCAAAGTCGCTGGTACCCTGGACACATCCATTTTAGGCTGGGCATTTTTGGGGATGTTTTTTAGCTCCAGACCAACGGTATCGGTAATTTCAACAAAACGTTCGACGTGGAATGAAATATTTATTTCGGCTGGAGTAACATTTATCAGGCGATTGTCAGAAATGTTCAGTTCTATCCCTTCATTGAAGTCATCGTTGATATTATGAGATTCCAACTCAATGGGAAAGGGCTCTTTTAATTTCTTGATGATATCCAATGGTCCTTCTACCAGCACTGAGTCAGGCCGAATGTTGATGGGACCAATGATCCCAAAATTATGATCCACTTTTTTTGGAATAGAATCTGAAGACAGGGAGAGCCAACGTCGTCCTCTTGCTTGTATGTCCAGATATAATGTGTCGTTAACAACAAAGTTTATTTGAAGCGCTTCGATCTGACTTGAGAACAATGCCGGCAGCGTACTGCCCACAATTTTCTTTACTGTTACCGGTCGTTCAATGGGAATAATAAGCGGATGTTTTCGTAAGCCAATCGATCTTCTGAAAATGTCCCATCCCATGCCTGTAACGTTAATCCTGAGTTCGTCCTGTAACGGCTTAACCGGAATGTAGTGCCGGGCATCATAATCAAATTGAAGGGGAAAACTTATCGTCGTTGTATAATTTTTATTAAGAGCGTTGAAAAACCAAAAAATGGTGGCAGCTAAAATGCAAAGTGCTATGGCCCTCCAATTCTTCTTATTGAAGTGTAGCAGGTTGAATATTGACCTCAACAATTTCATATCCAAGCAAAATCAAGGAGGTCAAGTTACAATTTTTCAGGCAGGCGAAAATGTTCTGTACGATTTAAGTTTGTCTTGACTCAGGCGTTGATCAAAAGCCCTCGTCATCATTCTCTTTCTTCTTTTCCTCTTTGGTTTCGTCCTTCATGATCGGGATATTTGAAGGAGCTGTCTCGGTGTCTTTGACTACGCTTCCTGCACTTAGGCTGTAAGGAGCTTCAATACCATAATACTCCTGTCGAAAGCGATTAATGAATGACAACGTTTCCTCATCGCTCCCCGGAACAAAGGCCACCTCTCCAATCTTTGCTTTGCCGGCGTTTGTCCTTTTGGCGATTATAGTATTAAATGCATTATTAGACGATTGTACAAGAATGCGGCTGCCTTCATAACCAATGTAGTACCAAGAATCAGGCGAGGCTTTAAAGAAAAGATTAAACATCGATCCACCATCCTCACTTCTTTTCACTTCCAAAAACCCTTCGAACGCTCCATTAATATCATTCTGCAAAATGTTGGATATGCCAATCGATCCCTCGCTATAAAATGCTTTTCTTTTGTCAGACCATTTCAGATTGACATTTGAAATGACCAGGCCTTTTGACAATGGATCCAACATTCCAAGCGATTGGTATCCATTGAGACTACGCTGCTCATAGTCTTTAGCGGCCCGTTCGCCGACAATGTCTGCGATCTTATACAACAATTCAGTTTGGTCTCCCAGGCCCTCACTTGCTCCTTCATTTTTAATTACGTTCTGAATATCAGTTGCCATCAGATCCAGTGCCTGCGAAGGAATGTTTGACATAATGGAAATCAGATTGTTCATCCGTATCTCATTGTTGCCAAGATTGCCGCTACCCAACGCCGAAGCGCCTATCCTAAAATCACCAGAATTTTGAACCAGATTGATTGGTCCTTCAAATCTGATTTGCCTTGATTCGTCATTATAAGAAAATACTTTTCCAGAAAGTTTGTTACCGGCTGCTTTTTCCCGGTCTTCGATTCTGTACTCTTTCGATTCGGCATCATAATGCAATGTGCCGCTCGGAGTGAAAAGGTCATCATCTTCATCGCTACGTTTATCATTAAGAAATGTGATGTAAAGGCGATTATCGGAAGCAAAGTGAAGACCTGCTTCAACTTTCTTGCTGTCCTCATTAATCGCATTATCAAAATCAATTAATACTTCCGTCTCGTCACCCGTTTGCGTATATTCTATCCATGGATTCTTCTCGCCAATATTTTTCAAATCAAGCTTCACATATCCGTCAAGCTGAAGGGCAGGTTTCGAAGCAAACATCTTCATATTTCCTTTGTAAAACATCCCGGCGCCCAGTACCAGATTGGCAGTTTCAGCAACCTCACCTGTTGCTACCGTTTGAAGGGTAGGGTTCAAATCATCCTTTCTTTTCGACCGCTTCGACAAGTCCACATCATCCATCGCCTCCAGATGAAAATCAGTCATCTTAATGGCGAAGGTGTCTTTCAAAAAATTTACATACTGATAGGTGGCATATCCGCTGAATTCTTTTCTCGACTTAATATCGACCACACCATCCGTTAGTCTGTGGTATCCATTCAACGTGTCCAGAATAATTGTGGTATTCTTCAGAGTGCCAATTCTTGAGTTCTCCAGTATCAACACTTCATTATTCTCAGGTGTGATCTTGGCATCAGCCACAATAATGTATGGAATGCCACTCACCTTAAGTTCCTGTGTTGTCAAATCATACTCGGCATGGTCCGCATTGAAGGCCAGGGAATCAAGTTCTTCCCTGGTTGTATAGAAGTATGAATTTTCCAGTTCCACATCCGGACTCTTATCCATTACAATTTTTTTCGTCGCAAAATCCATACGGGCATTGGGGATAGAGGTCTTCACCTGTGCATAAGGGAAATCAATGGCAGCGACTCCTTCAACCTCCGGGCTGATGTCAGCGTAATTTTTTTCGATGTTATACCGCACGCGAATGTCTGTTCCAAATAATAACGGCTTTTTAGGATCATTGCTGTTCGCCCTGAATTTTGCATGCCGGGCTGTTAATGTTTCACTGCTAAACATCATTTCTTTTGAGAGAAGTTCTGTCCCCCTCGTGTCCAGTTTTCCCTGACCGGCTACACCATCTTTCGAAATGGTTATTTTACCATTAAGTTGCGCGGTAGAGTCGTAGAAATTGAAAGGAGCATTCAGATTTTTAAGCATCATGTTTCCTTCCTTCGGAAACCATTTCATTTCAAAATCCGGAAGGGATGCCTGTGGAAATATTACGGAGCCAAATTGTTTTTCCGTGATCGTGGCCCTGTTACCAATTGTTGTAACTGAATCTGGATAAAAAATGAAGTCAGGTGAATTAACAGTTGCCGCGAGAAATTCGATCTTGCCACTTGCGCGGAGTCCGCGGTTAGAAAGCGATATTGCTCCCTTTAATCTACCGTCACCCTTATACAACTGGTATCCGTCTCGTGGGACCGCATGATCGAATCCCAGTGATTTGTCAGGCATTGTTTTAAGTTTCTCTTTGAAACTTGGAAACACGCCGCTGGATACAAACTGTCCTTCAAAATTCAATGCGGAAAGGTCGGCATCATTCAAACTATCCAGTTTAAACGGAGGAACAGCAAAAAAAATGGAGCGATCGTAGACACCGCCTAACACCTCCTCACGGTCAAAGTAAATTACACCACCGGTTGAGGCATCCATTTTGGGATAAGCGGGTATCTTGTCTTTTCCCGATTTGTTGTTCGGTCTGCTTATATAAAGGACGCCTGAACTTTGATTGATATTACCTAACCCTCCTTCTGCGGCCGTTAATGAATCCGCTCCGACAAGTGAGTTATTTACTTTTCGGCGGGTCACCTGGCCCTTGGCATTTTTTTCCGTTACGTAGAAATTGATCGAATCAATTGTGGGAAGGTTAATAAAGAAACTGTCGTACTTAAGTGTAAAGCGTTTGCCGCTGATCTCATAGCCCCCTGCATTTACAGTACCATTAAATTTAATGTCTCTGTTCTGAAGAATGGTAACGATTCCACTATCCGGCTTTACGATAACATTAAGGGTGTCACTGACTTTAAATTCCTCAACACCACGAACCGTCATATACCCTTTGGGAAAGTTGATGGTTGCATTTGCCGAGCTGTCAATGAGGGAATGAATTTTAAGATTGTCGAAATCAGATTCTCCCTTGAATGATTTATAATTGGCAATGGCCTTGTCCCTGACCCTCACAATGTCGGTCTTTGGATCGTAATAGACCATCCCCTTCTGGGTGAGAAATTCCAGCGCAAGGCGAATCTCCGAAATATCCTTCTTGTAGTAGTTGGCGAGGTCGCCGCCATAAAATTCACGAACCCTGTTTTTCAGACTATAACCTGCCACTAGGGTCAGCGGATGAAAACTGAACGATTGCCCTTTTAACAATCGAAAATCCTCCGGACTGTAGTGGTCGACCGACTCAACAACCAGCGGATCAGTGTCGCGAGCTCCGTCCATATAGAGATCCAAACTGTCTGATTTAAGATTCCATTTAATAATGTCAGCATTGAAGTCGACATTAAAAAAAGGAGCGGAGTAGGGTGCGTAGTGCATAGCCCCTTTGCTAAATTGAATAACGACCTTCTCCTTGCCATAGTCATAGTTAATTCTGACTTCAGAATGGGAAATAGAATCGTTGCCCTGGTAAATCTTAAGTCTTGCCTTATTCGAAGTAAC
>DASUGQ010000398.1:0-3916 GCA_036273935.1 Cyclobacteriaceae bacterium | reverse complement strand
GTACATTATATTCTGTCAGGATATCACCAAGAAGTTGGTTTCTTTTTATTTTATCCTCAATAAGCAGGTAGTCGTCAACGACCATTCCATAAACTATCTTTGGCTCCTGAATTGAAATATTAACATGAACGGAGTCATCCTCATCATCAAGTTTTGTAAGAACATTGCTGCTCCTATTGAGGATCAAAATGGCGAAAACAACAACAAGGGCTGTTACAAAAATGGAAATAGGTTTGAGCGACAGGTTTTTCATTACATCTACGAATTTCTAAGAGTTAAAAAAATGCTTTGCAAGTTATCACACGGCTGCCAAAAATCAGGTCGCTGGTAATTTTAGTTTAAAAAAAGTAAAATTTCGACTTCGATCGAAAGTCAAGTAATTCAAATATAGACCTTTAACTCTAAAGTGCAAATCAAAAGTTTACTGGCTGCTGTAAAGTTGCTTATACTTTGATTTTCCGGAATCAAGGAATCTCACAAAGTTTTCGATGCTTCGGTCGTAGGCGTAGGGCCAGGCTAAAACTCGTTCGTCCTTGCCCAACAGGACATAAAATGGCTGGGCATTATTATCAAGATTTTTGATTTGCAAATCGGCATTTTGTTTCCCGATGGTCTTCTTTATTTTGCCATCAACACTTGAGGTATACCAATCCGCCTTCGGGAGTTCGGTCTTATCATCTACATACAAGGCCACGACAACAAAGTCATTTCTAAGTCTCTGCAAAACCTGGGGATCAGACCACACTACAGCTTCCATCTCCCTGCAATTCGTACAACCATGACCCGTGAAGTCGATGAATAACGGTTTATTTTGCTTTCGCGCGCATGCTAGTGCCTGGTCATAATCAAAGAAGCCATTTAGTCCATGAGGAAGGTGAAGAAACTCGCTGTATTTAGGTTCTTCACATCCAGCATTTGCGAAACTCCTGTCGCTCGTGGTCAAGTCAAAGTCGAGCGTATGTTGTGGCGGAAGATAGCCCGCTAACGCCTTCAAAGGGGCTCCCCACAAACCCGGTATGATATAAACAACAAATGAAAAAATAAGGATTGACAAAAGGAGTCGGGGAATACTCACTTTTTCGACAGGAGAATCATTAGGCAATCTGATTTTGCCCAGAAGATAAATTCCTAATAACGAAAAGATAACGATCCAAAGCGCAATGTTAACATCGCGATCAAGCAAACCCCAATGGTATGCCTGGTCAGCAATACTCAGAAACTTCACACTAAGCGCTAGCTCTAAAAATCCCAGTGTCACCTTAACCGAGTTCAACCAACCCCCTGACTTGGGAAGACTCTTCAACCACTCGGGGAATAGAGCAAACAAGGTAAAGGGGAGAGCAAACGCCAGCGAATAAAAAAACATGACCGTGATTGGTTTAAGCACAGCGCCACCGGCAGATAAAAACAAAACACTTCCTACGATTGGAACTGTACAACTAAATGAAACCAATACAAGCGTTGCGGCCATGAAAAAGATTCCAAGTAAGCCGCCTTTTTCAGCTTGCTGATCTGCTTTGTTAACCAATTGATGAGGAGCATTGATTTCGAACAAGCCAAAGAAAGAAAGCGCAAATACCAGAAAGATTACAAATACAAAAAGATTAGGAGCCCAGTGGGTCGCCAACGCATTTAGCCCGTCGGTACCCAGCAAAACGGCAAACAAGGTTCCTGCGGTGGTGTAAATGGTAATAATTGAAATCCCAAAGATTAGTCCCTTCTTGAGCCCTTCCTTTTTATTCTGATTGTCCCTGAGGAAAAAGGTGACTGTCATGGGCACCATAGGAAAGACACATGGTGTAATGAGCGAAGCTAATCCGGCAATGAATGCTACCAGGAGGAGTGCGCCAAACGAATCGTGGCCATAGGATGCTTCCCCTTCCAATATTGATTTGTCAAGAATTGGCCCCTTGTTCTGGTCATAGGTGTTTTCCTTCAATGATTCGGAAGCGTTATTGCTGGATTCTGCTGCCTTTATTGAATCCCCTTTGTTCTCCGCCTTCGATTCGACCTGGGGTTCTTTCTCTCTTTTGGTAACAATGGCCGTCCCGGTAATCTTCAATTCATAGTTAAAGTCTCCATCAAATAAAACACATTGCCCTTCCTTTTCGGAACATACCTGCCCTTCGAATGTCCCATTGATTGAACTTGCTTTCCCTGACAGAATTTTTATTGTTTGACGGAACTCCCCGGTGTGTTCAAATATCCGAACGTCACAGCCAAAAATGGCATCATGCTTTGTTTTGTCATTAATCGCACGAAGTTTGCCAACAAGCTCAAATCCGTCTTGTTGATTAAAAGTGAGGGTCATCGGAATTGGACCGCAGTCGCCAAAATCAACTGAATAGATATACCAACCGTCATCAATCGAAGCCTTAAAAATCAACTCAACCTGATCCCCTGGCTTCGCCTCTTGCCTGGAAATCTCGGTGATCCAATGAACCTTTTTCAAAACCTGGCTTAATGCATCAGATGAAAACAGGCCCAGGAATGCAAAGGCAATAGCAGCTCTTTTAATCATGCAACTCGGTTTTTCAATTCACTAAAACTATGAATTAGGATTCATAGTTCTGGTGAAATCTATATTTAAGCAAATGAATATGATTGATTGGTCATCAGCACGACTTTATCACTTCAAAGACCAATGTCGATCTGCCCTTTCAGCAGATCATCAAATGTCTCCCTCCTTCGAATCAATTTTGCCTGGCCATCTATTACCAATACCTCTGCGGGTTTAAGCCGTGAATTATAATTGGAGGTCATGGAGTATCCATATGCGCCCGCATTTTTCATCGCCAGTATATCGCCCTCTCGCACTTCATTCATCTTTCTGTCGGATCCAAATGTATCTGTTTCGCATATGTACCCTACGACGGTATATAGCTTCTGAGAACCTTTGGGATTGGACACGTTGACAATGTGATGATAGGCGTCATACATCATCGGTCTGATTAAGTGATTTAACCCCGAGTTTACACCAACAAAAGTTACTGACGGTGTTGACTTAACAACATTTGTCTTCACAAACAAGTAACCGGCTTCGCTCACAATGTATTTGCCGGGCTCAATCCACAGCTCAAGTTTCCTTCCATACTGCGAACAAAATTCATCAAATGCTTTAGTCAGCTTTAGCCCAAGATCATAAACGTTAGTGACAATATCTCCTTCTTTATAGGCAACTTTAAACCCGCTGCCGAAGTCAATAAATTTCAGGTCAGGGAAATCACGCGCGATACCAAAAAGAATTTCGGCCATTTTTAGAAAAACTTCTGACTCGGTGATGTCAGAACCGGTGTGAATATGAAGCCCATTCACCTTTATGTTATACTTCATCACTAACTCCATGATCTGAGGTAGCTGGTAGATGGAGATTCCAAATTTTGAACTGCTGTGTCCCGTAGAAATTTTATAATTTCCACCCGCCATGATGTGCGGATTCAGTCGGATACCACAGGGATAACTTGATCCGTATTGCTCTCCAAACTTTTGTAACACTGATAAATTGTCGAGGTTAACTACAAGACCGTGACGAACACCTTCACGGATCTCCTCAAAGTCGACACAATTCGGGGTGAACATTATTTCGCCTGGGTCGAACCCCGCGCCGAGGGCAGTTTGAACCTCCTCGATCGATACCACATCCACCCCAGCGCCATGCTTTTTCAGCAACTTCAGTATCGATATGTTAGTTAAGGCTTTTGCAGCAAACTTTATTTTCACATTGGCCTCGGAGAAAGCCCCCTTAAGGCTTTTTAGCTGATGGATAATTTTTTCAGCATCATAAACATAAAGGGGTGTTCCAAACTCCTTGCAAATATCCAGCACCGGTAGTCCCTGAATGGTGTATGTATTGTTCGATAATTCCATTGATTGAATAAAAGCCCCAAATATACCAACGCATTAATTTAATTTTGCG
>DASUGQ010000397.1:0-7722 GCA_036273935.1 Cyclobacteriaceae bacterium | reverse complement strand
GGGTGAGGTGGAAGAGGCTGTCTCTGCTGTGGGGTTTAATGCTGTTCATATCTTCAGACCTTCTTTGTTATTGGGGCCGCGAAAGGAAAACAGGTCGGGTGAGGATGCGGCCAAATTAATTTATAAAGTCCTTAATTTTCTGATCCCCGATAAATACAAAGCAATCGAGTCGATAAAAGTAGCAAGGGCTATGCTTCATTACGCCAAGGAGAATCTGCCCGGCAACCATATTCATGAATCCCGGAATCTTCAGCGATTCTGACAGACCGAATTGATACCTGACTTTTCATTTTTATTTTAAGATATTTCCAAAGGCAATTTGAAATACACTACGCACTATGATCGCAGTAATTCAGAGGGTCAGCCGCGCATCGGTTGAAATTGGAGCTACAACAAGTGCAAACATTGCCCTCGGCTTGTTGGTGTTTGTGGGAATTGAAGATGCAGACAACGATGAGGACATCGATTGGCTCGCCAATAAAATCGTTAACCTGAGAATCTTTAATGATATTGATGGGGTGATGAACCTAAGTGTCAGGGATGTCAGTGGCGACATCATTGTGGTGAGCCAGTTCACCCTTCATGCCAGCACGAAGAAAGGGAACCGACCATCTTACCTGAAGGCCTCCAAACCGGAAGTTGCTATTCCACTTTACAATAAATTTGTTAACGCAATTTCTGTTGCTTTGGGAAAGGTCGTACAGACGGGAGAGTTCGGCGCCGACATGAAGGTCGAACTGATCAACGACGGTCCTGTGACCATTGTCATTGATACAAAGAATAAGGCATGAGTATCAGCCTGGTAAAAGGAGACATCACCAAACTCGATGTTGACGTAATCGTCAACGCAGCTAATAATAGTTTATTGGGGGGAGGAGGTGTTGATGGAGCAATCCATCGGGCGGGTGGCCCTGCGATCTTGCAGGAATGTATCCAAATCAGGAATAAACAGGGTGGATGCCCGACAGGGGAGGCAGTGATCACAACCGGCGGAAAATTGAAGGCGAAATATGTTATTCACGCCGTAGGGCCGGTCTGGTATGGTGGTGAGGCCAATGAAGATGTGCTTCTGGCAAATTCCTATCGTAATAGCCTCAAACTGGCTGATTCGTACCAATCGAGGTCCATTGCCTTCCCAAACATAAGCACCGGCATCTATGGATTTCCCAAAAAAAGGGCTGCAGAAATTGCGATCAGGGAAATAAGACTTTTTTTAACTGGTGAGCATCACTATACCAAAGACATAACCTTCTGCTGCTTTGACGACGAAAATTACCAGATCTATAAAGGTCTTTTGGCTTAAGCGACTGCTTACCCTCGGAGCTACGGCGCTATTCGTCATTTTCTTATCCCCATCCGCGCAGGCGCAATCGTTCATAAAAATATCAGGCTCCGTTATCGATAAAGAGAGCAAGGCCCCCGTTCCTTATGTTCATATTTACACGAAGTCGTGGGAAAAGGGAACCGTCACCGATGACAGGGGCCACTTCGCCATCATCATCGATCGATCTGATACCTTGATATTCTCCTCTGTAGGGTTTGATAAATATCGTTTTCGCATTAAGTCAGACGATAACCGCAGCATCTATCACGTGGTTATTGAGATGAATTCAAAGACCTATGAGCTGGAGCCGGTGGTGGTACATGCCTACATGAGCTTCGATGAATTTAAACAACAGATACTCGATTTGAACATTCCAACCGAAAAGGAAGAGTATAGTCTAAACATTCCGCGAGGATATAAATTACCACCTGAAGGGGGCGATGGGTCAATGTTGAATCCATCTGTGAAAATTAAGGGTCCCATCTCCGCGCTGGTTGATGTCTTTAGTAAGGACGGCAAGGAGAGGAGGAGGCTTGAATCGATTCAGGAGTTGAAAGCCAGGGACAGGATAATTTCTTCGAAATATAATCTCGAGGTGGTAAGAAAGGTCACACATTTGCAAAATGATGACGCGAAACGTTTTATGGAATGGTGTAAATTTGAGGATGACTACATACTGCAGGCAAGCGACTATGAACTTGCCGTGGCGATGTTGAAATGCCTTGACGAATTCCATAAAACTGATTCCATACGTTGATGAGATTTACCGTCACTCTCCTGTTTTCTTTTATTTTCGCGCCGGGCTTTCCCCAATACAAATACGGATTACAACCGGTGACCTTCACCCAATATAATGAACGTGTAAAAAGTGATGCCAATTTAAAGCTGATTGACCTTGAAAAGTTTATTCCGAAAATTGTTTTGGATATAAGGTACGCGACTACCAATAACTTCACAGGCGAAAAGATTTACGATCAGGCAAAGGCCTACGCGATAACGCCCGTTGCCAATGCCCTGAAGCAGGCGCAGGTAGAATTCAGGAAGCACGGTTATGGAATAAAAATATTCGACGCTTACAGGCCCTATGCTGCAACGGTCAAATTTTATGAAGTCTATCCGGACACAAACTTTGTCGCTTCTCCCTATCGGGGATCACGTCACAATCGCGGTTGTGCGATTGACATGACATTGGTGGATTTGCAGACAGGAAAGGAATTAAAAATGCCGACTGGTTATGATGCATTTGTGCGTGAAGCCCGGCCTGATTCACCTGTGCAAGATGAGGAAGTTAAAAGAAATCGCGCGTTACTCATTGATGTCATGAGCAAACAGGGTTTTCGTGTTAACTCAGCTGAATGGTGGCACTTTGATTTCGCCGGTTATCAGAAGTATCCTGTGCTGGATATTGCTTTCGAAGAACTGGACTAATATTTCATTCTCCCAAACCTCATTAACATGACCATTCACGAGGCTCAACAACAGGTTGATCAATGGATCAAGACAACCGGCGTACGCTACTTTAATGAACTTACCAACATGGCCATTCTCACGGAAGAGGTTGGAGAAGTTGCCCGAATCATGGCGCGCCGCTATGGCGAGCAATCTGAAAAGGAAACGGACAAAGATCACAACCTTGCTGATGAAATGGCGGATGTGCTCTGGGTCTTAATTTGCCTCGCGAATCAAACCGGTATTGATCTGACGGAAGCCTTTAAGAAAAACCTTGAAAAGAAATCCGCCCGGGACAGGGATCGTCATCGCGACAATAAGAAACTTGGGGGAAGTTGTTAGTTATCAGTTAACAGTTATTCGTGCGGCCAACCTTTGATCTGATGCTTAAGCTTTTGCTATTAACAGTTAAGGGCATCTCTAAAAACGCCTTGTGACCTTTTCCGGTAAGAATAACTTCTCGCTGTGCATTTGGTGTGTCCTTTTATTTCTTTATAAATTACTGCAAATCAAACCTGACCTGCCATGTCACAGACCTCCCGCTTTTTGGCCCTGGATGTTTTTCGGGGAATGACCGTTTGCTTCATGATCATCGTAAATTCTCCGGGGACGTGGCGGTTCGTTTATGCTCCCCTTCAGCATGCAAAGTGGCATGGCTTCACGCCGACGGATCTGGTCTTTCCTTCCTTTCTTTTCGCGGTGGGCAATGCTATGGCGTTTGTGATGTACAAATATGAATCGCAAGGAGATAATGTGTTTTGGAAAAAGACGATCAGGCGAACCCTGCTTATTTTTTTTCTTGGGTTCCTCATGTATTGGTTTCCGTTTGTCGAAAAGTTTGAAGGTGCCTGGCGGATAAGCCCAATATCGGAAACAAGAATACTTGGAGTTTTGCAACGCATCGCCTTGTGCTATTTTTTTGCCAGCGTGATTTTACATTTCGGTTCAAAGAAAATGGCTGTCGTTTTCAGTGTCCTGGCACTCTTTGGTTACTGGATTTTGATGTATGCGTTTGGCGACGCCAATGATCCCTACAGCCTGGTTGGAAATGCAGGCCTCAAACTTGATCTCGCCCTGTTGGGCGACAAGCACATGTACCACGGCGAGGGAATCGCGTTTGATCCGGAGGGAATTTTAAGCACGCTGCCGTCTATCGTGAACGTTATAATCGGTTACCTCGCTGGTGATTACATAAGGCGACACGGAAGCAATTATGAAACCATCGCCAAACTCATGGTGGCGGGTGCAGCATTGCTATTTTCCGCCTATTGCTGGGATATGTTTTTTCCTATCAACAAAAAACTTTGGACAAGTTCTTTCGTGCTGCTCACCACCGGTCTGGATCTGCTTATTTTATCAACGCTGATGTACCTTATTGAAATTGTTAAGTATAAAAAAGGAACACATTTCTTCGTGGTCTTCGGAAAGAATCCCTTGTTTATTTATTTGCTATCTGAGGTACTTTTGATCACACTGAACTTAATACCGGTGGGTGACGGCAATCTCCAGCAATGGTTTTACAAAGACGTTTTCAATAGCATCGCGGGGCCAATGTTTGCCTCTTTCCTCTTTGCCGTATTCTATATGCTTGTAAACTGGTACGCCGGGTATTGGCTGGACAAAAAAAATATCTATATCCGGGTCTAGGCCTTTATTTTACTGTAGTACCAAAACTCCGTCAGTCAGAATGGGCGTAACGAAGTACTGGTCCACTTTCAGGCAGAATTCAATATCCTTGTGAATGTTTAACCGGTTTAGCCGTTGAACATGACTTGAGTTTTTTAAAAAACCAACCATATCGTTTTTGCCTTGCTGATAAATATGGTGGGCCATCAGGGGGGCGTCGCATTCCGGTTTTACGTTGTCACTTAATTTCTCTAATAGTGCCCCGGCGAATAGCGTATCCTCCAGGTTCACTTTGCCTTTCCACCCTGCACAGACAATCAGGATATCATTTTGATGTCGCTTCAAATGTTCTGCCACTGCCGTTAAATTCAAAAATGATCCAATAATAATTTCTTTGGCGCCCTTCGATTTCTCAATAGCCTGAGTTCCATTCGTGGTAGTGAAAGCAATCTTTTTCCCTTTCAGTCTTTCATCCATATACTCGAACGGTGAATTGCCCAGATCAAATCCCTCCACCTTTTCACCATTCCGTTCACCCGCCGTAAAGAATCCATCCGCTCTCATGGCTCTGCATTCTTCAAGACTGGCGAATGGTTTGATGCTTTGTACTCCGTGAGCAAATGCCGTCGTCATGCAGGATGTGGCACGAAGAATATCCACCACCACAACAGACCGATTTTCCAGCTCGTAGAGATGTATGAGATCAGGACTCAGACAAACATCGATCGTTTTTACTTTGAGGGTAGACATGCTGTCGGATATTGTTTACAATTTCGTTCAAGGTGAGTGGCGGAATAAGGATTCCCCAACAACAAAGCCTGACACCAGTCTTCACAAGCTTTTTCTTTTTCCCCTTTTTTGTAGTAGGCGATACCCCGATTGTGAAACGAGTTATGATGACTTTCGTTCAGCCGGAGCGAATGATTGAAGTCTACGATGGCTTCATCATACCACTCCATTTTCAAATAGCATGTTCCGCGCTTGAAGTAATAAAGAAAATCCTTGTTGTTTATCACGAGGGCTTTGGAGTAGTATTCAGTTGCCTTCTTCAAACTGTCAAGGGTTTCATAAATGTTTCCCATCTGAAAAGGATATTCAGCGTTTGTCGGCACTGTCACTGAGAGAAATCTATAATCATTCAGGGCATCCATATATTTTTTCAGATGAAAACAAATGACAGCATGGTTGTAGTGCGCCACAGAATCGTCGGGATACTTTGTCAGAAGTTTTTCAGCAAGCGGCAACGCCTCTTTATACTTTTCAGCATCAATCAGATCAACAATTCTGTCGTTCGTTTCCTGATCAGACTGGGCAGAAATATTGGTAAAGACCAATAACATCCCAACCAATAACTTCACCTTCAAATAAATGGGGTTTTTTGTACTTTTGCTTTTAAGTCCCGGTTCCGCACGGAAATATAAATTTCAGAGCCGGGCTTTGAATACTCGTTCGGTACATATCCAAGGCCTACACCTACCCCCAGGACTGGCGACATCGTACCGGATGTCACTTTACCAATGACGACCCCGGCGTTATTTTTGATTTCATAGTCATGGCGGGGAATCCCTTTGTCGATCATTTTGAATCCCACCAGTTTTTTTTGAATGCCGCTTCCTTTTTGTTTTTGAAGATTGTCACTGTTGGTGAAATTTTTTGTGAATTTGGTAATCCATCCAAGGCCGGCTTCCAGAGGTGAAGTCGTATCATCAATATCATTTCCATAGAGACAGAAGCCCATCTCCAATCGCAACGTGTCCCTTGCTCCGAGTCCAATGGGTTTAATGTCAAATTCTTTTCCAGCCTCGAAGATGTCATTCCAGATTTTGACGGCGTATTTCCTGTCGACATAAATCTCAAATCCTCCGGCGCCGGTATAACCCGTGTTTGACATGATCACATTTTCGACACCACCAAAAATACCTACGGCAAAGTGATAGTAAGGAATTTTGCCCAGGTCCACATTGGTAAGTTTCTGCAAAGTTGTAATTGCCTTTGGGCCCTGTACTGCGAAAAGACAGGTGTCGTCTGAAATGTTTTTCATATCAACACCCTTTGTATTAAACTGGTTGATCCAGTTCCAGTCCTTTTCGATATTGGACGCATTGACTACGAGCATGTAATCGTTATCTTTTATTTTATAGACAATGAGGTCATCAACAATTCCATCTTCGCTGTTTGGCAGACAGGAATATTGAGCTTGTCCATCTACAAGTTTAGACGCGTCGTTGCTGGTTACGCGTTGGATAAGATCCAATGCATGGGATCCCCTGAGTGAAAATTCGCCCATGTGAGACACATCAAAAACGCCAACACCCCTACGGACTGTCATGTGTTCTTCAATGTCTGAGCTGTATCGCACAGGCATGTTATACCCCGCGAAGGGAACCATCTTTGCGCCCAATTTCTCGTGGAGATCATTTAGTGGTACTTTCTTCAATTCCATAGTCTAAAAGTCGTGCAAAGGTAAAGGAATTCACGAAGCCATGAACCCCAGTGGAATGATTTCTGCGATGCCAAGTGGCATGTTTGCTCCCCCCATTTAGGCCGATTTAGTCGCCTGATACACTTCTCATGCTTTCGTTATACACTTATCATGCGGTGTGAATGCTTCGAGCTGGCTTCTCCCATACTTAAAGGACGGCGCAAGGACGGAGGATGAACGAAGGATGGATACACTTCGATCGAACCTGAGGGGATGATTTTCATGAATCGCAGGGGTGAGTTGAACTGCCAGGGGAGGCCTCAATAATATTGAGCGCCCCCCAGAATAAGCAAGGATTTACCGTTTTCTTTGATGATAAGTTTTTCAGCCCTAAGTGCTACAATTGTTTTCCTGTTGCAGCCCAATAAATGCCGCCATAGAGATGGTCAAGAAAAACGGGATCACTAAAAATCAAGGGGATGTGACCCAGCCCTGTGTAAAATGACCGGCCTCCGTCATAATTGTGATACCATGCGATGGGATGGACGTCGCCCATTCCTTTTCCTACCTTCTCACCCCACTTTACATTTGGATTATACGTTTTTTCATCAACGGTGAGAATGGAATTTAACCCGTTTATTTTATCCGCCCCATATTCGTACCATTCATCAGTCCAGTACCATGAGGATGGCATACGCTCCATGCCGGGGAATTTGGGATCTTGTACCTTTAACACTGCCGTTTGGATGACGGGATGAATGTGAAACATACGCCCTACAAGTTTGGTGTACCACTCCCAATCATACTCAGTATCAGCGGCGGCGTGGATGCCGACGAAACCCTTTCCACCCTGGATGAATTTTGTGAATGCGTTTTGTTGCTCATCATTCAGAATGTCGCC
>DASUGQ010000396.1:0-4041 GCA_036273935.1 Cyclobacteriaceae bacterium | reverse complement strand
CGTAATTAATTGTCAATCTGTGCATTATGCTATAACATTAGGGTAATGTGGATAAGTATCAAAATTTGTGGAATTCTTTTTTACGCAACTATTGTATACTATTAAGTATCTGAATTTTAACGTTTTCTTACAAGCCTTAAGGTTGTAACTTCTATTAAACTCGTGAGTCACGATGAAGAAATCCCCAGCCTCTTTTTTCTTACTCTTTTTTTGGTCAACGATCCTCTTTGCGCAGTCAGATACAACGGCCATAATTCGCCTCCGGGATTTAAGAGAAATTATTCAGGAACCGCATGGAAAAATTCGTGTAATAAACTTCTGGGCGACATGGTGTGCGCCTTGCATTAAGGAGCTGCCACTTCTGGAAAAGTTAAATGAAAAAACCGATGTAAACGTAATTCTTGTCAGCATGGACCTTGACCTTGATCCGAATCCTGAGAAGGTATATAAGTTCGTTCAGCGCAGGCAAATTAGATCACGGGTTCTGATTCTCAACGAAAAGGACCCAAATTCCTGGATCGATCAAATTGATGGGGAATGGTCGGGTGCGTTGCCTGCAACTTTGATTATCAATCCCGAGACCGGTCAAAGAAAATTCATTGAAAAAGAACTCCACCCCGGTGAACTTGAAGATCTAATTGAAGAGTTATTATAGGTATACAATGAATTCCAATAAAACCCATCAGTCATGAAATACATCGTTATACTCTTTGCACTAATCGCAACGACATTCTTCGCTGGAAGATCGACTTTCATTGACAGCTACCAAATAGGTGACACGGTTACAACTTTCAGGCTCAAGAATGTCGATGGCAAAATGATCAGTCTTTCCGACTACAAATCTTCAAAAGGCGTGATTCTAATATTTGACTGCAATACTTGCCCGTACTCAAGAGCATATAATGATAGAATTATTGCTTTACACGAAAAATATTCTGTCAAAGGATTTCCGGTGGTTACGATTAATTCAAACGATCCTCAGATGTCACCGGGTGACTCCTTTGAGGAAATGGTAAAGCGATCAGAGAACAAAAAATACAAATTTCCATATCTGTTTGACGAGTCGCAGGAGGTAGCTCGCGCCTTTGGAGCGACCAATACACCGCATGTTTATGTACTGGAAAAATATGGTAATGACTTCAAGGTGGCTTACATTGGCGCCATTGATAACAACTCAAGAGACGGTTCTTCTGCCGATAAAAAATATGTTGAAGACGCTGTTAATGCCTTGTTGAATGGAGACAAAGTGCCGGTCACAAAAACAAAGGCAATTGGGTGTTCCATTAAATACAGAAATTCCTAGGTTCGTCTTCACGAAGATGAGAGAGTGTATCCCAATTAAGCTATAATCCACGTTTTTACTACAGGCGGGTCTGGCACAATGCTTGTACCTATTAAAGTAAAAACTGGGTCATGAAAAGTGCAGCTGTAGTTTTGTTTTTCCTCGTTCAATACACTTCCTCCTTCGGGTACATTTCAGGAATTGCCATCCAAACTGAAAAGAGTTCTAACATGCAGGTTTTTGTAAATGGAAAGCTTTATAATAAAGTGCCGGGCAATTTTGTACGAGTGAAAAGCCAGCCAGGTTTGTTCCATGTTGAGGTGAAGGTCTTAAACCCGCATAACAAGACATGGTATTTGGTAAGAAAAGATATTCGAGTTGAAAAGGGACTTGAATTCTATTACAAGGTGGTTTTCATGAAAGGGCAACGACCTCAGCTAATCGAAATAAAGCGATGTCCAGTTTTTAGTCAGTATTTTTTAAACCCCTCGCTTTATAACCGGCATCCCGTAAGTTAGGGACGCTTGGTAACAAGAATCAGAATCACAGCGACTATTACAACTGCAAAGAAATTCCAACCAAAAATCCCACTAAACAATCCGCCAAAAACGCCACCGATCACACCGCCAACGGCACCAATCACTCCGGTAAAAATTCCAATGGCGGCACCGAAAATGCCCATTAGGACACCGAAAATCCCACCCGCTACCCCAATAAATATTGGCACGGCAAGAATTACCAGGAAGACCAGAAGCAGAGTTGATATTGTCTTGGAAGTCATGGGAAGAATTAAGGTTCATCTCCTTTCACGAATTCGGTCCGTCAAATGTTGCCTTCGTAAACAAAGAAAGCCGCCACTCGTGCAATGGCGGCTTTTCACTCCTACCTATAGACAGTTAAAATGGATACATTCCCTTTTCGACAGCATAGTCCGCTACCTTCCTCCTGGCATCTTTTAAATTATACGGATCAATCTTAGTAAATCGCTTCAAGCCCATTAGCATTAGCCGTTGTTCATCACCCTCAGCAAATGCCGTAATTGCCTGCCTCCCAAAAGAGGCCACTTTTTCAACCGCTTCATGAAGATAAATAATCGCCATCTCTTTCTGTACCGCACAATCATTTTCTCCCTTCAATGCTATCAGCTTTTCAACTCTAAGTAAACAGGATTCTGCCACATAACCTTCAATTAACATGTCGGCAAGACTCATCACCACCTCTTGTTCCTCAGATAGCTTCATCATGAACTTTTGCACCGCTGCGCCCGCCACCATGAGCCCCGCCTTTTTCAGATTAGTCAAAACCTTTTTCTCCCTAGCGAATAATCCATCATCTTCACTCGATCCGAAATCCGGAATTGCCAACAGTTCTTTTTGAACGTTCATAGCGGGAGTCATCAAATCAAGATGGCCCTTCATGGCCCGCTTCATCAGCATATCGATAGTCAACATGCGATTAATCTCATTGGTGCCCTCAAATATTCTGTTGATCCGTGCATCCCGGTAGGCTCTGTCCATCGGTCCCTCAGCTGAAAATCCCATACCCCCATAAATCTGGACCCCTTCGTCCACTACAAAATCCAACACCTCGGACCCGTGAACTTTCATGATAGCACACTCTATAGCAAACTCTTCCAGGGATTTCAATTTCGCTTTCGATGACTCCATACCTCCGGCGATAAGCGTGGCATAGGCATCGTCAATATTTTGGCCTGCACGATAGCATGCGGATTCGGATGCAAAAATTTTGACCACCATCTCCGCCACCTTGTGCTTGATCGCCCCGAAATTTGAAATCGATGTCCCAAATTGTTTTCGCTCCCTGGCATAATTAACAGCTAGCGTAACCGTCCGTTTACTTCCGCCAATTGCTGCGGCGCCTAATTTAATGCGTCCGACATTTAATATGTTTACAGCGATCTTAAAACCATTTTCTCTCTCGGAGAGTAGATTTTCAACAGGGACTTGGCAATCATTAAAAAATATTTGACGCGTAGAGGATCCTTTGATACCCATCTTTTTCTCTTCCTCATTCATTGTGATTCCTCCGAATGATTTTTCAACAATGAAAGCGCTAAGGTTTTTATCGTTGTCGATTTTTGCAAAGACAATAAATACATCTGCAAAGCCACCATTTGTGATCCACATTTTCTGGCCAGTAATCAGGTAATGTTTGCCATCGGCACTAAGCACCGCTTTTGTTTTTCCACTGTTGGCGTCCGATCCTGAGTCTGGCTCAGTCAGACAATAGGCAGCTTTCCATTCACCTGACGCCAGCTTGGGGAGATATTTCTTTTTTTGTTCTTCCGTTCCATAATACAGGATAGGCAAGGTACCTATGCCTGTGTGGGCTGAAAGTGCCACCGCTACAGAATGTCCTGCGCCTATCATCTCTGAGACAAGCATAGTGGTGTTGAAGTCCATTCCAAATCCACCATACTCCTGGGGCACCGAAGTTCCCAATAACCCAAGTTCTCCTGCTTTGTTAAGTATGGAAGGCATGATGTTTGGATCCCTCATCGAGTCAATCTCATCAAGCTTAGGAAAAACCTCTGCCTCCAGGAATTCATTGCAAGTTTGGGCGATCATTCGCTGTTCTTCATTCCATTCTTCCGGGATGAAGATATCCCGTGCTTCTGTCTCGCGAATCAAAAATTCTCCACCTTTGATTGGTTTCTTCTCTGCTGTTGCTGCGCTCATATGGCTTTTTTAATTCAATAATTCATAAATACCTGCCACCCCTTGTCCACCACCAACACA
>DASUGQ010000395.1:0-5197 GCA_036273935.1 Cyclobacteriaceae bacterium | reverse complement strand
CCCGGGAGCATCAGGATCATCGACTATCAAGGCTAATGATTTTGTTTCCTTTGGAATTCCTTCAATCTGGATCGGTGGATTAACATCTTGTCCCTGGCACGTGAATTTCCCTGGAATAAATTCCCCACTCCTAAAAGCCGGACTGGAAATCTTTAATGGATCCATAGTGCTTCTAATCGCTAGAACTGAAGTTAAGAACTAAATTCTAACTTCGCGGTATCGTTTGGAATAAAAAAATCCTGGAAGTAAAGCGTCAGCTAAGCAACCCATATATAAAATAACAAGGGACCTCATGTGGATTTTTTAGTATACTTGGCTGTGATAAAATCGGTTACGCAAAATCTTCTGATTAGTACTTTGATTTCAGTACTGGGCATCGTCTCATTTTCTGCGTTCATAATAACCCATGATACGCGTGACGGTTCGATAAAGACTGAAAAACTTACCCTCACCCTGGATACAATCAAAACCGGCATAGGTGTTCCGTGGAGCCTTGCATTCCTTCCCAACAATGATATGCTGGTAACTGACAAGGCAGGCGAGATAAGGATCGTTCGCAATGGGAAGATGTTGGATGAAAAAATTGAAGGAGTTCCCCCGGTGTTTACGCGTGGACAGGGCGGACTATTCGATCTTGAGCTTCATCCAGAATATGAGAAGAACGGCTGGCTATACATTTCTTATGCCGCCGTGTCAGATAAGAAAGGTGAGAATGGTGGAATGACCTACATCATGCGCGCACGTTTGACGGGAAACAAACTCGTTGACCAGCAAATCATATTTAAAGGCGAACCTTTCACAAATGCTGGTGTGCACTTTGGCGGACGCATGGAATTTGACAAACAGGGCTACCTGTACTTTTCAATTGGCGAGCGCGGTGAGATGAATAAAGCGCAAAAGCTTGATACTTATAATGGTAAAATTTACCGCATAAAAGATGATGGCAGCATACCGGCGGACAATCCTTTTGTTAACAAACCCGGTGCTGTGAAGGCCGCTTACACGTATGGAAACCGTAATCCGCAGGGGTTGGCCCTCAATGCCGAAACCGGCGACATCTGGGAAACCGAACACGGGCCCATGGGCGGCGATGAACTGAACCTTATACAGAAGGGAAAAAACTACGGCTGGCCAGAGATCACCTATGGCATAAATTATGATGGTAAGATCATCTCAAAAGACACGGTGAAGGCTGGCATGGAGCAACCCATTATATTCTGGAGACCATCGATCGCGACCAGTAATCTTATCTTTGTCACGAGCGACCGGTATCCTTCATGGAAGGGAAATATTCTCGTATGCGGAATGAAGTTTCAATTGATCGAGCGCCTTGAAATCCAGAATAACAAAGTCATTCACCAGGAAAGGTTGCTGCAGAATATCGGTCGGATAAGAACAATTTCACAGGGTCGCGATGGATATTTGTACGCCGCCGTTGAGGGCGGCAACATTTACAAGATAATTCCTGTAAAAAACTAAATGAAATATGAATTACAAAACATCACTTCTCATAACCGTTGGTATCGCACTGATATTCTCAAGCGCGTGGTATCCATTTCAGGACGATGAATTAGCCAAAAGCAAAGAGCGCGGCAAGCAACTGTATGAAGAGCTATGTGTCACGTGTCACCTTGCGGAAGGTACAGGAACTGAAGGCGTTTTTCCCCCTCTTGCAAAAGCGGACTACCTGGCAAAAAACAGAGAAGGCGCAATTCACGCTGTCAAATTTGGTCAGGAGGGTGAAATAAAAGTTAATGGAGTGGTTTACAACAGCATGATGCCAGCACCGGGACTGAATGATCAGGAAATCGCCGATGTAATGAATTACATTCAGAATAGCTGGGGAAACAAAGGCAAGTATGTTACCCCAAAAGAGGTGGAGAAGATTACGCAATAATAAAATCATAGTCCGTAATTGACTTTTTTTAAATACTATGATGACGTAGTGCCCTTCATGAACCGGCCGCTATTATTTTCAATCCTTTTCCTGATGTTCATAAGTTGTGTTGAGAATCAGGACAAGCCCATCGATCGATTTGCACTGGTCAGCCGACACAATGTCAGAGTAACATCAGCCGATACATTAGGGTCGCTGTCGGTAGGCAATGGTGAGTTTGCTTTTACAGTAGATGTTTCTGGCCTCCAGACCTTTTACAAGGAATATGAAAACGGGATTTCGCTGGGTACACAGGCCCAGTGGGCATGGCACAGTATTCCTGCGGAGGAAAAATATAGTCTGAACGACGTTGCGGAAGAATATGCATCATGCAATGACCTGCAAGTCCCTTATGCCATCCAGCATAACGACGGAAAAGCCGGTAGGGCCACGGATTGGCTCCGGGCCAACCCACATCGGCTACACCTTGGGCTTATCGGTCTTGTTATCACAAAAGAAAATGGCGATTCCGTAAAATTAGATGACCTGCAAAATATTGATCAGACGCTGGACCTCTGGAAAGGGAAAATTGAAAGTAACTATACCATTGAAGGGAATCCCGTCAAGATTGAACTTTATGCCCATCCCCGTAACGATGCCATCGCTGCCCGCATAACATCGCCCCTCATTGCCAAGGACCGCCTGAGGATTTTTTTCAAATTTCCCTATGGAAAAGCCTGTCATGTTTGCCCGGGGTATGATTTTGATCAACCCGGCAAACATCAAACTGAAATTGTAAATCAGTCGGACAATAACATCACCCTATCCAGAACGCTGGATACTACCAAATACTATGTCCAGATCAATTCGGATCCCTCAACATTCAAGAATGTTGCGTCCCATCAATATCATTTGATACCCTCAAGGGAACGATCATCGTTCGAATTCAGTGTCGCGTTCCTAAAAGAAGATTCAAAACAAGAGATTGATTTTACAACGACTCAAAAGCAGAGCGGCGAAATGTGGGAGAAATTCTGGACCGAAGGAGGAGCAATGGATTTCTCCGCCTGCACCGATCCCCGGGCCAGGGAACTGGAGCGCAGGATAGTGCTCTCCCAATACCTCACCCGTATTCAAGGTGCAGGTTCGCTCCCGCCACAAGAAACCGGCCTTACTTTCAACAGCTGGTATGGAAAATTTCACCTTGAAATGCACTGGTGGCATGAAGTGCAGTTTGCCCTATGGAACAGGATTGACCTGCTGGAAAAGAGTATGAACTGGTACAACGAAGTTCTTCAAAAAGCCAAAGAGACTGCACAATGGCAAGGTTATAAAGGCGCCCGCTGGCAAAAGATGACCGATCCTTATGGAAACGAAAGTCCTTCGGGCGTGGGTGCATTTTTGATCTGGCAGCAACCCCATCCTATTTATTATGCCGAATTGCTATATCGCCAAAATCCAGAACTCGCATTGCAAAAATACAAGGATGTGGTTTTTGAAACTGCAGCCTTCATGGCCTCATACGCCCATTACAGTGCGACGGACAAACACTATCACCTTTGTCATCCACTGATTCCCGCGCAGGAAATTTTTCATCCAAACGAAACAAATGATCCGCCATTTGAGCTGGCCTACTGGCGATACGCACTAACGGTGGCACAAAAGTGGAGACAGAGATCCGGCCTGCCCATCAATGAAGAATGGCAAAACGTAATCGACCACCTCGCGCCCTACCCTGTCAAGGATCATCTCTACCTTCCAACTTCCGGCACTCCCGATGCTTATATCGATGATCAATTCCGAAGGGATCACCCGGTCGTTACCGGCGCTTACGGGATGCTGCCGCTGACGGATAATATGGATACGTCCGTTATCGCCAACACATTTGACGAGATCATGAACAAATGGGACTGGCCATCAACCTGGGGCTGGGACTATCCCATGCTGGCAATGACTGCAGCACGACTCGGCAAGCCAGACAAAGCCATCGACGCCCTGTTGATGGATGTTCAAAAAAATACATACCTCGTCAATGGACACAACTACCAGGATAAACGCCTTCGGATTTATTTACCCGGAAATGGGGGAATCCTTACGGCAGTGGCAATGATGGCTGCGGGTTGGGACGGCTGCAATCAGAAGAACCCCGGCTTTCCTAAGGACGGGACATGGAATGTGCGATGGGAGAAGTTGGAAAAATTTCCATGAGTTATTTTAATAGTTATTTCAACGTAAATAATATTTGAAAACGATACCTTTCACATTAAGATTATCTTTCTGGAATGCTTAAACACTATTGGAACACCGCGCTGAGAAATCTTCTCCGGAATAAATTATTTACATCAATCAACATCGTGGGCTTGTCTATCAGTATTGCCATATTCCTGGCCTTAAGCGGGTATGTTCAATACCAGTTCAGCTATGACAAATTTTACCCCGATGGCGATCGCATTTATCGGATTGACTATTACGAGTACCAGGAAGGTCAACCGGTCCTTCAAAGCGCCCGGACTCACGATCGCACTGCACTTTTAGTGCACGAATATGTACCGCAAATTGAGGCCGTCGCACGGGTCTATAATGAAAAAGCGTATGTGTTCACAGAAGACATTCGCATCGTTGACCAGGATATGTTATTTGCAGACAGCTCCTTTTTCAAGGTCTTTGATATCGATCTCATCAGCGGGTCCAAGGAGACGTCGCTGACACCGCCAAAAGCAGTAATGATCTCGAAATCACAGGCAGAAGTTTATTTCGGAAAGGAAGACCCCATGGGAAAGGTATTATACTTTAATGAGCATCTTCCTTTCACCGTCACGGGCGTCTTTGAAGACATTCCTGAAAATTCCTCCATTGATTTTGACTTCCTCCTGTCGTGGTCAACCCTATCGTTCTATGGATGGGCTCCAAGAGAAGGAAGTTTTCGGTATCCATGGACATTCACATTCATCAAACTGAAAGAGAACGTAACAGACATTCCTGCAATTAATAAATCGCTTACCGCGCTCGCCAACGAGCACAACACATCGCTTGAGAAACGTAATCACACATCCAGGCAGGAACTGAGGGCATATAAAAATTTACATCTGTCATCCGGGCTCTCGGGCGAAATCAAACCCGGGGTAAATACAACGCTGCTTTATGCCCTGATATCGCTTGCCGTTTTCATCATGGTGGCCGCCTGGATCAACTATATCAACTTGTCGCTCGCACGATCTCTCGAACGTGCCGATGAAATTGGGGTGAGGAAGGTTTTTGGAGCCACACGTTTCATTATCAGCGGACAATTTTTACTGGAAGCTTTTATCTTGTCGTCCATCA
>DASUGQ010000394.1:0-11359 GCA_036273935.1 Cyclobacteriaceae bacterium | reverse complement strand
TATCGCAGTCATCGTTATCACATCAAAACAACCGCGTATCGATGAATGCGCCTCATAAGATAAATGTAAAAGAAGAGCAGTATGTCATTGCTAACATCAGCGACATGAAGCTTCACAGCCCTGAGCTGGTGGCGGCAAGTTACACCGAAGCCTTGCAGCAGTACAACCAACTCATCGCAAGGCAGCCCGCGTTGAAAGATGAAATTCAAGTTTTGTCAGAGTATGAGTTAAACCCCGTCTGATTATGGCAGGAATAGAAATAAGCAGGTATCAATTCCATTCATGGGCCAGAAAAGGAATTGCATCAACTATCGAAGAAGCTGATGACCTTGGTGCAGGCGGTTCAACACAGATGCAACGGGCGGAGATCACTCTACCCGTTGTGCTGAACACAACGCCGGTTGCAAAAGGCTTCAGTCTAATCGGTCCCGGAGACATCATTGGTATCAACCGCGATATGATCGTCAGAACACAACCCCTGAACTGGATCACAGACTTCGAGCCTAATTATCTAGTGTTCGCGGAATTTTACGATGAGGATTTTTTATGGCGATATACTCCCGCATCGCCTAAAGATCCGGCACAGCCGGACGGTCCACCGACTGATAAATTAAGACCGTGGTTGTTCCTGGCCGTGTTAAAGGAGGATGAATTTGAACGGACGAAAAGAAAAGTACCAGTGCCTTCAATCACCTTCAAGAGTAACGACGTATTCCCGCCTGCCAACGAAACATGGCTTTGGGCACACGTGCATAGCGACTCGAACATTCCTGATGACGAAACAAATACGTTGGAAGAATTTCTCATCGCCCTTAATAAAAATGTTACCACAGATCCCGACCAACTGTATTGCCGGTTAATGAGTCCGAGGAAGCTGGATCCGAACACCGCATACTACGCCTTCCTCATACCTGCATTTGAAACCGGAAGGCTCTCGGGGCTTGGTGAAAGCGAGGAGAAAATTAAAAATATCATCACACAAGCTCCGTCCTGGAGCGCATCGGGTGCCAACGGTGAGATGCCAGTATATTATGAATGGTTCTTTCGGACGGGAGCAAACGAAGATTTTGAATCGCTCATAAGAAAGCTGGTGCCTGTGGAAATGGATAAAAGGGTTGGCCTCCGCGATATGGATTGTTCTGAACCCGGGTTTATCAAAGCCGATGGAACTGGTCCTCTGCCCGCCGCATCACCTTCAGTAATAAAACTCGAAGGAGCTTTGAAGTCCCCAAAAGCAGTATCAACCATTTATCCTGATCACGCAGACCAGTTTCAGGGAGAGCTTGAAAAGATCGTAAACCTGCCCATTACCATAATCGGCTCGGACGCAGACACCGGCGATCCCATCATATCGGTACCGCTATACGGCGGTAAACACGCCAAGAAAAATCCCGATGACGACATTCCTCTCGATATCGCTAAGGATACATGGTTGCACGATCTCAACAAAGATCCCAGAACAAGAGTTGGCGCAGGCTTCGGAACGCTGGCCATCCAAAAGAACCAGGAGAGCTACATGCGCAAAGCCTGGGAACAAGTGCAAAAAATCATCGACGCCAACAAACAGATCAAAGCAACAGTGTTTCAAATGAACGTGGCGTTGAAGCTTACGCAAAAGACATTTAATAACCTTTCGCCAAACGTCCTGATGGCAATGAGCAGACCCGTCTTGAGCCGGATCATGGGAAGCCCTACAACAATCTATCAGCAAATAAAGGAAAGCAGGTTGCCATCTGCAGTATTTTCAGGCGCATTCCGAAAACTGGCTGCACCCAATAGAGCATTCTCAAAAAAAAATGCAGGCAGCAGATCGTTTAATTATGAAAGAATAGTTACAGGGCTGAACGACGGCACACTCAAACCCGAGCCTCCTAAAGTAATTCCTGGCGGAGTATTCACCTTAAAGGATGCCGCCGACAAGATATTTACGCCAAAACAACCAGCCTGGCTTCTTTGGCTGATTGAAAACAAGAAGGCAGTAGCCATTGCGTTGCTTGTACTGTTTTTAGTGCTGGCCTTTGCCAGTGGATTGTTTGTTCTTTTCATTGGACTCGCTGCGGCGACTGCGGGAGGTTATGTTTATGTTTCAAGGCTTGGCGGCGACAAAACTGCAGCCGAAACTGTGGTCGACCCGGAGAAACAGGTAGAATCACTGGCAAGTATCCCGCCGCAGCCGAATTTCAGTCTCAAGCTAGAAGCGGAGTCAGGCGCCCCTCCAGCCACAACTACCAGATCAGGTGCTGATAGTGTTGAAGCGGACAACTACAGAAGAGCATTGACGGAGATGAGTAAACGCGTTGCGCTTAACCTGCCCGTTAGAGAGCCGGAAGCGCTCGTCATTGACAATGCCCACGCTAAAATAAGGGCAGGCATAGATCCCCGAATCACCTTTCCGAAACGGTTAAAGGCATTGTTGACATTTCCGGGATATGTAAGTCTCGATGAGCCAAAGGCAATCTTTCCAGCTATGGCTTACCCCGACATCGAAGATCCCATGTACAAAAAACTTACGGACATCTCCGATGAGGCCTTCTTACCCAACCTGAAATTTATTGACAACAACACGATCTCATTACTAAAGACGAATTCAAAGTTCATCGAGTCATATATGGTTGGATTGAACCACGAGATGGGACGCGAGCTGTTGTGGCGTGAATATCCCACGGACCAAAGAGGAAGTTACTTCCGACAATTCTGGGATGTAAGCGGGATCATTTCACCATCCACACCTGATGGAACATTGACACCAGCAGAAAAAGCGAAGTTCAAAGACATCACTCCATTACACACATGGACAGAGAACGACTTACTCGGAAAGCACAATAATCGCGTATCTGAAACACCCGACGATGAGCAGCTGGTACTGACTATTCGCGGCGATCTATTGAAAAAGTATCCCAATACGTTGGTGTTCGCCCAAAAGGCCATTGCAGCTCCCGAAGGCGACGAAGACAGCGACGATGGAAAAAAAATCGAACGTGAACTTTCAGAAGCTGACTTCAGGACAAAAGTTAAGTTTCCTCTCTACAGGGCGGAAGTTGCACCTGACATCAAATTCTTTGGATTCGATCTTACGGAAAACCGCGCAACGGGATCAGTACCCGCCCCAGATACTGACAATCTTGGGTGGTTCTTCGTGATCATGCAGGCTCCCGGATCACCAGTGTTTGGTATGGATATCACCTTTAACCAGGGCGATGATGGCCTGTCATGGGATGATCTTTCATGGGAAAACTTCGACGCAGAGATCAAATTCATCACCAAAACGGTTACGCCGACAATCAATCCCATTCCTCCAGAAACTATTGAATGGGCTACCGACTCCGCAAGCATGGCGTACATCCTTTTTCAAAAACCTAATATGGTAGCTGTTCACGCGTCAAAAATGTTGAAGGGACTTTGACAAACCTCATAAAACTCTCTTATGGCAACCTGGAATGAAACAATACAGAATATAGAAGCTCTCCGGCAAAAGCGCCGCGAGGCTGATGACAAGCTTTATGCTATTCAGCTCCAACTTATAAAAGCTGAGGACGCGCTGAAGAGAATAAAAAAAGAAGAGACCGTGCTTCCACAAGATACCCGCGCGATCGAAATACTACGAGAGAGAATTGCTTCCCTTGAAGAACGGCTTCGCGAGATAAACAAAAGAATTAATTCCATACAAAGCCTGCTTCAAAAGATTCAATTACTCAATGATAAAATTGAGCTTATTGAAAAGAAGATCGCATCACTGTCCGATGAGATAGCAGCCCTGACTAACGAGCTCAACAACACGCGAAACAATCCGGATAAGGTAAAACCGCTAGAAGCGAAACTTGAAAAAGCAAAGCGCTTGCTTAGTGAGCTGAAAGCGGACCTGGCCAGGTCAAAAGCAGAACTTGAAACTTTGCGCCGGCAACAACAAGAAGCGGAGCGCGAGCGACAAGAGTTGGAACGACAACGCCAGGCTCTGCAGCGCGAAATAAACGCATTGCTTGAAGAATTGAAGAACAGGATGTCACCGACGGGTCCATCCAGGGAAGAGGCCGAAAGGCAAAGGCGGAACCTTGAGGAAGAAAAGAAAAGAGCACGCATAGCACTAGACGAGGCAACGAAGAATCTCGGCCTCGCAGTTGAGGGAATCTATGTCGATCCCCACCCGCGTTCTGTTGTAAACAATCTCGATGATAGCATCCCTTTCCTGTTTCTGCCTGTGCGGATAGAAACACGATTTATGACCACTCAGGATGGGCCTCAAATGTGGTTACGCGTATATCCCGATGATATCGCCATCCATACTCATGAAAAGGTTTTAACAACTCAGGAAATAACGGAAGGAGAAAAATATTGGCGCTTCCTCTTTGAAGCGGAAGCGAAAGACGAGGGAGCGAAAGAAGCTTCTCGCAAAGATGCCTGGAGCAATCTTGTGATGCTGTTCGGCCCACAACGGTCGGCCTGGATTGCTAAACAAACACAGCCAACGAACTGGGATGAGGTAGCTGATCTTGACAGCGCTGATGAATTGACTTTTCCCCAGCACCCACAATCAAAGCCATTCGAGTGGAGCCGCGCGCCCCGCACAAACGTATTGCCCGATAAGTTTGTCGTCATGATGTACCAGGGCGATACAATCGTAAAAGAAATACCGGGCGGAATTATCCCCGATGAATTATTTATGGGTCCCGATCCGTTGGAGGCAGACGCAGCGTTTGTCGAGGCTTCGGAAGACCAAACTCTAACCTTCGGCAGTGAGTTCGACTGGACTTCCAATTTCGACCGAGCCGTAGAGAAAGGAATGGGCTTCCGTATTCCCTTGAACGCCGACGAGGCGGCTCGCGGTTTTGATAAGATACTGGTGCTGGGCGTTTACTCGTCCGCGGGGGACACTGAAAGTAGAGACGACATCGAAGACCTCATCGATAATCATCATTACTCGCCAAAGGGGTTCAGCCTTATCAAACAAGGAACACCAACCAATAACATGGAAGGGAGTGAATCAGGCTTCACTAAGAACGATCCCTTCGATAAGGTCAGCTACTTCGTGGAAACCGGGGAGGCCCTCTTCGATGACGACGATGATTGTGACGGTAAAAATCTTGCAGATGCATTGGGGATCGAGTATGATCCTCTCCGTTATGTGATGAACACCGATGGAAAGGATCTACGCGAGGCGCGTGCCATGAACGTAGCCCTCTATCCGTCCACACTCGGCTTCTATTTCGGAACTATGATGAAACCCGTCCTGGATGATACGAGCCAGGACAGACTACGGTCATTCTTTACAAACTATGTCTCCGGCCGCGGACCGATACCAGCAATAAGAGTGGGCAATCAACCCTATGGTGTGTTGCTTACGAGCGACTTCAGCAGGTGGCAGTGGGGCCGTGAAGAACCTGAATTCGGAACACCATTCCTCTCGATGTTATTCAATGTAATGAATAGTTATCATAACGTGTGGAAAAGCCTGTCCAATCAGTTAATGTATACCGGCAGGCCTGGGGTTGACCCCACGGAAGCCCTCATTAATATCTTGGGGCTTCAGCCGGGCTCGGCGTCATTCTTCCAACGGAATGGATTCAGCACGGAAGAACTCTATAACAACGATCAATTCCAGTACGGCGGAAGATACTACAACGATGTCGCAAGGACTTATAACAGCAAGGCCCTGCTCATCAACTTTCTGCGTGGCTTCGGTTATGAACTACCTGTTGTCAATGGAAAAGTAAGCATACCTCAATTGTTTCACCTTGTTTATCAACATTTTCACACTCGCCTTAACCCGGCAAATGTCGTGGAAGAGTTTCCTTTATCAGAAAGTGATACCCTTCACGAGTACATTACCGATAAGAATTACATCCATTGGTTATTGGAAGCTGACACAGTTCAACGGCTGGAGCGCGAAGATTTTGGTACTGACATCAAACCTCCCACTTCACTGCTTTACATGCAGCTGCGGCGATCTCTCTTGTTGGGAATAGCAGATGCTTCCGTTAAGTGGTTCACGAAGAACAATATTCCTGTGTCGCACGTGATGGAGGCGACGAGCTTTTATAATATTCGTCCCACCCGTGACATCACGAAATGGGAGGTCATGAAGGGAAAAGTTTCTATTGCCGTACCCGGACATCCCAATAGTGATATGGCTGTTGCGGAATACCTGCTTACGACGGGAGCCACAGAGTCTGACGCAGCGTTCCTTAACAGGATGAAACAATCGCTGGAATTACTCGCAGGCGCTTCAACTGCAAGCCTTGAGCGGTGTTTTACAGAACACATCGACGCGTGCACGTATAGGCTTGACGCGTGGCAGACCGGGCTTTTCAATTACCGTCTGAAAAAACAAAGACGGATTAGCAACACAACGGGTGAGATACCGGACAGAAAAAAAGGTATCTACCTTGCCTCATACGGCTGGGTAGAGGATATAAGGCCGAGCTCCAAACGGCAGCTTGTGCATGACGAAGTCCCCGCAGCACTTCAGCCACCCAATGGCAAACCCGTTTACGAATACGCCGACAACGGTGGATTTGTTCATGCCCCCTCTATCAACCAGGCCACGGCTGCAGCAGTTTTGAGAAGCGGCTATTTAAGTCACGCGTCGAGCACCAATCCCGATGTAATGGCTATCAATCTGTCGTCGGAGAGAGTGAGACGCGCATTGTTCATTCTCGAAGGACTGCGCAATGGTCAACGACTGGAAGCGTTGCTTGGTTTTCAATTCGAGCGGGGATTGCATGACCGGGGCTCTGCGAATGATGACCTTAAGAGATTGAATGAATACATCTACGATTTCCGCGATGAGTTCACCATCTCGCGAAACCTCATCCAACAGGAAGGCGTACCCGAAACAACAACAGAAACGATAGAAACAAATAATGTAGTCGATGGATTGAAATTAGCGGAGACCACCAAGCCCTATCCATATGATGTTACCATGGATCTTTCCAATTTGTCTGCTCCCCAAATCGCCGGAATTGAATCCGCCATCAAGGCAGAGAAGGATGCTTTGGAGGATACGCTGGATGCTATCAAAGACTTGTTGCTGAGTGAAAGTGTTTACCAGATGGTGCAGGGCAACTTTGATCGAACTGCAGCAATCACAATGTCACTGAAGGATGCGAATATTCCGCAGTCCATCGATGTCATTGAAACACCGTCATCAAATCACCTGAGCTTCACTAATCGCGTAACGGTTCAATTTGATTCAAGTGCTGTCTACCATGGTCCCAGTCCGAGGGCAAAAATTGAAGCGGGACTCAACGGCTGGTTGAAAGAAGTAATTGGCGATCCGGCAACGCTCGTTTGTGTAGTTTCTCATGTCGTCGGGGATACAGAAGAACAAGGCGAAATAAACATGTCAGATATTGGACTTGAGCCCATCGACCTGGTTTATATGATGTCCAAGGATTTGGAGTCCGGAAAGAATAACGCCGAGGCTACCAATCTCGAGCGCAGGATAGCATTCCATTACCGGAGAACGAACAATCTCGACGATGACGTAACAATCAAGATACAATTCACTGGAAGTATTTCAGCTGGGAGAAAATTCGTCGGTAATACACTGCCGTTGCTGAAAACCCTGAAATCAATAATCACTGATTCGCGACCGCTTAATGCGACGGACTTTGATCCTCCTTCAAAGAAGAGTCTGGCGGATACAACTAACCCTAACGGCTACACGCTACCTGAACTCCAGACAAGGGTTGAAAGCATGCTTGCGGAGTTTGAAGAAAGTTTCAACGATCTTACTAACATTCCCATCACAAAAATTGAAGGGAGTACCAATACGGATATGCTGCTGGGAGATTTATTCGAAGAGCTGAATGAAGCATCGCGGGGGTTTGCAGACATAAAATTTTCATTTTCCGTTGGTAATGCACTTGCTCTCCAAAACGCATTGATCTCCATTTCCGGCTTTGGATTGCCAGACACATTTCCGCAGGTAATAAATGCGACGGATGATGTAAGGAAACCCATTCTTCTCGAGCAAGCGAGAACTGTTGCAGGAAGAATGGTTGACATCATGGATAAGGTGGACCAACTGCTTACGACTCTTAGCGAACCGACGAATTCTGAAACGGAAAAGAAAGTAGCCATCCTTATCGAAGCAGGCAAAACATTGTTCGGTGCCGACTTCAATATTCTTCCTCACTTTACCTACAATAATCCTACGGACATCCATCAATCCGATCAACACCGTGATCAGTTGCTATTGCACGCTAAGAACCAGTTGCAGATGAAGTTCCCTTCCGAAGAGTGGATGCAGAAGTCCGCAGCAATCAGGCCGCGGCTGGCAAAGTGGGATTACGTCCGTACTCTTTACGAACTACATAACGACGACCAACTGGAGCTAGCGCCAACACAACTTCCTTACCGCGCGAATGACAGCTGGCTTGCCGTAGAGTTCCCTGAGATCGCCTCCGACGGAACTCGCTTTAACATCACGGATGACACGTTGTCGATCGTCATTCACGGTGTCGAGGCGTTCGCGACGGAAAAAGATCAATGCGGTCTTTTGATTGATGACTGGACCGAAAACATCTGCGAGAAGAAAGCCATAACCGGATTGACATTCAACTACAACCAACCCGATGCCCAGGCGCCGCAGGCATTGTTGCTGGCGGTGACACCGCAGGAGACTGGTAACTGGAGTTGGGACAAATTGGTGGGAATTCTTAATGACACCTTGATGAGGGCGAAACTGCGAGCTATAGAGCCCGCGTTGCTCGACACTCAGAATAGGCCGGAGTTGGGAGTGCTTCTTCCGGCTATTCTTTCCACTTACTCACAGCAGGGAACGGATATCTCATTAGACTACCGGAACAACATCCACTTCTACGCGGAGAATCTTCCACTAACTGCATTGGGATAAATCAAATCACTTAAACAAAAACAATATGCCAGCAGCTGCCGATTTTGACTATTCAAATTTTGTTCTCGCCGAATATTTGGTCCCTTCGATCACGGTCTACAATCGTCTGGAGGCGATTCCCCGCGCCGTCGATTTCGATCGTAGCTTAAGGGCCGAAATCCGCGATGCCATGTGGATGCTAACGCGTCAGTGGCAGTTCGGCGAATTTAAAGGTGAAGATGCAGCTACCGCCGTGACCACGAAAGTAGTTGGCGAGCATACTACCATGAACACGATACATTTTGGAGATAACGCACATCCTTACGATGCATCGCTACCGCTCGAAACCGTCGTCGAGCGGGAAATGTTGGGACCGAATCTGGCGTTGTCGGTGCAGATGGGGCGATACTTCATAAAGCTGATAAAGTCTAAGCCAAATTTCCTCATTCTGTTGGGTCAACTCATGAACGAATATCCATTAGATCACGAACCCGACCCAAATGATGTGGACGGGATCCAAATGTTACGAGTAGTTCAGGGAAAAGTGTTCGATGGATTCAGATTCTACCAGGCGATCTTAAACAATAACGTACCGGCTACACTTTCTGCTGGTCTTGTCACTGAGATTGAAGATTTCGAGACCTGGTTTCGCCGTAACTACAATCAGCCACGTACGAACATAAATCCCGCGTGGCAGCCTTCACAGCTGGAATACCAATTTGCTATCAGTTCGACAACGGGAGAAACAACGTCGAAAAAACTTGTAGCCGACCATTATCCCGGGGGACACCTGGATTGGTACGCATTTGACATCGCACAATCATCTGGAGGAACGCCTTTCGATAACAGCCTCATAACAGAAAGTATTCAGTCATACATTCCAACTCCACTATCGTTTCGGGGAATGCCAAATCCCCGGTTCTGGATGATGGAGGAAAGTATGACGGATTTTGGCCGCATCGATACCACGCCAACGGGACTGCTACATCTTTTGCTTGCGGAGTTTGGTCTTACGTGCTCCAACGACTGGTTTATGCTGCCATACCAACTTGATGTCAACACTCTGTGTGAGATGAAAGGCATTTTAGTGAAGGATGTCTTCGGAGAATATACGCTTATTCGTCCCGCTGGAAAAGGTCCCGAGACCCAATGGCATCGCTGGACGATGTTTCATCATACGAATGTCCAGGGCAGATCCTCCTCCGCTACGAATTCATTTTATCTTGTTCCAGGTTCGAAGGCTTTGGAGGGATCGCCACTTGAACAAGTGAATTTCCTTCGCGATGAAATGGCTAATATGGTTTGGGGAGTTGAAAGTATCGTCCCTTCACAATCCGGCAAAGGGACAAGCGGTGACGAGATGGCTTTGGAAAGACCACCTGTTTCGGAATTTGACACGGAGCCGCCAACCGAAGAAGCCATCAAACCGAATGTCCAGTACATTCTCGGAACAAGGGTCCCGGCTAATTGGATACCTTTTATTCCTGTGCACATGGAGGGCAGCAATGCCGAGATACGCCTTCAGCGCGCCAAGCTTCCCGCAGCAAAACCCCCGATGGGAGTACTGCTTACGGAAAAGTCTGCGCCCTATTTTATAGAAGAGAAAACCCTTGACAGCTCGGGCTTACTAGTCTCGCGCGCACCACAGTTGGTCCGTTATATAAATGGAGCTTCGTGCTTATGGATTGGCCGTAAAAAAGAAGCCGGTAAAGGACTAGGATGGAGTAATCTTAAGTTTGACCAAATAATTCAAAAGTGAAAAAGTTATCGTATTTAACGTACATAAAAAAGTACTTAATTACGTAACTTTTATGGTATTATTTGCTAGTATTGTAATTACTACTTAAAAAAAATGAAAACTACCACGGTTACGGAGTTCCGTTCCAAAATGAAAGAACGTTTAAAGGAAATAGAAGATAATCAGGATATTCTTATTGTTACCGGGCCTAAGAAAAAAGATTATGTTGTCCTGACCTTGGATCAATTTAATGCCATGGAAGAGACTGCGCATTTGATGTCCACTCAAGCCAATGTAACTCGCCTTTTAGAAAGCATTGCTCAAGATAAGACGGGTCATGTGACAGTGAAAAAACTTAGCCTGGATAACAACACGCCACCAAGCCCTGTTAGAAAAAAATCGACCATCAAGAGAAAAAAACAATAGAATATAACCTTCGCGCATGACTATTGCTTTTACTGATCATGGGTGGGAGGACTATCTCTACCGGCAGACCAACGATCCTGAAACCATTGAAAAGATCAATGACCTCGTCAAGGAAATCAATAGAGAACCTTTCAAAGGGAAAGGAAAGCCAGAGCCGTTAAGGGGAAATTTGAAAGGATACTGGTCAAGAAGGATAACTAATGAACATCGATTGGTCTATCGAGTGTCTGGTACTAAGCCTGACCAGACTTTAATTATTATTCAGGCAAGATTCTATTACTAGTCGCTTGCATTTCTGACAAGGACTGGAACCACTCATAAGAGAGATCTTCCTGAGAAAAAGTCTTTTGCCAATAATTGCT
>DASUGQ010000393.1:0-3154 GCA_036273935.1 Cyclobacteriaceae bacterium | reverse complement strand
TTCTCCGTTGACTTATCCACGAGGTTTACGAACAACGTTCCTTCCACGTACTCATTATAATTGATCTGTGTGGTTGAAAAACCTCCTCCATAACCATAACGCCAGGGACCTCCGTAACCATAGGTTGGCGTTGTTGTGGCAGTGGCATCCATTTTCTGCTCTGCCCGAACATGAACATCAACCAGGACATCCGGGTTATCCGATTTGGTAAATCCCTTTGCGGCCATCTGAGTTTCAATTGCCGATAAAATGCGATCGCGGTTAAGTTGGTTAATACCCAGATTCTTTGAGTCTTCACTGAACGCGTACGTTTTGTACTTGGCAAAATCAGCCTGTTTGTCATAATCATATGTGACCTTTAATGTGCTGCAGGCTGAGGCTACCATTAAAAAGGAAATGAACAAATACTTTTTCATGATATGGGGTTGTTTTAGTTCAATTTATTAATAATTTGATACATTACATTCTGTGTTCAATTTTAGCGAATGCATCTTAGCGCTCTAATATGGCGTTGTCAATGACTTTTGTCAGGTCATTATCAACCTATTTCAATAACACTTTGATAGTCGGTTTGTTCGTCCCTGGAATGCTTCTCCGGCGACAAAATAGATCCTTTTGCCCTGGCTGGCCAAAGCCATATCTATGGTAAGATTTGATCCCTATCCGGTTGAGCAAAGGCCGTTAGGTACGACAAATTCAATAGGTTTCCCTTGTCCGGAAAATTGCCTTCGAATGTTTCTTGAAGGCAGCCGATTAGATTTTAGAGATGACGAGTTCTCCATTATTCAATGTCATAAACCTGAATCCCGTTAATAATTTAAGACGCAAGTGATATTTGAAACAGCAGTCATTCAAGTCACTCTTTCTTTGTAAGCCTCAGGATGATTACTGCAAAAAAAGCCCAGGAATTTACCACCACCCTCTCCGCCTCCAAAACTAATGATTAACATCAAAGCTGATCGCAAAACTTATCCTGTTGTTATTGATGACATTGTGTTTATTGAAAGCCTGGGCGATTACACGAAGGTACATCTTAGAGAAAAGGTTCTGATTACCAATGAGAACATTAGTTCATTTGAGGAAAGACTTCCTGCTTCCGACTTCATACGAGCGCACCGATCCTATCTGATTGCATTAAAGCATGTCAATTCTTTCAACGCGGAGGCAGTTGACGTTGGTGGGAAGGAACTTCCTTTCGGAAGAGTTTATAAACAAGTGGCACAAAGTCGGCTAAAGGCGATGACCAACATACCTTTTGATGAATGAATTTTTCTTTACTTCTTTCTACCAGTTATGATACCCAAATTAAAAAGAATACTCATGATCAGCGCGACGAAAAAGAACCCTGCAGTCAATATGTTCACGACGTTTTCTGGAATTGATACATGAAACAACGCTGCAATCAGAAATTGAATGTAGGAATCAAATTCATTAGCGTAACCCAGCTTTTCCCGAATTTGCCAGTGCCAATCCGTAAGAAAACAGTAACCCCATCCATAAAAAATTCCCAGCACAAACCAGGAAAAAGCGGTGAGTCCTAGTGTGACCAGGTTCCATCTTCTTAGCGGTTTGAATATCCATCCAAAAAGATTGAACAAAATTAAGGCAACGTGAAAGACAAAGAAAAAGACATTGGCGAATTGAAGCAGTGTATTCATTGAAATTCCTAACCAAGCTGCAGTATTAACCAGGCAATCAGAATCAGCAACCCGACAACTACCCAGCTCAAGACAAAGCCAACAAGGTCTTCGCGATAGCGACTGAAAAAGTTTCTCCAACGGCGGCGCGTCATCCAGCCCGGAAGATCGAGCAGCAAAAGATCATCCCCGGTATTTTCAGCAAGCGGTTTCTCTGCTCCCTCCGGAACATCAGCGTCTGATTTACGTCTCATCCTGTCGAAGAATGAATCTATTCTTGCGGGATCTTCTTTTTTTGTCATCACACTGACCAGCCAAAAGGATCCAAATCCGACCAGCATAGCCAGGCCGAATGGTCCGGGCGTCCACGTATAGATCAGTGTAATGACGCCTGTGTTGAGATAATTCACAAGGTAGTAGGTTACAAATGACGTAATAACAGCCGCTCCTGCTCCGTATCGGTTTGCGCGCTTCCAAAGAATACCGCCAAGAAATACAATTCCAATAAACGCAGCGGTCGTTTCTGTGAACAAAAAGGCATGCAATACATTATCGATGCTCAGCGCAAAGAGCACTCCCAACAAGGATATTCCCAAACCTGAAACCCGGCCAATCCACAACAATTTTCTATCATCTGCCTCCGGGTTCATATAACGTTTGTAAATATTACGGGTAAAAAGTGCCCCGGTGTTTACCATGAAATTGGAGCACGATGACATATTCGTCGCCACAATAGCGGCGAGCATCAAACCTTTAAGTCCCGAACCGAGAAGTTCTCTGCTTCCGTAGCCAAAAGCCATTTCCGGGTCATCAAGGGTAACTCCATTTTTTAATACTAATGCTGCAATAATTAATCCGGTCAATGCCCAGCCAATGGTCATCAATCGCTTAAAGAGTGAACCAAAGGTTTGCCCTATCCTGCCACCGCGCTCAGTCCTTCCGGTAGCATACATCGACAACATGTGTGGCTGTGAGGTGATGCCGAGAATTCCATTCATGGTCAGCATGGAGATCGTAAAAAAATCCATCCCAACACTTTTATCGAACAGTTGGAAATAATTCTCCGGCAATGCCTGCTTCAATCCAGTGAAGCCACCGATTTCCTTTAGACCCAGGGGAATAAGAAGTATAGAGAGAATGATAATCAGGAATGACTGAATAAAATCCGTGTAGGCGGCAGCGATCAAACCGCCGGCAAAACTATAAATGATAAACGCTACAGTCATTGTCAACACCACTGCATTTGCAGAGATCAAGCCACCGCTGGCAATGGCAATGATCTTGGCCGCTCCCTGTAGCATTGATCCCATGCTGAACACGAAGAACATTATTGCAAAAACGAAGTAGACAATCCCCATCACCTTGCCATAGCGATCTTCCATAATTTCACCTATGGTTGTACGCTCGCTTCTTCTGTAGAATGGTCCGATTAGCCAATAAAATGGTGTGATCAACATGTTTTTCCATTGATACCAAATCGTGGCAAAGCCGGAATGGAAGGTTGCTCCCGCCTGGGC
>DASUGQ010000392.1:0-11316 GCA_036273935.1 Cyclobacteriaceae bacterium | reverse complement strand
TGATGGACGGAATCGAACCGCCGACACAAGGATTTTCAGTCCTTTGCTCTACCAACTGAGCTACATCACCTAAATCTCGATGTACTTATTTCAGGGGCACAAAAGTATGTAATTTTATATTCCACGCAAAATTTAAAGGCTCAGCATAATGGACATTATTCAACAGGTTCTATTCATCCTCACCGTCGGCCTGACAATTTATTATGGACGAAAGCGAATACTCGATATAAGAAGGAATATTCTGCTTGGGAGGGACGTTGAAATTGAGCCTGGGTCCAGGGGTGAACGCTGGAGAAACCTTCTACTGTTGGCATTTGGACAAAAAAAAATGTTTAAAAGGCCAATACCTGCCGTTTTACATTTATTGATCTATGCCGGGTTTCTTATTATTAATCTCGAGGTCCTGGAATTTGTCATTGATGGCATCCTTGGAGAGCACAGGGCATTTGCTCCCTACCTGGGCGGAGCCTACCACTGGGCTATGAATGGATTCGAATTTTTAGCAATAGGAGTATTGTTTTCTTGCTTAGCATTTTTATTTCGGAGAAATGTCATTCGCATTAAGAGGTTTTGGTCAACCGAAATGACATCCTGGCCGCGTTTGGACGCGAACATTATTTTGATCTCGGAAATTTTACTAATGCTGGCAATTCTCGGCATGAATGCTTCGGACCAGGTATTGCAATCAAGGCTGCCTGACCATTACCCTCGTACTGGTGATCTTTTTTTTAGTTCAATGATTGTCTCGCACTTCGAGCAATTTGAAACTCAAAGTTTGGTTATAATCGAAAGAAGTGCATGGTGGTTTCATATCCTGGGAATTTTGGGCTTCGCTATTTACATAACCTATTCGAAGCATCTTCATATTTTTCTGGCCTTTCCAAATACTTTTTATTCTTCTATTCATGTGAAAGGGCAGATGAACAATATGCCTGTGGTGACCAATGAAGTGAAGTCTATGCTTGGGATTGCTGAGACTCCGCCGCAAGAGGTTGGGAGATTCGGAGCTAAGGACATAAATGATCTGCCCTGGACAAGCTTGTTGGCTGCATACGCATGTACAGAGTGCGGGCGCTGCACATCCGAATGTCCAGCTAACATTACAGGGAAGAAACTCTCGCCTCGAAAAATCATGATGGACACTCGCGATCGAATGGAAGATGTAGGCGCGAAACTTACAAATGGCAAATCCGGATTTGATGATGGCAAGAGTTTGCTCGGTAATTATATTTCCAAGGAGGAAATCAACGCTTGTACGAACTGTAATGCATGCGTCGAAGCATGTCCCGTTTCAATTAACCCATTGGAAATTATTTTGGAGCTAAGGCGTTACGTGGCAATGGAAGAGTCTGGCTGTCCACCATCCTGGAATTCCATGTTTCAAAATATTGAGACAAATTTTGCTCCGTGGAAATTTTCTCCCACCGATAGATTTAATTGGGCTAAAGAAAAAGCATAGCTATGAACATACCTACTGTTGCCGAATCCTTGAGTCGCGGCGAAAATCCGGAAGTTTTGTTTTGGGTGGGCTGTGCCGGTTCATTTGATGATCGATATAAAAAAGTGACCATGGCATTTGTTCAAATTCTCAACGCCTGCGAAATCAAGTTTGCTGTTTTGGGAACAGAGGAATCCTGTACGGGAGATCCGGCCCGAAGAGCAGGCAATGAATTCCTCTTTCAAATGCAGGCAATGAATAACATTCAGGTTTTGAATGGTTATGGGATAAAAAAGATAGTAACAGCCTGTCCTCATTGCTTTAATACGCTGAAGAATGAGTATCCTGACCTTGGAGGTAATTACGAGGTACTCCATCACTCGACTTTTTTGCAACAATTAATTGATGAAGGCAAAATCAAAATGAAAGAAGGCGGAAATTTCAACGGCAAAAAAATTACGTATCATGATTCCTGTTTTCTTGGGCGTGGCAATAATGTGTATGAGGCACCTCGTGAGGTCTTATCTGTATTAGATGCTGACCTTGTTGAGATGAAACGGTCAAGAACTCGCGGCTTGTGCTGTGGAGCCGGCGGCGCACAAATGTTTAAGGAGCCGGAGAAGGGACAAAAAGATATAAATATTGAACGCACAGAAGAAGCGCTGGGAACCGGAGCAGCTACTATTGCTGTGGCTTGTCCATTTTGCATGGTAATGTTGACCGATGGAATTAAGAATAAGAATCGAGAGAATGACGTTAAGGTAAAAGACATTGCAGAACTTATAGCCGAAGGTCAAGGTTTAGTCAAGTAAAAAATCATATTATGTACGTACCATTTAGCAAGTTGCCTGATCACGCTCGGGTTTGGATATATCAGTCGAACAAATTTATAGAGCCTGCCCAGCGATTAATCCTGGAAAGGGAATTGTTGGCATTTACGTCGACCTGGGCGGCGCATGGAAAATCCCTTGAAGCATCATTTTCGATTTTGGAGGATCACTTTGTAGTTTTGGCAGTCGATGAAAATCAAAATGGCGCCAGTGGATGCTCGATAGACCTTTCGACGCATACCATTAAGCACCTTGAAGAACTTACAGGGATAGATTTTTTTGACAGGGGACTTATACCATTTGAGATCAATGGACAGGTAACGCAAATCAGAATTCAAGAATTAAAGGAGAAATTCAATTCTGGAGAATTAAGTGAGGATTCTGTTACGTTCAACATATTGGCAGACACAATTGATTCGTTGAGACACATGTGGAGAATCCCGGCATCAAAGAGCTGGATTAAGCGATATATTGGCCCCAAGACCTTTGATTCCATTACGGGATAGTTGTACTTTTAAATGTTTATTTAAAATTGATTTATGAGATTTCTGCTTTTGATGCTTATTGTTTCATTAGCTGCCTGCAGTGTTGAGAAGAAGGCAAATAAAGCATTTCAGTTAGGCAAGTATCAGACTTCTATTGATCTTTACAAAAAAATCCTGCAAGACAATGCCAGTAATGGAAAGGCGAATTACTTTATCGCTGAGTCTTATCGATTATCAAACCGCATCAAGGATGCCGAACCTTATTATGAGAAGGCTGGAGGCAAAGGGTTGAATAAAGACACCATCAAGTTTCATTACGCTCAAGCGCTTAAGGCAAATGGTAAATACAATGAGGCCAGGCAGCAACTTGAGGAGTTGTCAAAATCAGCGGAAGTGGAAGTTGTTAAAGATAGGGCAAGCGCCGAACTGGATGGAATTCTTTACCTGGAGAGAATAAGTTCAAAAGAGAATTTTTATAGGGTTAAAAATCTTGAATTGATTAACACTCCCAATGCCGAATACGCTCCTGTTTATCTTAACAATGAGTTGTACTTTACTTCAACAAGAGGCAACAATAAGATTTATGAGGCCACCGGGACGCCATATTCGGATATTTACAAAGTTGCTACCCGGGGAGCTAATGTCGATGTCACAACGATAGCCCCGCTGCCAGCAGCTATTAATGATCCGGTGCGGAATGAAGGGTGTATTACTTTCTCGCCAGATGGATCAATGATGATATTCGGGAGAGGCAATACCAGCAAAAAAAATGGAGGGGTAGACGTTGACCTGTATTTGTCAAGATTTAGAAATGGGATTTGGTCAGAGCCCGTTAAGGTTAATCCACCGGTGAATACCCAATACCGGGATGAAACGGATCCAATCGGCAAGAACTTTAGTTGGGATTCCTCTCCAAACTTCAGTCCAGATGGGAGAACGTTGTACTTTGCATCTAATCGAAAAACTAAGGATGCTATGGGAGGAACTGACCTCTATTCAGCTGTAATGGACTCAAGAGGCAGATTCACCAGAGTAAGGAATCTTGGACCGGAAATTAATACACCCGGAAACGAAATGTTTCCATACGTATCGTCAGATGGTAAGCTTTATTTTGCTTCTGATGGCCACCCGGGCTACGGGGGTCTCGATCTGTTCGTTGTTAATCGAAAGAATGGAAAGAATGTTATTGAGAATCTGGGTCAACCCATGAATTCTACCGGGGACGATTTTGGCATATTTCTTTTCAGGCCGGATCGGGGATTTTTCACATCCAATCGCGATGGAGGGAAAGGCGATGATGACGTTTACACATTCGTAAATGAAGATCCTAACTTAAAGGTTATTAATTACTATTTACAGGGAATAACTTATTTTAAAAATAAGAGCGATCAATTGGAAATTCTTCCCAACACACGGGTTACTCTCGTTGGCGGTGAGAATGAGGTCATGCAGGATTATATTACGGGCAATGATGGCAAGTTTCTCTTTCGAGTATACGACAACGAAGACTATAATTTAATCGCAGAGTCAGATGGATTCCTTACGAAGAGACAAATTTATTCAACGCGCGGCAAGGGTGTCGATCCAAAAACGCTTAAAGACCTCGTAACAAACATCACACTTGATACGGTAATGGTGCTTGACCGTAAGGCGGTTAATGAGAAATTTGTACTGGAAAATATTTATTTTGGTTTTGATAGTACCTACATTACTTCTCAGTCAGCGCTCGAACTTGACAAGCTGGCGCAGCTTCTTAAGGATAATCCAGAGATTAAGATTGAGATGGGTTCACATACCGATAGTGTCGCAAGTTTTGAATATAACATTGATCTTTCAAAACGGAGAGCTGAGTCGACTGTCAGATACCTTATCAGCAAAGGAATTTCCCCTGACCGTTTATCAGCAAGAGGCTATGGAGAGTCGCAGCCAATTGCACGAAATACAAACCCTGATGGTACAGACAACCCTGCAGGTAGGGCAAAGAACAGACGGACAGAATTTAAAATTCTTGAGGTTGGCGTGGTGCCAAAATCTGTTGAGGAACAAGAAACAGGACAGCGCGATGAATTTGATGAAGACAAATACTTCCGGGATTAGATTTCAATGATCATATTCAGCAAAATAAAAAGCCGGGTTAGACCGGCTTTTTATTTTGGCTGTATATATTTTTATGCCCTAAACAAACGATCAAACAATGAATAGTCGAATAGAGAAGGACACTATGGGAGAAGTTCATGTTCCTGCAGACAAATACTGGGGAGCGCAGACAGAACGCTCGCGGAACAACTTCCGGATAGGACCTCCGGCAAGCATGCCCATAGAGATCATATATGCATTTGCATATTTAAAAAAAGCTGCTGCCATTGCCAATCACGAGTTGGGCGTTCTGACTAAAGAAAAAAGAGATCTTATATCCCGGGTTTGTGATGAGATTCTGGAAAACAAACTTAACGACCAGTTTCCCCTCGTGATTTGGCAAACTGGCTCTGGCACTCAAAGTAATATGAATGTCAACGAGGTAATTGCATATCGCGCTCATGTTCTGCAGGGCGGAAAATTGACCGATGAGAAAAAAGTGCTGCATCCAAACGATGATGTAAATAAATCCCAATCATCCAACGATACTTTCCCTACGGCTATGCATATCGCTGCGTATCAGCAGGTCGTGAAGGTGACTATTCCTGGCATGATGAAATTGAGGGAAACGCTTGCTGCCAAGGTGAACACGTTTAAGGAAATTGTGAAGACCGGGCGAACGCATTTTATGGATGCTACACCCCTCACCCTCGGTCAGGAATTTTCGGGATACGTTCAACAGATTGACAACAGTGTCCGGGCACTGAGAAATGCACTTGAATCTGTTCGCGAACTTGCCTTGGGCGGTACTGCGGTTGGAACTGGGTTAAACACCCCGAAAGGGTATGATGTGTTGGTTGCCAGGAGAATTGCAGAATTGACGGAGCTCCCTTTTATTACTGCCCCTAATAAGTTTGAATCACTTGCTGCGCATGATGCAATCGTGGAATTGTCCGGAGCCCTTAAAAGGTCTGCCGTTTCGTTAATGAAGATTGCTAATGACATTCGAATGTTAAGTTCAGGTCCAAGATGTGGTATTGGGGAAATTCTTATTCCCGATAACGAACCCGGCTCGTCAATCATGCCGGGCAAGGTGAATCCTACTCAGCCAGAAGCGTTAACGATGGTCTGCGCGCAAGTGATCGGAAACGATGTTGCAGTGTCAATTGGCGGAAGCAATGGTCACTTTGAATTGAACGTCTTCAAGCCATTGATGGCGGCAAATGTTCTTCAATCCTCAAGGTTGATTGGTGACGCTTGCGTTTCTTTCAATGAAAAATGCGCCATAGGAATTGAACCGAATCTGCCAATAATAAAACAGCATCTCGACAACTCGTTAATGTTGGTTACAGCGCTTAACACACATATTGGTTACGAGAAGGCCGCAAAGATTGCCAAGAAAGCCCATTTGGAAAATAAGACTCTGCGCGAAGCCGCTGTCGAACTTGGATTTCTAACTTCTGATGACTTTGATCAATGGGTCAGGCCCGAGAAAATGGTAGGAAGTTTGGACGACTGATCGAATTGTTCTTAAGCCTTGCGACAATTACTGGATGATTTCAAAATAATTAGTTAATTTTAGTTTCATTTTTTAAACTTAATGTTCACATCGATGAAAAACCAACTGATACTCCTCTTCTGTTTGGCCATTTTTTTTGCCTCCCACGAAGCTTATAGCCAGCTCTCAAAATCAGAGAAAAAGGAGTGGAAAAAAAAGGCTAAAGAATACGCTAAAAGTCCGGCCAATCTCAAACAATTGGAGGAAGACAAGCAGGCTGCTGACAGCAAGGTATCTTCCCTTAATCAGCAGGTGAACCAATTGCAATCTACCATGAGCAACAAAGATGCTCGAATTGCCGAGCTTGAAGGTCAGCTCACTCAGGCGCAAAGCCAACTCTCCGCTGCCCGGGCTGAATTGACACAGCTAAATGAAAATCCCAGTCCGATGGATTATTCAAAAGGAATTGTGTTCAAAGTTCAAATCGGGGCATTTAGAAACAAAGATCTTTCAAAGTATTTCGAGAACAATCCCAATTTCGGTGGAGAGAAAGGAGAAGATGGAGCGCAGCGATATACGATAGGTGTCTTTCGCGATTATTGGGAAGCCGATACATTTAAAAAATATATGCGTGAAATGGGTGTAAAGGATGCATGGATTGTTCCCTACAAGGACGGTGTGAGAGTCGAAATTAAAGATGTCCTTGAAGGCGTGACGGCGGAGAAGCCGGCCCAAACCTCCAATTAGTCTGAATTCCTAACGGATAGATCACAAGCAGTACAAAGAGTACTGCTTTTTTTTATTTCTCCAAAAAACATAGCATCATTGCTTGAAGTTATTGGTCTGGAGTTAGCTTTAGTATTATGAAGTTCTCTTTATGCGCGTCCATATTAACCTTATTTAGTATTCTGAGTTTGTATGGCCAGGTTCGTGTAAGTAAGCTGGTTATCAAAACGAATGAAATTTTTGAAATAGTCAACTCCGATATTTTGGTTGCAGACACGCTCATCATGATGGATTCTTCGAGGATAAAACTAAACCAGCTTAAAAGAGAGAACTATATAAGAGCTCAGGTTGCTTTTATTGGAAAAGAATGCTTTATCGAAGGGCCCGGCATCAATGGTTCAAATGGAAGAAATGGCAAAGATGGTATCGTTCCTTTTGGACCTTGCCAGGATGGCGAGTCTGCTCGCAATGGGTCAAGAGGGCTAGATGGCGGTAATGGGCTAAATCTGTATTTGTATTTTGATGAGTTATATGTCAGAGGGAAAATATCTGTGGATCTGACTGGAGGAAATGGAGGTAACGGGGGCAATGGAGGTAACGGAGGTGGAGGGAGTGCGGGAACGATTCACTGCAAAGGCGGTGATGGCGGTAATGGTGGCAATGGAGGGGCAGGCGGCAATGGAGGCAACGGTGGACTTCTTTTTATAAACTGTTTGCGTTGTGGAGATGTGCGCTCAACGATGAGTAAGTATTTGGTTTTTCGGAGTGGAGGGGGTCATTTTGGCTTTGGTGGCCGGAAGGGTTATGCAGGCCCGCCAGGACTTTCTCCGAATAAGAAAAATGGTGTCAAAGGACTAAGCGGTATTGACGGGCCAAATGGAAAGCCTGGGGAAAAGGGCGTGTTGAATTTTGAATTAAACTGATATGCAAAAACGTTGGCAGTATAAAAAAATACCTTCCCATGAACAGATCGAAAAGCTATCGAAGGAGATCAACATAAATTCCTATCTCGCAGCAATTTTAATTCAGCGAAATATTACCGGCTACAATGATGCACGCGATTTTTTCAGGCCATCGCTGTACAATCTTCATGATCCCTTTTTTATGAAGGATATGGACGTGGCTGTTGATCGCTTAAAGACTGCTGTCAACCGTAAGGAACGCATATTGGTATATGGTGACTATGATGTGGATGGAACTACAGCCGTGTCGTTAGTATTCAGTTATTTAAAAACGATATATTCGAATTGTGATGTATACATTCCGGATCGATATGCTGAGGGTTATGGGATCTCCAAACAGGGCATTGAATGGGCCGAAGCAAATGGATTCACACTTATTATCGCATTGGACTGTGGCATAAAAGCTACTGACATGGCTGATCTCGCAAAGGAAAAAGGAATAGACCTTATTATTTGTGATCATCATTTGCCTGGAGACGTACTTCCGAATGCTGTGGCAATACTTGATCCAAAGCGGGTAGATTGCTCTTATCCATATAAAGAACTAAGCGGGTGTGGGCTCGGCTTCAAGTTTATGCAAGCATTTGCCAGGCGATATTACAACGAGGCTGAGATTTATGAATATCTTGATCTCGTGGCAGTCAGCATTGCGTCTGACATTGTCCCAATCACGGGTGAGAATCGTATTTTGGCACACTTTGGCCTGCAGAAATTAAACGAAAATCCAATACCAGGTCTCAAGGCGCTCAAAGAGATTGCAGCGCTGCGAAGTGAACTTGACATCTCCGGTATTGTATTTACCCTTGGACCGCGCATTAACGCTGCCGGCCGTGTTGCACATGGAAGCGCCGCGGTGGATTTACTTACTGCCCAAAACGAAGATGAGGCAAATTCCATGGCGGAAAAACTTAACCTGAAAAACGAATTTCGAAAACAGGTGGACAGTGATATTACGGAGGAGGCCATTGCAATGATTGAAGGAAATGAATCGATGAGGATGGCAAAATCAACGGTGTTATTCAAGAATTCATGGCATAAAGGAGTAATCGGCATTGTGGCAGCTCGTTGTGTTGAAAGGTTTTATCGCCCAACTATTATTCTAACAGAGTCAAATAATAAAATAACCGGCTCCGCCAGGAGTGTAAGCGGATTTGATTTGTATAACGCAATCTGCGAATGCAGTGACCTTCTTGAAAAATTTGGTGGCCATAAATATGCAGCTGGCCTGACTCTTGATGTAAACAACCTTGAGGCCTTTCAAAGAAAATTTGAGGAGGTCGTGTCGTCTACGATAACAACCGATATGTTAACGCCAGTAATTGATATAGACTTGACCATTCAGTTTGATACAATAACACCCAAGTTTATAAATATATTAAAGCAGATGGCTCCTTTTGGCCCCGAGAATCAAAAGCCTGTTTTTGAGGCGACGAATGTTCGAGTGTTTAACTCGTTATCCAGTTTCAAAGATAAGCATGTCCGTTTTCTGGCGGCCCAGCACGGTAACGAAAATGTTTTTCAAGTAGTGGGATTCGATCTGGCCGAGAATTATGAGCGATTGTCGCAAGGCGATAATTTCTCTATGGTTTTTTCTGTTGAGGAGAATACTTATAACGGAAACACTAGTGTGCAATTCAAAATTCGCGATATAAAATTTCAGGAATGATCTTGAGCGCTGAGCATTTGATAAAGAAATATAAGACACGAACCGTTGTTGATGATGTGTCGGTTAGAGTTGAGCAGGGAGAAATTGTAGGCTTGCTTGGACCAAATGGAGCGGGCAAGACAACATCTTTTTATATGATTGTTGGTCTGATCAAACCAAATCAAGGGAAGATATTCCTTGACGCAGAAGAAATCACGCCATTGCCAATGTACCAGCGTGCAAAGCGTGGCATTGGCTATTTAGCCCAGGAGGCGTCAGTGTTCCGAAAGCTAACCGTTGAAGAAAATATTCTTTCCGTGCTTGAGTTACGCGATTTCACCAAGCAACAACGCAAGGATAAGGTTGAGGAGTTAATTGAAGAATTTAGCTTGCATAAAGTGAGAAAAAATCTGGGCATGTCATTGTCGGGGGGAGAGCGACGGAGAACGGAGATCGCAAGGGCTTTGGCGGTGGATCCAAAATTCGTATTGCTGGATGAGCCATTTGCAGGGGTTGATCCAATTGCTGTCGAAGAAATCCAGTCAATTGTTGCAAGATTGAAAAAGAAAAATATAGGAATTCTCATCACGGACCACAATGTGGACGAAACCCTTTCAATTACTGATCGCGCCTACTTAATGGTAGATGGTAAACTATTCAAATCTGGAACAGCTGAAGACCTGGCCAATGATCCGCAGGTTCGCAAGGTCTACCTGGGACAGAATTTTGAATTGCGTCGCGCGCGGGTGCACTAATTTTGATACATATCGCACATTTTTTTAAACGGCCAAAGTCTTATTAATTTAGCGCTAAACTTTTTATGGGACTTCTTAACTCAATTTTGACCTGGGTGATGAAAAAGCGCATTCATCAGATTGAGCTTTTTATTAAATATCCTCATGAGGTTCAGGATGAGTTGTTTCGAAGATTGATCCAAATGGGGGCGCAGACTGAGTTTGGAAAAAAATTTGGGTTTGACAGTATTCAAAATTATCAGCAATATCAAGAAAGGATTCCCATTCATTCCTATGAAAAGACGTTTCCCTACATTGAGCGTCTTATGCGCGGAGAGCAAAATATTCTCTGGCCAACGGAAATTAAATGGTTTTCAAAATCATCTGGAACGACAAATGCCAGGAGTAAATTTATTCCGGTTTCTCAAGAGTCTTTAGAAGATTGTCATTTTAAGGGCGGAAAGGATTTGCTTTCAATTTACGTTAACAACTTTCCGAATACGCGATTGTTCGATGGAAAAGGACTTGCCGTCGGAGGAAGCCACCAGATCAATGAATATGATTCATCAGCCTCATCTTTTTATGGAGATGTTTCAGCAGTGATTATGCGGAATCTTCCACACTGGGCGCAATTTATCCGTACTCCCAGCCTCGAGACAGCATTGATGGGGAACTGGGAGGAGAAGATAGAAAAGATGGCCCATGAAACGGCTAATGTTAATGTAACTAATATCGCAGGCGTTCCCACATGGACTATTTTACTAATACAAAGGATAGTTGAGCTCGAGGGGAAAAAAAATATCCTCGAGGTTTGGCCCCAGTTGGAAGTATTTTTTCACGGTGCCGTTTCCTTTAAACCTTATAAGAACTTGTTTAAGTCATTAATTCCAAATCCTGAAATGCGATACTGGGAAACCTACAA
>DASUGQ010000391.1:0-3024 GCA_036273935.1 Cyclobacteriaceae bacterium | reverse complement strand
AGGTTTGTATTTTATGTATGCCTTATTTTTTATTGCAGTGGTGGCAGCAATAGTATTGCCGTTAATGCACGCAGTAAAATCTCCAGGGGCCTTTCTTAAATCACTATATGGTATAATTGGGCTGGTTGTAATTTTCATAGTCGCCTATGCAATCTCCAGTAATGCCGTGAAGCCAAGCTGGGCCGTCTCAGGGATTGGCGAAAGTGCCTCCAAGCTGATAGGAGCAGGATTAATTGTCCTTTATATTACAATTCTTATTGCAATTATAGGTTTGATCTATTCAGAAATTTCAAAAGCATTTAAATAGAAAGTACAGATGCCCAGACCGACACCAGAGATCCCCAATGCTTCAATGGCAGATATAGCTTTCCTGTTGCTTGTTTTCTTTCTTGTAACAACGACAGTGGCAAATATCAAGGGATTGAGCGTAGCCCTTCCACCTCCACCGGAAGCGTTGCCTCCTGAGGATGTTAAGATCCAGGAACGGAATTTGTTTAAAATACAGGTTAATTCATTTGACAACCTACTTGTTGAAGGCGAGCCATGGACAAAAACAAATAACGAGCTGACAGAGGACATTAAAAAGTTCATCCTTAACAACGGAGCCGATCCCAATTCGTCAGACAATCCTGAAAAAGCAATTGTATCATACAAAACTGATAGAGGAACGACTCACAAAAAGTTTGTTGAAATTCTCGATGCCATTCAAAAGGCCTATTATGATATTTATGCTGATCAGGCTGGCGTTACCAATGAGAAGTGGCGGGAAATAGCTTCAGACCCAAAGAAAACCCCGGAGTATGAACAGCTTTATGAGAAGGGAAGAGCCGGAATTCCAATGGCTATTTCCATTGCAGAACCGACAAAAGTGGGAGGTTAAATCTTTAAACTAATTTAGAATTGCCTTATGTCAAAGTTTAAGAAAAAAGCAGCCGTCAAACAGGAAATTCCGACCTCATCCATGCCGGACGTGGTATTCATGTTATTGTTCTTCTTTATGGTGACTACGCAATTACGGGATACCTCGATCAACGTTCAACAACGCCTGCCAGAGGCTTCACAAATGAGAAAGCTCCAACGTAAGACGCTTGTTGCTTATCTCTACATTGGTGAACCAAGAAAAGTAGAGCAGTGGGGTAAGGAACCCAAGATTCAGGCAAACGATGTTTTCATTCAACCCAAGGAAGTAATTCAATGGGTCAATCAGGCAAAGTCAAATATTGATGAGGCTGAGAGGGACCAGTTAACTGTTGCATTGAAGGTTGATAATGAAACAAAGCGAGGTATTATTGCTGACGTTGAAACAGAACTAAGAAAAGCGAATGCACGTAAATTAATTTATTCTGCTAACCCAAAGAGAGCCGAATTTTAAAAATAAAGAGTTGTTCATCAGTTGAAATAAACGGGCCTTCTGAAAATTTGGAAGGCCTTTTTTTATGGACGGCGTAGCAATAGCAACCCAACTAAACAATAACAAAACGATCCGTGCCTGGTGCATGTACGATTGGGCTAATTCCGTTTATTCACTCGTCATCACTTCCGCCATTTTCCCGGTTTACTATAAAGCCAAAGCAGTCTCAGCCGGGGGCAGTGATGTTGTTTCTTTTTTTGGATTCCCCGTGCGCAATTCGGTTTTGTACTCCTACGCCCTGTCATTTTCGTTCCTTGTTGTAGCTATCATTCTCCCTCTTCTTTCTGGGATGGCGGACTATTCAGGAAAGAAAAAATTTTTCATGAAGATCTTCGTTTTCATAGGGAGTTTCTCCTGCATGGGCCTTTACTTTTTCAAGGGGATCGACTCTCTTACCTGGGGAATTTTTTGTTCCGTTCTTGCCAGCATAGGCTATTCGGGCAGCCTCGTTTTTTACGATGCGTTTTTGCCTGAGATTGCCAGTGAAGATCGCTATGACATTGTCAGTGCAAGAGGTTACTCGATGGGTTATTACGGAAGTGTGATCCTGATGATCATCTGTCTCTTCATTGTGATGAATTATGAAATGTTTGTGGTCTTTAAAGACGAGTGGCATGCCATGCGATTCAGTTTCTTATTGGTGGGAATATGGTGGCTTGGTTTTTCATCGCTCGTTTTCCGAATCCTTCCTGAGAATTCATCAGGACGAAAATCGACTGGAAACATTTGGCTAAGGGGATACCAGGAGATTAATAAAGTATGGAATAGTTTGAAACATTCTCCTGACCTGAAACGCTATCTATCGGCCTTTTTCTTTTTCAATATGGGAGTCCAAACAGTAATGTACCTGGCCACCTTATTTGGTACAGACGAAATGCATCTTCCAGGTGATCGGTTAATCCTCTCCATTTTGTTAATCCAATTGGTTGGCTCCCTTGGAGCTTGGTTCTTTGCGCGGGTGTCTCAAAGAAAAGGTAATAAGCTCACCTTGTGCGTGATGATTTTGCTTTGGATTGTGGTCTGTATTACAGCATACTTCATTAATCAGGAATATCAATTTTATGGATTGGCCGTCCTGGTAGGCCTTGTAATGGGGGGCATTCAATCACTTGCCAGGGCGACGTATTCAAAACTCATCCCGGAAAATACGCCAGACACTGCGTCGTACTTCAGTTTTTTTGATGTGACCTATAATGTTTCCATTGTGCTCGGTACATTTAGCTACGGGTTCATAAATCAGATTACTGGCAGCATGCGTAACAGCGCATTGGCACTGGCGGTATATTTTGTGATTGGAATGATTTTTCTTTTGACCGTAAAAGCGAAAGACATTCAAAGACCTGTCAGTACCTGAGGTGCTTCACCGTCATTCCATTATTGATCAATTGTTTCAGCGATTCAATTCCAATTTTCAAATGTAATGGAACAAATTGTTGTGTAACGCCTTTGTCGCTGACTTCCGTCTTAACTCCCTGCTCGATCATAGGCTGATCTGAAACCAACAACAGTGCACCAGCCGGAATCTTATTGGCAAATGCTGTTGAAAAGATTGTAGCGGTCTCCATATCAATTCCCATCACCCTGATCTTGCGTAAATAGTTTTTAAATTCATC
>DASUGQ010000390.1:0-6066 GCA_036273935.1 Cyclobacteriaceae bacterium | reverse complement strand
AAACATTTTGAAAAAAGATTTGATTGATAGCTATTTTCTCAGGTCTCAGCGGGGACTGGAGGCGTTGCATGTTGATAATAAGTTCCTGGATCTATTCAATGTTGTTTCCGAGGTGGATTTACTTAAGCTCGAGGGCAAGCCTGATTTTCAAAACCTCATTGATGACCTTTTGAAGCTGTATGGATTTGATAATATCCGAATCTTTGATGTTAATCACCATCAATTGTTTTCAACTTCATCGACCTACCTTCCGTCTGGGATCATGGAGAGAATAGATTCCATAGTTCAGAAAAATCCGGATCGGCTTCAAATCATTGATATTTCACCTTATGTTCCGTCAAAGGAAACAGTTGTTGTCTATTATGTTCCTGTTCATGATAAGGAAAAGAAGGTTGGCACTGTCCTCGTGCAGGAAAACTTTCAGCGCATTCAGGAAATACTTTTTGAGATTACAGGAATGGGCAGCACAGGTGAATCCTATCTGGCTGGAAGCGACTTCCACATGCGTTCTTCTTCGCGATTTTTTCCGGATACGCCGCCGTTAACGCTTAAGGTAAAGACCGAAGCGACCAGGTTTGCGTTTGTCAGTTCATCTGGTCCGACGTTGATCAAAGATTACCGCGGCATAGATGTGCTCAGTGCTTATCGGAGAATTAGTACATCCGACCTTTCATGGGTCATCATATCTGAGATTGATTTTGAGGAAGCCATGCAGCCGATTATCAGGTTGCGGAATAACCTGGCTGGCGTTACGGTGGCGCTTGTTATCGTCACGATGCTTATTACAATTGTGCTTTCAAATGCGATCGCACAGCCCATATTAAAACTGCAAAAGATCATTGTATCACTTTCAATGGGAATTATTCCGCGTGAAAAACTGAAGGTAAGATCTGCTGATGAAATCGGAAAGATTACCCAGGCCATCCAACAGTTGATCGACGCTCTTGATCGGACAACTTCCTTTGCCAAAGAGATAGGCACTGGAAATTTCGACACTGAGTTTGCCACGTTGAGCGATGATGATGAATTAGGATCTTCGCTGAAGAGGATGCGCGACGAATTAAAGAGCTATAATGAGCGTGAGGTGAAACTGGCTCGTGAACGATCGGCCGCTTTAATGGAAGGACAGGAGTACGAGCGTCAGCGCATTACGCTTGAGTTGCACGACGGCGTGGGGCAATTGTTAACGGCCATTCGGATTAGGATTGAGATGCTCGAGGGCAACGACCGGTTGAAACAGGAACTTAAATCACAGATTAACGATACCATTGCTGAAATCAAGCGTATATCTTATAATGTGATGCCACATGCTTTGGTGGACTATGGATTGGAGGCGGCACTTAAAGGACTTTGTGATAACGTTGGAAAATATTCGCCGCTTACCATTGATTTCCGCTATATTAAAGAGGTCGATCGCAAATTGACTTTTGAAATTAGCAGTGCAGTTTTCAGAATTGTTCAGGAAGGCCTTAATAATATTGTTAAGCATGCAAGTGCGTCACATGTCGACCTCCATGTTTTGGATAAGGAAGACTCGATTTATGTTATTCTCCAGGACAATGGTGTTGGGTTCAGTGAGAGCGCAGAGACTTTTCAGTATGGATCAGGCTTGCGTAATATGAAAGAACGCGCCCGGTTACTGAACGGAACAACGGCAGTTCATTCAACACCGGCTGAAGGAACAACGATTGAGGTCACTATTCCAATTTGACAAACATTATTTAATGGGAAAAATACGCATAGTGCTGGCAGACGATCATCCCTTGATCCGTGAGGGATTTAAGTCACTGCTAAACAAAAGTGAAAAATTCGAAATTATTGGGGAGGCGGAGAATGGCAAAGAATTAATAGAGATAGCTACCCGCATGCAACCCGATATTATCCTCACGGATGTAAAAATGCCTTTCGTAAATGGTCTTGAGGCTATAGAAAAGTTATCGAAAGAATTTCCAGCTATGAGGTTTATCGTGCTCACGATGCACGAGGAGCGCGAGTATATTGTCAATGCTTTGAAAATTGGTGCCAGCGGTTATTTATTAAAGACCATCGAAGGGATTGAGCTGGAGAAAGCCATTACAACGATTTATCAGGGTGGAAAATACTTTAGCCCGATTGTTACCAATATCCTGGCGGAGACAGTTAGAAGGCCTGATGCTAATGAGTTAAGCGAGATTACCGCTCGGGAAAAAGAAGTACTCGACCTGGTGGCACAAGGAAACAGTACAAAGCAAATTGCTGATCAATTAGGGATCAGCATCAGAACCGTAGAGTCTCATCGAATCAACATGCTTAAGAAGATGAAAGTCAACAATACAGCGGAATTGATAAAAAAAGCCATCGAATTGAAGATCATTTGATGATCAATCAGGGAAAACCCTTATAAGATTATCCGTATAAAAACGGATGTCAATACAGCAATTTGCCTGATTAGCACCCTGCCCTTTATCCCGTTTCTTTACATAAGAGATTTAAACAATGGACTATGAAAGGGCTGACAAAAATTCTGGATTCTAAATTGTTGTTAGTGGGTCTGTTTTCATTTGCTGCGGTGGTGGCAAATGCACAGATTTATGTATCCAAAGGAGTGCAAAAATATGCCAACAAAGCAGCATATGAAAGCTCCCAAAATGAACAGACCAAACTTCGATCAGTTGAGACGCCGGCAATTGCTTTGTCTAAGGGTGTTCACAAAATCGGTGGCGAAGGTGAAAATATCTCACAGGGAAATATAGTTTCAAAGGGATATCCATACTGGACTATTGCGAAAGGTATTCCTCATCATCATTTACGAAATCAAGACAAGGGTTACCTGACGAGAAGTAAATAGTTTCGGAGTGTAAAAGAATTTTCTTTTTCGGAAGAAATAGTGCAGTAGGTTTAGAGAGGGTAAGGTGCAGGACAGACTGTTTGGTTTACAGTCTGTCCTTTTTTTGTCTCTATCATGGCTCATCCAACACTGTCCGATTCAGGATATAGAAATTCCCTATCATTGGTGCCGTGAGTCAGTGATCGGTTTTATTATATGGCGGAGCTTCGTACGAGAGATCTATTTAACAATTTGCCCTGCCTTGTAGACAATTGTTTCCGCGAGGTTCCCGTTTTCATCAAATATTTTCCACTCGTTATGTTTCTTGTCAGCAGCAAATTCTCCCTGCTCATGAATTTTACCATTGGGATGGTAGGATGTGAAAGGTCCAATCTTTCTATTGCTTTTATATTCACCAACAGACTCTAGTGCGCCATTTTCATAATATGTTTTGAATGGCCCGGCAAGCAGGTCGAATTTGAACATCTCTTCCTTTGCTAATTTTCCGGAAGAATAGTATGAATAGCGCACACCATTTAATCTTCCATTTTCATAGGTTTCTTTGATACGTGGCGTTTTCCCGTCCTCATAATAAAAAATCCAGGTGCCTTGCGGTTTGTCATTTCTGAATTTTTTCACCGAAAGTGCATTTCCAAGGCTATCAAATTTTTCCTGCGTCATATCGACTTTGTTCGTTGCGACCTGTTCCCTGGTTCTTATTTTTCCATTTGGATAATACTCGAAATTAGTCCCCGTCTTTTTTCCGTCAGCATATTTGAACCGGTGTTGTGTACTTCCATCGATGAAGTATCCAACGTTGTCACCCTCAAGTTTTCCGTTTAGAAAACTACCTTCCAGGATAAGGTGCCCTTCCCGGTCGTACGTTTTGTATTTCCCCGTTTTTGAACCTTGTTCCATGGTAGATATCGTTTCGGGCTGGCCGTTCGTAAAGTAAGTTTTATAGAAGCCGGTTAAGATGCCATCAGAGAAATTTGATTCCGTTTCTATTTTTCCATCTTCATAGAACGTACGGGTTATCCCATTGGGTTCGCCATTTTTGTAATTGATCTCTTTCTTAATTGCTCCTCCAGGATAGTATTCCCTTACCAAACCATCTGGTTTACCCTTGACAAAGAATGATGTCCCTCTAATGTTACCATTGTCAAAATACAGATTGACACTATCCACCAGGATGTCATTTTGGAAATAGGCTTTCTGTGCGGGAATACCATCATCATTGAATACCTGGACAGTTCCATGACGCATACCATTCACGTAGTGCAGTACCCGTGACGGTTTTCCGTTGCTATGATATTCGGTGAATAGACCTGACTTTTTACCGTCTTCAAAATTTCCATCTACCATAAGGGTACCATCTTCATAAAAGCGCTGGTAATGACCTATGTAGGTCTCGTTGTCTTTTTCTACATGATAGATTTCCTGGATATGTTCTTTCCCTTGATCGTAATATGTTCTGATCTCCTTTTGTGAGTATGCACTTTGTGTTAGAAGAAGAATTAAGAGAAAAGGTCGAATTATTTTCATTTTGATTGGGTTCACCCGATAAAAAAGTTCAGGATCGGTAAGATAACGCCCATCACTCTTGTTATGTTGTTTCGGCAGAGAGTGCCCACCATGGGATCGATCGGTCAAAGCTTCTCAATGACAATCGCGGACGCACCACCGCCGCCATTGCAAATGCCAGCGACACCGATGGAACTGTCCTTCTGTTTCAACACATTTATTAACGTCGTTGTGATCCTGGCACCGGATGCACCGAGCGGATGTCCAAGCGCCACAGCGCCACCGTTAACATTCACCTTTTCGGGGTCAAGACCTAGCTTGACATTATTGGCGATGGCCACCGCCGAGAAAGCCTCATTTATTTCATAGTAGCCAATATCACTCTTACTTACCCCCGCATGCTTCATGGCTTTCGGAATGGCAAGTGAGGGTGTTGTCGTGAACCACATGGGTTCCTGGGCGGCGTCGGCAAAGCCGAGTATTTTTGCAATAGGTTTTAGTCCAAGTTCAGTGGCCTTTTCCTTGCTCATCAACACCAGGGCAGAAGCACCATCATTGAGCGTTGAAGCATTTGCTGCGGTAACTGTTCCTTCTTTACTAAAGGCTGGTTTTAACGAGGGTATCTTTTCGAAATTCACATTTTTGTATTCTTCGTCTTCATTGAAGAAGGTGGCATTGCCCTTTTTATCCTTTAACTCAACGGGAATGATTTCATCTTTGAATTTGCCGTCAGACCAGGATGACGCGGATCTTTTATACGAATTGATCGCGTAGTCGTCCTGCTCTTTGCGAGAAATATTCATTTCTTTTGCGGTATTGTCGGCGCAGACACCCATAGCACAGTGATTGTAAATATCAGTCAGTCCATCATATTGTAAGCCGTCGATCAGCTCGCTATTGCCGTATTTATAACCAAATCTTGCCTTTAGCAGATAATATGGAATATTACTCATGCTTTCTGTTCCACCTGAAACAACGACATCATTTAGTCCGAGCATAATGGACTGGGCTCCGAACATAATGGCTTTCATGCCCGAGGCGCATACTTTATTTACTATCGTACAGGGAATATTAAAGCCCAGGCCTGCCCCTGCAGCGACCTGCGTTGCCGGCGCCTGGCCAAGTCCCGCTGAAATAACATTCCCAATAAAGATTTCCTGAACGAGTCCTGGATCAACCCCGGCCTTTTCAACGGCTGCTTTTACTGCAATACTTCCTAATTGAACTGCGCTTAATGACGACAGACTTCCTCCGAAACTTCCGATAGGCGTTCGTACTGCGGAAATAATGTATACCTCTTTCATGAAAATGTTAATTCTAAATGAAACTTTGCCGGAGATGCCCAGACTTACCAGTCTGGTTTGTTTCTCTCTCTGCTTTTTGTTGGTTTCCTTTTTTGTTGTTGAAGGTACTGTTTCTCCTGGTTCTTCATTGCTTCGAGGATCATCTTTGCCTTCTCCTCGGTGATCTTCATTTCTTCAAGCTTTTTTGAAGGATCAGGTTTATACTGATCATTTTTTTCTTTTTGTTCATTGGATTCGCTTTCTTCTTCCTTCTGATCTTCGCTTTGTTCTTTTTTCTGTTGCTCGCTATCCTTTTTTTGTTGCTCTTCTTTTTTCTGCTGCTCGTCTTTGTTTTGCTGATCTTTATTTTCCTTTTGATCCTTGTTTTGTTGTTCCTGCTTTTGTTGTTGCTCCTGTTTTTGCTTGTCTTTATTTTGCTGATCCTTTTTTTGT
>DASUGQ010000389.1:0-2542 GCA_036273935.1 Cyclobacteriaceae bacterium | reverse complement strand
GGTTAGATTCATTGTGTTCTTCTTGAACGTGGCGCCCATTGCGGACAATCCCGCAGTTGCTCCCAACGCCAGTGTTCCAATAAATTTTCTTCGGGTGTTTTTTGCTTGTGTTTCCATTGTGTTGGTTTTTTGGTGGATAATAGATTGTTATAAATAAGTTTCGCCGTACCTGTTTCCGGTGAATTGATTGTGGCAGAGGCCGGCGTAATGTTGGGATGTAACGGAAACCTTTGTTTTAGGTCTGTCGCGAAGATTTTAAACTTTTTTTTAAAGCTTTAAATCCTGTTGAATGGGCTTGAACGTATGTTGCAGGGAAGGCTTGCAGACTCCTGATGTTACAGGAGAGCAAAATTTTGGCATTTTTTTATCACTGGATCTGGGGAAATCCAATTGCCTTGGCAATGAGTTGAAACCCGGGTTCATTTTGCAGATGATAAAATTGTGGCTCCGTCATCAGCCAGGGCAATTCCATCTCATGGGTATCAAACGAAACCTTTAACCATGACAGGGCCGCTTCTCTATCATTCATAGCAGAATAGATAACGGCAATGAAAAAGGCGATCGATCCATTTTCTTTTTTTGCCCATCGCCCTTTTAGCTCTTCAATCAGTTCATTTGATTTTTCCAGGTTTCCTGCTTTGGCATACGCGGCGCCCATCCATCCCAGCATTCGTGGATACCGGATTCCCTCAATCGCCATCGCCTTATTGAAATACTCAATTGATTCTGCATACCGCTTCGTGTTTAACAATAAGAAGCCATGCGAGTCATAGGTGTAATAGTTATTGAATACCTTGAGTCTGGCCTCAGAAAACCTGAGTGCCTCGTCCAATCGGTGATTATAGACATAGGATAGAATTATCCTGCTGTTTGGATAATAAGGCTCTTTATTGTTGAGATGCTCGGCCCACTTCATCGCTTCTGCATGCCTCGAGACGAAATTCAGGTAATCGATGTACAAAGCCAATGCATCAGGATGGTTGGTGTGAATGGAAATTTCATATTCTTTCTCCGCATCTTTAAAATTCCAATCGTGGTATAAAAGGTAGAATGCCAGTGTCATGTGTGCCTCACAGAGACCGGGATCCAGTACCAGCGCCTTGTCGATCAAAGGCTTTCCTTTTTCCAGGGCTTCAAGGGCATTCATCTCTGCTCCAAAAATTGATGCAAGGCCGATGTAACTGTTGGCGAGCGCTGCATAAGGTCGCGCGTAATTCGAATCCAGTGCGATCGCTTTCTGCAGGTATTCAATGGATTTGTGTGTCCCGAGATTGGTGTAGGTCCGGTACTCATAGATTCCTTTTAAATACAGATCATATGCCTCGGGATTTTCCGTGTCCTTTCGTAAAAGTTTTGAACGCTCTTCCGCGGAAAGTTTTGCGTTAAGTTCCCCGGCGATCTCTTCCGCAATTTCACTCTGGATGGCAAACACATCTTTTAATTCCCGGTCATAACTTTTCGACCACACCTGTCCTTCTGATGCACCATCGACAAGTCTGACTTCAATGCGCACTTTGTTGTTGTCGCGCTGAACACTTCCTTCGAGTAGTGTTGCAACGCCAAGTTCATTGGCAATTTCGCTTGCCGGTTTCGTGCTCTCGCGATATTGCTCCACGGAAGTTCTTGAAATAACTCGCAGCGCACCAATCTGTGAAAGATTCGTGCGGATCGCTTCGATGATACCTTCACTAAAATATTCATTCCTCTGATCCGCGCTGAGGTTTTTAAAGGGAAGTATAGCAATGGATTTATCGGCGGCAGGCAAGACAACTGTATTCCGGTAAGTGTAGAAGTAATAGGCGGTTCCCGCGGCAACCGCCAATACGCCTGCAGCAATTACAATGAAAAGCGATCTTCTTTTTGATGATGTCTGAGGCGGTGGAATCGCATGCGCTGGATCTGCCGTGGTCAGATCCGTCATTCTATTTTTGGCCTCCCCCGGGGGAAAGCCATAGTATTCATTAAAGCATTTGTTGAAATATGTTGCACTGCCAAAACCAATTCGATCGGCCACTTCGGCTGCCGTTAAATCACCCCTCCTCAGCAACTCCATTCCACGTTGGAGCCGATACTCACGGATGAACTGACTTACCGATTGTCCGGTAGCTGCATTGAGTTTGCGATGTAATTGCGAACGGCTTAGCCCGATATTTTTGGCAAGCTCTTCGACGCCAAACTGGTCATTTGTCAGATTATCTTCAACCTCTTGCCTGAGCTTGCCCACGAAAACAAGGTCCTTGCTGTCCCCGATGTCTTTTGGCGGTTCCATAGACAAATTCAAAATCATGAATGGTGATGTAAAAATGCGCATTTCAAATTAAAAATACGGTCCACCACTGACGCGATTTTCGCGCTCTACCCATTCAACACGCTCATATTCGATACGACATCACAGATCAGACCGGAAGAAGAAGACAACCCTCTGCGAAGTGAATTATTTATAGAAAAATTTCTTTTCCGATTTCTTCAGACTCCCTGTGGATTTGTAATAAGTAATTGCTGTGACCGGATATCCGCTGTCGTTGTATTGATAAGAATACGA
>DASUGQ010000388.1:0-9096 GCA_036273935.1 Cyclobacteriaceae bacterium | reverse complement strand
AGGGCACTGCTATAAATTCCCGACGTTGGTGTGACATCAATGAATCTTCCGTTCTCGTTCTTCAATAACCGATCACCTGATAATGGATGAGTAACCTTGCGAAGACTGGACTTGCCGAATGTGCCATTCTGATGAACGGAGTGATTAAGCATGTACATGTCAAGATCACCATCGCGATCATAATCAAAGAAACAAGCCTGTGTAGAAAACCCAACCAGGTCGAGACCGTATTCCATAGCCCGCTCTTTAAACAATGGAATGCCCTTCTCATCATTTCCTTCATTAATAAACAATTGGTTGCGGCCCTTGTAGATCTTATAGTCTCCCAAATAACCGACATATATGTCGAGCTTCCCGTCCCCGTTGACATCAGCCATCGTTACACCAGTAGTCCATCCTTTAAAACCTTCCACACCCGATGTTACAGTAACATCAATGAATTTGAAGTCGCCCTGGTTTAAGTACAGTCTATTCGGTTCCTGGTTGGCGGTGAAATAAATGTCCAGCAATCCATCACCGTTAACATCTCCCGTAGCAACACCTCCTCCATTATAAAAATACATGTAATTAAAAATGTTAAACTCAACAGTCTCAGTTAATTTGTTCCGGAAGGTTATTCCTGAATGGGAAGATGGAACCATTTCAAATTTACTATTCTTCCTATCTGCGCAGCCTGTTAATACAAGGGCACCAATCAACACACTATATAAAAAATTTCTCATGCTCACTTATTCTTATAGAGTTTTGCTGCATCATTATTTCTCACAACCATATAAGCAGAATTACCCTTGCCCATTTGAAGAAATTTAATGTGCCTGACTTCTCCTTCTATTTTTATTCCAGATTCATTTGAATTCAAAACGGAAAATTGACCGCCATCTTGGCCAAGAAGCACGACGCCATGCATGGCATCATATCTTCCAACTTCAGGCTTAACAGAAAATAGATTTCCGCCAAGAAAAATATCCGTCCTGGCGTCGTTGTTAAAGTCTCCGGTCGCCACCGCATAAACCGGGGAAACTTGCGCTTGTACCGGAAGTGCCACTTTCATAAACCCTCCCTTCTTATCGTTGATAAGAGCCACTGTTCGAGCCTCGTAAAATTTATGAATGGACGCTTCATCCATTAATTTTTTATCAAAAATATCCGCCGTGTTTTTTTGCGCGAATTCTTTGTAGTAGACAAATTTCTTTTTGAGTGAACTCATCTGTCTGATGATGTCCTGCCGCATCGCCAGAGGAAATTCCTTTCCATCAATAAATGAAGTCATAACCGGCTCTACAGACCCATTCTGGTCAAAATCATTCACATAGAGCGTTAGTGGAAAATCAACTGTGGGTTTAAATTTTGAGTTAAGTCCAAGATTACCCACAACAAAATCAGTGGCACCGTCATGATTAAGATCACTTGCTTCTATCACATTCCACCATCCGTCGGACTTTTCCAGGCCCGTTACATTCTCAACTTTGACAAGTTGTTTGCCGTCGTTTCTGAAAACTGTTATCGGCATCCATTCGCCAACAATAATGAGGTCCGGAAACGCGTCGCCGTCATAATCAAACCAGCTTGCATCTGTGACCATTCCTAACGATCTCAATTGTGGTGAAAATCGCTGAGTGACATCGGTGAAGTTTCCTTTGCCATCATTCACCAGGAGGAATTGATCACAAGGCATTCCGTAGTAAGAAGGTACAACGCGGGTACCGACAAACAAGTCGAGGTCGCCATCCTGATCAATGTCAGCAGCTCTTACGCAACTTCCACTTTGGTAAATCGTGGGTAACTTATCAGTTGTGCGAGAAAAGACAGGCTGACCGTTCTTTAGTCCTTTGTTTTCGTAAAATCGGTCCAGGATATATGGGGATTGCCTTAAGTTTTCGGAACCTCCGCTGACGACATACAGATCAAGGTCGCTATCACCGTCCGCATCGAAGAAGAGCGCATCGGTATCTTCAGCAAGGGAATCAGATTGAAAAACATCATTCGGAGTAGCTTCAAATTGACCCGACAGTTTTTGAATGTAAATAACTCCCGGCTTCCCAACTGATCCACCCAGATAAAAATCATCTCTTCCATCTTTATTGAGATCTGCCACCGCAATGGCTGGCCCCTGGGTTGACAACATATGATATTCTAACCGGTCACGATCGAAATCGTTATACTCATTTTCAACATGTCGAACATTTGACACCGAAACTTCATTGAACAATGTCTCTTTTTTCTTTTCAGTCTCCTCAAAAGGATGTGCCTGCGAGTGCTTCACATCAATCTTTTGATTTGTCTTTACGGCGCGCATCACTTCCCTTGAACGATCGGGCCATGTAACATACAGGCTATCAACCTGGGCAATCGTTCCGCAGCCAACCAACATGCAATAATCCATGCTCGATTGAAAACCTCTTATAGGGTTATTTTCATAATACAATACCTGGTCTCCAATAAATATTTTGAGTGTCGCACCAAGTCCGAAAGAATTGGAGCCTGAGCCCTTAAAAGAGAATGCAAGGAAATTATTGCCATTCAATTCACGCGATTTGTTCTTGTAAACAAAAACTTCCTGGTTGACATTGTTTACTATCAACTCGAGATCGCCATCGTTGTCCAGGTCACCATAGGCCGCGCCATTTGAAAAGCTTGGTTCCGCCAGTCCCCACTCATCAGCAACATTTTTAAACTGCCACTCATTGTCCCTTGTAAACATGTAGTTGCTCAGCTTGGTCGAAGGCATCTGGTTGTTAAATTGTGTAAAGTCAACTTTTTTTCCATCCACTGCTGCATGAAAGCCTTCACTGCTTCCCATGTATTCAATAAAATCCTGATCGATTACATCTTTATAAATTCCGTTGCTGACAAAAATTTCTTTGTTACTGTCGTTGTCAAAATCCATGATCAGGGCGCCCCAGCTCCAATCTGTTGCGGCCACGCCAGCCAGTTGACCGATCTCAGAGAAAGTACCATCTTTATTATTCATGTGAAGCATGTTCTGCATGAACTGATGATAGTAGTCATTTTTCAAGCGCAGTTTGTAGACATCATATGTTTCGAAGGCTGTTAGGGTCTTCAACCGGTAGTACTTTTCCGGAAGCATATCTGTCGAAAAAATTTCCGGGTATGCATCATTGTTAAGGTCAGCAAGGTCTGCACCCATGGAGAACATGCTGATGTGACCCATATATTCAGGCAGGCGATCTGTGAACGTTCCGTCTTTATTATTGATATAGAGGTAGTCGCGTTCATAAAAGTCGTTGGAAACATAGATATCCGGCCAACTGTCCTGGTTGACATCGCCAACGGTCACACCCAGACCAAATCCGATGACACTACCAAAAATTCCCGCACCCTCGCTTACATCAACATAGATTCCGTTTTCATTTTTATAGAGCTTGTCTCCACCGTCAGGATCACGCTGATTACGGAGATTCTTGTAACCCAGCGTGCTTATTGGTCTGAACGAGTTATTCAATACATAACAATCGAGGTCACCGTCTTTATCGTAGTCAAAAAAAGCAGCATGGGTAGAGAATCCCTTATCCGCCAATCCAAATTTCAACGCCTGTTCAGTGAAGGTTAGGTCACCGTTATTGATAAACAGTTCATTTTCCCGGCGCTCGCCCTTGATATCTCCCGAATTACAGACGTAAATATCAAGCAACCCATCTGCGTTGACATCGGCCATACTTACTCCTGTCGACCATACCTTCGTACCACCCACGCCAGCTCTTGTAGTGATGTCTTCAAACCTAAGATTTCCTTTGTTGAGAAATAATTTATTTGTCCCCATGTTCGAGGTGAGATAAACATCACTCAAACCGTCGTTGTTGATGTCTCCAATGGCAACACCCCCTCCGTTATAAAAATTGCGATAGCGAAACACATCAAAGTCACCGTGAATGGTGACTGTATTTTCAAATTGAATTCCGGTTTCCTCTGGGGACAACCGATGAAATAATGTTTGCTTTTTATCCAGGTCTTTTTTCTCTGGTGTGTTTGTGCAAGCTGTTGTTATTAAAATTTGAAATAATATTAAATATCTCCACATCACCTGCAGGCGTTTTTTTTGAGGATGTAAAAATAAAAAAAGAAGGCAAGTATTCAGCGCTTGCCTTCTTTCGTTGAAAACATTTAGCTGCTATTGTGCCCCAGGATATCCTGTATTCTGTTTCAGGTTTGGATTTGAGTCAATTGCAAGCTGAGGTATAGAAAACAAAACACGGAAAGCGTCTGTGTTTGTTCCTTTTTCAGCCCATGGCTCATTGAATTTACCAAAACGTATCAGGTCAATCCTGCGCAAGCCTTCCCAATACAATTCCCGGCCACGTTCATCCAACACGTCATCCAGAGAAGGTCCGGAAGCGAGTGGAGGTGCACCACGAAGCGCGCGCAAGGCATTGATATCCTCCAGTGCAGTAGTTGGACTGCTTGGATCTGAACCACCACGCACTTTCGCTTCAACCATATTCAAATAAACTTCGCCAAAACGGATTAATATATACTTATCATAGAAAGCCGGGTGATACTTCATCACGCGATAACCTTTGTTTGTAGCAGCTCCTGAGAGGGGAACATCAGAACTGAACTGCAACGGTAAACCTGTTCGCGTGTCAATAAGGTCTGTGCCATCGTCCTTCTTTTGTTGGCCGGTTAGCACACCCAGTCCAATCCCTGAAAATTCTGATCCGAAAGGAAGCCCTGGCACCGATCCAGCAGGAATGCCTCTTCGCACATCTGTTGCGTCAAATTTGGCATAGAAATCAGCCAACGTTGCAAAACCATTCCAACCGCTTGGATTCTGATTATAGTGCAAAGTCATGTAGACACGATTTTGCGGAGATCCCTGCCTGCTCGTAAGAATTACCTCTGTGCTGGGGCCTGCACCTTTGAAATTGTCAAAGTAATTCGAGTTCAGTTGATACCCGTCATCCATCACGGCCGACGCATATTGAATGACTTTGGCCATATCGCCAGCGTCAAAGGTGTAAGGCCCCTCAGGCGCGGCAGCAGTATAAACAGCCTTGTTAAGGTACAATCTTGAGAGCATGGCGTTTGCTGCTGCTTTTGAAGCGATGGGTTGAGGAACCGTTGGAGCAATTGTCGGCAAATTGGGTAGTGCTTCTGTTAGATCCTGTTCAACAAGGTCGAATCCTTCTGAACGCGTGTACACCCTAGGGTTGACGTCGCCACCTTCGCTAGTTTTCCGGTCAGGCAAGACTCCCCAGAAATCGATAATGTAGTACCGGTTGAAAGCCCGCAAAAACTTAGCTTCTGCAGTCTGCTGCGCCGTAACACCTGCTGCCTCCATAATCGATTGGGTATTGTATGCATTTTGGTTCAAGCCGTTCCAAGCATTATTGATATAAGAGTGGGACGGATCCCATGTGTGGGTATACAATGACCGCCAAACACCGTTATCACTCCAGTCAACCCCTCGCGTAGGCGGAATTAGTTCATCCGACGTATGTTCAATCATGGAATAAATGCCTGCCTGGTCAGTAAAGGTACCCAAAGCATTGTAAGAGCCTTCCAAAGCCGCTGCGGGGTCAACATTCGTTGTACCGCCAGTGTTCACGATCACCTGTGAGTCAACTTCGTCTGTTACGAGGTCCGTACAGTTAGCCAGTAAACCTAAGGTTAACATGGCTGTCGTTATTCTAATCATCTTACTCATATGAAGAAGTTTCTGTTAATTAAAATGTAGCATTAACACCAAAAGCAAATGTTCTGGAACGCGGATAGGTCGTATAATCTATACCCGCAACAGCAACAGGTGGTGTATTTCCAAGTGTTACTGGCTTAGGAACACTTACCTCAGGATCCTGGAAAGGATAGTCCGTGAAAACGGCCAGGTTCGTACCCGTTAAATATATTCTCAGATTCTGGAAAACCCCTGAATTGGGTTTGAAATTATAACCCAGCGTAAGGTTCTGAAGTCTGACAAATGATGCATCGTATAAGAAACGGGTCGACACATCCGGGGCGTTCAGCTTATCCTCCGTAGTAGTGGGAACATCCTTTGTCGTATTCCGTCCGTTTGCAAGAGATCCCGCTGTAAAGAAGGCATTAGCCGTGTTGCTGTACACATACTGTCCGAGTTGGCCTGTAAAGAAAATGCTCAGGTCAAAATTCTTAAACGTGAAATTGTTGGTAAGTCCAAGCGTCCATGTAGGGAGCGGGGACTTGTCAACAAATTTCTGTACATCACCCCCCTTGTACTTTGCAATACCGTTCTCATCATAGCCATCAAATTCACGGACAAAAAAGGCATAAAGCGGTTGCCCATCAGCAATGCGTTGAGAATAGGCACCTGATAAGCCCTGACCATTTATTTCACCGGCATTATAGAAAGTATTCAGGTTCGTTACTTCGTTCTTGTTGTATGCCATGTTGTATGCAATGTTCCACTGGAAGTCAGAACCAACAATAGCGTCGAAACTCAATCCCAATTCAACTCCCTTATTGATGATATTTGCAGGAAGATTTAGATATCGGAAGGGGTTCGGTGCTGGTTGTGCAGAGTATGAAAGTGTAAGAAGGTCGCTTGTATTCTTGTTATAAAAATCAAGGGAACCTGTTAGCCTGTTGTCCACAAGTCCGAAGTCAACTCCAATATTAAACTGCGCGGTGGATTCCCATTTCAGATCAGGGTTAGAGAATGATACGGGTCCGAAACCTCCACCCTGCGTGTTGTCAGCACCGGTGTTGATCGACCAGTCCGAACCTGGAAGACCGCCATAGCGCCATCTTTCCGTGTAAAGATTATGTCCGAACTGCTGGTTCCCGGTAACGCCATAACTAACACGTAAATTCAGTTCAGTGAATGCGTCAGGTATGAAACTCTCCTCGCTCAACCTCCATTTAAATGCACCACTTGGGAAAACTCCGTACTTGTTGTTTCCACCAAAACGAGTGGATCCATCCGCACGCACCGTAGCAGTCAATATATACTTGTCTTTAATTGCAGCGGTAAACCTGCCGTAGTATGATTGAAGCTCATCAGTTACATTTGAAGAGTTGGTCGCAACCACACCTCCCAGCGCTGACTGATCAGCAGATGCTATATTATTAAGCATTATGTCGACATCAGTAGTTCTGAATCGGCTGGCCTCAAAACCAATTGCAGCCGTGTTGAAGCTCTGGTATGAATAACCCAACAATCCCGTGAAGTTGACATTGCCAAAGGTCTTCTCGTAGGTAAAGTAGTTCTCCCAGAGGTTATTGTTCTGATTGTTGTCACGAATGTAAGCACGGCCATTGTTGTAAATGCCTGTCACATTGAGCAATTTTGAGAAAGCGGACCGTTGCTGACTTGATGACTGATCAAACCCGTAAACTGTTTTGAATTTCAGACCCCTTACAATTTCAAACTCAGCGCCAATTGAGCCGAGGGCCCGCAGTGTATTTGTATAAATGTCGCTCAGATTCAGCATCGCCACCGGATTCGGCTCCGTGTTTGCCAACTGGAAGTATCCGCTGGGGTCATTGTCGTCATATATTGGGTTGGATGGTGCTTGCTTCAGTGCATTTCCCCAAAGGTCACCTTCAAATCCTGAGTTAACGGTGATAGGAACCTGGTCATCATGCGTCTTGGCAATGGTGAACGACGTCGAAACCAATAGTTTATCGTGAATGAATCTCTTGTCGCCATTAAACCTTAAAGAGAATCGTTGTAAACCGCTCTTATCGACTATGCCTTCCTGATCGAGGTAGCCCGCAGAAAACAAATAGCTACTAGACTTGTCTCCGCCACCATATGACAGGCCATATTGTTTGGAAATTGCATCCCTGAGTACCGCATCCTGCCAGTCAGTATTGCCTCCCTTATCAAGAGCATCTGCGGCAGCAGCACCGTTATATTTCTCGTACGCAGCCAGAAAAGCATCCCTGCCTAACAAGTCATACTTTTTGGATATTTTACTCAAGCCAACCTGGAATGAGAAATCCAGTTTGGGAGTACCAGATCGCCCTTTCTTAGTAGTGATCATGACTACACCATTAGCACCCCGTGAACCATAGATTGCCGTGGCCGATGCGTCTTTTAACACGTCCATGCTGGCAATATCATTAGGATTAAGGAAGTTCAAAGGGTTCCGCGCTGGCATAGACCCTGATCCGCTAGCACTACTGTTGCCAATATCATCATTCGTAATTGGCACGCCATCCACGACGTAAAGTGGCTGATTACCGCCCAACACAGAACTTGTACCCCGGATGCGAATGGTATTAATAGCACCAGGCTCTCCGCTATTGGATGTAATTTGTACTCCCGCTACCCTTCCTTGCATTAATTGTTCAGGAGAAGAAATTACCCCTATATTGAAGTCCTCGGACTTCAACGAGACCAGTGTTCCTGTCACGTCCTTGGCTTCTACCTGACCATAACCGATCACGACAACCTCAGCAAGTGTCGCTACATCCAAAGCCAATTGAACATTAATCGTGGTTTGGCTTCCAACCGCAACTTCCTGGGTAATAAATCCAATAAAGCTGAACACAAGAACGTCATTGTCTGATGGCACATCAATCGAATAATTTCCATTCGCATCAGATGTAGTTCCTATGGAAGTTCCCTTAACGATGATATTAACCCCGGGCAAAGCTGAGCCATCTTCAGAAGAAGTGATCTTGCCTGTTACCGCTCGGGCAACTGGATCCTGGATGATCTCCTCAATAACGGAAGCTTCCTCAACCTCTGCCTTAGAAACGTGAATGTTCTCATTTATCCGCTTAAACTGGAGACCAGCCTGATCGGATATGTCCTGGAGAACTGAAGCCAATGATTCATTGGACGCCAGAACAGTAAGCCGCTTTTGACGGTCAATATTCCGGTTGTTGTAGGCAAAACTGAAGCCTGTATTTTTTTCAATTTCCTTGAATACTTCCGTGATTTTTGCTTCGCGTATTTCAAGGGAGACGTATATCTCATTCAGGCTTTTGCGCTGGGCATATGTACCATTATACGAGAAGAGAACGGTCGCCGTGGTACACTGTAATAATAATGCATAAAATAAATACCTGGACATAGTCAGGATTTTCCTTCGTAATGATAAAATCATAACTTCGTAGGGTTTGTGTAATACAAATGATCGCTTTTCTCCATCG
>DASUGQ010000387.1:0-3887 GCA_036273935.1 Cyclobacteriaceae bacterium | reverse complement strand
AAATACAGCACTTGGACGAATGCGTTATGCACTCATAAACCTCAGAAAAAAAATGTCAAAAACCAGAGCCTATGACAAAGACGTTTACCGAACACGATTTGATCAGGTATTTATACCGAGAGATTACGGAGAAGGAGGAGAAGCAAATTAGCAATGCCCTCCTTTGCGATTCCGAACTGCTTGCATTATACAATGAATTAAGCGCCATCAAGAAAAGACTTGAAGGTGCTCTTCTCGAGCCATCATCACAGACCGTGCTTAACATTTTAAGCTATGCCAGGGGTGTGAAAACGAAGGATTAGGTGTTAATACCAACCTCAGGACCTCCTGAAAATTAATTCTCGGGAGGTTCTTAATTTTTGCCCGGATTTCAATTCCTACAATTGTGCATTGTTCCTCACAGTAGTTTATTTGCAGGCTAGATCATTCCGGTGAAAGTTTTGATCCTGCATCAGCATTTTAAATCTCCATATCATGGCGGCGCGATAAGGTCATATTACCTCGCGAAAGCACTGGTCGATAAGGGTCATTCCGTTAAGGTTATTACGGGAGCAAACATAAATAAATACCAATCTGAGCATATAGATGGTATCGAAGTTCATTTTTTACCCGTCCTGTATGAAAATCGGTTTAAATTTATCCGACGTACTTATTCATTTCTAACTTTTGTAGCCGGCATTATCCGGCGCCCCCTTTTGTACAAAGACGTCGACATGGTTTACACTATCTCGGTTCCCCTGACGATTGGAATTGCATCAATGTGGATAAAGAAAATCTATAAAATCCCTTATGTTTTTGAGGTTGGTGACTTATGGCCTGAGGCTCCGATCGAATTGGGTTTCGTAAGAAATTATATTCTCAAGAAAATTCTATTCGCCCTGGAGAAAACGATTTATACAAAGTCAGCGTGTATTGTCGCACTATCGCCTGCAATAAAAGACGGCATCGAGAAGCGGATCAGAAGTAAAAAAATTCATCTTATTCCTAACATGTCTGACACATGTTTTTACAAACCATCGAACAAACTCGCTGAACTGGAAAAAAAATATGATGTAAAAAACAAATTTGTTGTTTCATACATTGGCGCGATCGGACTCGCCAACGGACTGGACTATTTTCTTCAGTGTGCGAAAGTCAGTCAGCCATTACCTTTGAAGTTCCTGCTCTGCGGCGATGGGGCTATGCTGGAAGAGTTAAGAGCTTCGGCAAAACGAATGAAGCTTGAAAATCTCGCATTCATTCCTTTTCAAAACCGCGATGGCGTAAATGAAATTATGAATGTGAGCGACGCCGTCTTTATTTGTTATAAGCCTGTGCCTATTCTGGAAACGGGATCGCCGAACAAATATTTTGATGGTCTCTCCGCCGGCAAGTTGATTGTGCTGAATTTTGGTGGATGGATTAAGGAGGAAGTTGAAAAGAATAAGTGCGGCATTTATGTTGATCCACATCAACCACTCACCTTTTTGAAAGAGATTGAACCCTTTGTTGCCAATCAAGACAGGTTGAAAGCATATCAACTGTCGTCAAGATCATTGGCGGAGAGGTTTTATTCCCGCAAGGCCCTTAGTGAAAAGTTTGTATCGCTTATCGAAAGGGAAGTTATCTGCAGTCAGGCTTAGTTCCTCGCAAAGTTTTTGTAGAACGCTACAATTGTTTCAATGCCCAACGTGAAATTCTTAATTCCATAATGTTCATTGGGAGAGTGAATGGCATCAGTGTCCAGGCCAAATCCCATGAGCACCGTATCCAGACCCAATTCTTTTTTGAAGAGGGCTACGATAGGTATACTTCCACCGTCGCGTGTTGGAATTGGTTTCTGTCCCCAAACTTCTTCAAATGCTTTGCTGGCAGCCATGAACGCTTTCGAATCGGTCGGTGTCACCGCGGGTTCTCCTCCATGATGGGCGGTCACTTTTACCCTGACATAAGGCGGAGCAATTGACTTAACGTGTTTTGTAAAAAGGTTTGTTATCTCGGAGCTGACCTGGTCGGGGACAAGGCGCATGGAAATTTTAGCGTGGGCTTTTGATGGCAACACGGTTTTCGCGCCTTCACCAGTATAACCACCCCAAATACCATTAACATCCAATGTGGGCCGAATGCCGGTTCGCTCGATTGTGGTGTATCCCTCTTCGCCATAGACTTCGGCAATTCCAAGCTCTTCTTTGTATTCATTCAGGTCAAAGGGCGCTTTATTCAAGTCTATTCGTTCCCGTTTGTCAAGTTGCCGCACCTTATCATAAAAACCGGGAATCGCAACGGACCCATTACGATCATGAAGGGATGCGATCATTTCGCAAAGCACGTTAACGGGATTAGCCACAGCCCCACCGTACACGCCAGAATGCAAATCACGATTTGGTCCAGTGACTTCCACCTCCATATAGCTTAATCCGCGAAGGCCAGATGTAATGGAAGGGTGATCAAGAGAGATTAAAGCGGTATCTGATATAAGAATGATATCGGCTTTGAGTTTTCCCTTGTTCTCCTCCACAAATGTTCCAAGGTTATCTGATCCTACCTCTTCCTCACCTTCAACCATAAACTTTACATTACAGGGCAAAAGGTCAAGCTTCATCATAATCTCAAAAGCCTTCACATGCATATATACCTGGCCTTTGTCGTCACAGGATCCTCGGGCGAATATCTTATCATCCTTGATCACCGGCTCGAATGGCGGAGAATCCCAAAGATCCAGGGGATCAGCGGGTTGAACATCATAATGACCATAAACCAAAACAGTGGGAAGGGCCGAATCAATAATCTTCTCAGCGAATACAACAGGGTGGCCTTGTGTCTCACAAATTTCCACCTTGTCTACACCTGCCTCGAAAAATTTGTCTTTGAGGAACTCTGCAGCACGTCTGACATCCTTTTTATGCCTGCTGTCCGCGCTTATTGAAGGAATTCGAAGCCATTGAAATAATTCCTGCAGGAACCGTTGTTTGTTGGAATTTATATACTCCCTCACCATGATCTATAAATTTGGCAAGCAAATTAAGTCATAGGGGTAAGGGGCGCAACCAAACAGTACGAAAAGAAAGATTACTTCTTTGCCAGCTTTTAACTGACTACTTTTTGGATGAGGCTTTTGTTGCCTCCATAGATATGGCCGACTTATTAAAGCGAATCCTTCCGCCTTTCTCCACCTCGAGAATAAAAGTGTCTCCCTCCATTTCAGCAATGTGTCCATGAGCACCACCTATCGTTACAACATAGTCGCCCTTCTTGACTTCATCAGTAAATTTCTTTTGGTCTTTTGCCTTCTTTTGTTGGGGCCTAATCATAAAAAAGTAGAAGATAAGAATGATAGCTCCAAAGAAAATGAATTGTGGCCATTGGGCGCCCGAACCAGTTGATTGCGCTTGCAATAAGATCGTATCCATATTATTTGTTTAAGGGGTGCTAATTTAAATGTTTTTGCCGGATTAAGGCACAAAAAAGTCCTGTACTTGGCAGGACTTTGAACACTGGTTGATTTCTAATCTGTTTGCTACTTAACAGACGCCGAAGAGGGCGCGACCATAGCCTTAAATCTAAGTTGAGTTTGCTTAGGCCAGGTATTGGCCGTAACCGTAATGGTCTTATTTTGAATATTAGGTTTGCCCTTTGAGTCAAACTTAGCCTTAACGTAACCCTCTCCTCCCACAGGGACAGGATCCTTGCTCCAATCTGGCACCGTACACCCGCAGGAAGGTTGAGCGTTTTGAATAATCAGCGGTGCCTCGCCTGTGTTTTTGAATTTGTAAGTGTATTCAACGACATCACCTTCATTGATGGTGCCAAAATCATGTTCCATTGTTTCAAAAGACAAAACCGGTAATGGTCCATCCGGTTTCTCCTCCTGTACGGGAGCTGCAGCTGGCTGCACGGTACTTGTCGGT
>DASUGQ010000386.1:0-5631 GCA_036273935.1 Cyclobacteriaceae bacterium | reverse complement strand
AATTGCCGCAGAAGACCAGCTCTTTCCTGACCACAATGGGTTCGACATTAAAAGCATTGAGAAAGCCATTCAGCACAATCAAAAGAAATCGAAGCGAATCAGAGGCGCTTCCACCATCAGTCAGCAAGTGGCCAAAAATGTTTTTCTCTGGCAGGGACGTAGTTGGGTACGAAAAGGATTGGAAGTCTATTTCACTTTCATGATTGAATTAATATGGGGTAAAGAACGAATCCTCGAAGTTTATCTTAACGTGGCGGAAATGGGCAGAGGAGTATTCGGCATTGAAGCGGCCTCACGATACTACTTTAAGAAAGCCGCAAAAAAGTTGACGCGACTTCAGGCCGCCAGAATTGCCGCTTGCTTGCCCAATCCCAAAAAATACGGCGTCAATCCGCCGTCACCATATATCGTTAACCGATCCGAATGGGTACTTAGACAAATGAGAAATCTGGAGGGCGATCCTGATATTGAGAAATTGATCAATTGATGAGTACAACGAAGAAGCTCCCGGCATCGGCAATTGATTGAGCTTAATTATCTATAACTTAGTTGCGTGAAGGTTTATCCTGCAAGCTCATTAATATAAGATCCGGCGAAGTTTCCGTGTCTTGCAAAATGTCGATATTGATCTGCAATGTGATTTCTACAAAAAAAATTGTAGAATTAAATAGAAAACCAGATCCTAACCAGTCCTATGAGTAAAACCATCAGAATCAAAGATATCGCCAAACTGGCCGGGGTATCAGTCGGTACGGTGGATCGGGTGATTCACAATCGCGGTCAGGTTTCAAAAGACGCCTATGACAAGGTGATCGAGGTCCTGGAGAAAACGGGGTATACACCTAATCTTATTGCCCGAACTCTGGGATCGAACAAAAAGTATCGGATTGCAGCGCTTGTTCCAGATCCAATACAAGACGAGTACTGGAATTTATCGCAAGACGGAATTGAGGAAGCTATTGAAGAATGGAGTCAGTATGGCGTTAAAATTGAAGTCCATCATTTTGATCTTTACAGACCATCTTCCTTCGCCCAGGCCTCTACTCAAATTATTGAGTCCCAACCTGACGGAATTTTAACAGCTCCTGTGTTTTATGCTGAGTCGCTCGAATTTTTTAAGCTGTGCCATGAGAAAAATATCCCATACGTTGTCTTTAATAATAACGTGCCCGATGCAAAGCCACTGTCATTCATCGGTCAAAACCTTTATCAAAGTGGAAGAGTGGCGGCTGAATTACTGCAGATGAACAGAAAAGAATCGGCCACTTTTGCCATCCTCCATATTTATGATAATGTCCAAAATTCCATTCACCTTTCCGAAAAGGAAAAAGGCTTCTGCGACTATTTTAAAGAACTTAATCATCAAAAGAATTCAGTTATAAGCCTGGACCTGAATACCACCCATGAACCCACGTTGGAAAAGGAATTGAAAGAAATTTTTCTAAAAAAAGATTTGAAAGGGATCCTCGTAACAACATCGCGCGGTGCAGCAATTGTTTCTTCACTGCTCCTCAAACATGGCAAAGATGATATAAGGTTGGTGGCTTACGACCTGCTTAAAGAAAATAGACATTATCTAAAAAGGGGAGCAATTGATTTTCTCATTAATCAGAACAGTAAAAGGCAGGCGTTCCTTGGAATAGGCCAATTGGCCAACCATCTTTTGTTTGATAAGAAAATACAACCTACATATTTATTTCCTCTTGAGATCATCAGTCGTCAGAACCTGGATTCATATCTCAACACCTCTACGGCTTAATTCTCTTCGCCGGGAATTTTACGACCTCGCCACCACAATGCCAGCGTAGACCCCGTGATGTTCATTAGTGATCCGAAAATAGCGGGTGCTAACCCTACGGTGCCCGCCTTTCCCAACGTATCCGTTGCGATGCTGGTAGCCAGTCCTCCATTCTGCATGCCAACTTCGAGCGCTATCGTGCGGCAATCCTGCTCTGGCATACGGAGCATTTTACTGGCGGAATAGCCTAATAAATAGCCAAGCATATTGTGAATAAACACCGCAACTACCAAAAGGAGTCCAACTTCGATTAACTCGTCTCTTCCCCTGGCGATAATAATAACAAGGATCAAAGCAATACCGGCCATTGAAACCATCGGCATGATGGTATCAAGAATTTTAAAGCGGCTTTGAAGCAAATGATGAAATAACAATCCTGCACCGATTGGAATGATCACGACCTTTGTGATGTCCCACATCATCTTTAAGTAACTGATGTCTATAAACTCCCCACCAAGAACCTTCATATAAAATGGGGTCATTACAGGCGCCATAATTGTAGCAACGGCCGTGAGCGTTATTGAAAGCGCCAGATTGGCTTTTGCGAGATACGACATCACATTGGACGCAAGTCCACTGGGACAACTGCCGATCAGGATGATTCCCGCAGCAATTTCCTTTGGAAACGAAAACAGTTGCGCTACTGACCAACCTACAAACGGCATGATTGTGAATTGACAAATAATGCCCACAATAACACCCTTGGGCATTTTGATCACTCTTGCAAAATCCCACAAGCTCAATGTTGTGCCCATGCCAAACATGATGATCTGAAGTAACGGGGTAATCAGAACTTTTAAATCAACTCCTCCAAGCGTCAGAAAGTATTGTGGATAATACATGGCCGAGCTTACTGCGGCAAAGATGACCATGGGATAAGAATATCCTTTGAGTAAGGGGAATCCTCTTAGCCCGATCGCTACTAAGATAAAAAAAGACACCAGCAGCCAGCCTGCATAATGATGAAGTTCCATTACTGTCATTACAACATAGATGGCCAGGGCAACGAAGGCCAGTGTAAATATTATTCGCGACGTTTTTATATCCATATTATTTCGCATTCATAAATCCAAAAATAAGAAACGCTTTAAATGAATCTGCATGTAAGCCGAAACATTCAAAGCGATTCCTAACGTATCATTGACTCAAACACTGTCAGTAGTCTCTTACCTGAACTACTTAACTATATGTTCTGTCGTGAGAACGTCTTTCGTCCCACTCCTTGGTGGGTGCAAAGTAGGTCTTATCAGAGGCATGCAAGTGTTTCTTCACTTCCTCATCAATTAATTCAATGCCCAATCCCGGAGCTGAAAGTGGAACTGGTGCATAACCTTTGTCAATCAATTTTCTTCCATCAGTTGTCTTAACCAAACCTTCCCACCATGGCAAGTCGACCGAATGATGCTCCAGCGCGAGGAAATTTTGCGTTGCAGCAGCACAATGAACATTAGCCATGAATGAAACTGGCGTACCGGCCTGGTGCATAGCCATTGCGACACCTTTTTCTTCAGCATAATCTCCAATTCGTTTGGTTTCCAAAAGACCACCAGACGATGCCAGGTCAGGATGGATAATATCGACGGCATGGATGTCAATTAGTGGCTTAAAGTTCTCCAATAAGAAAATATCTTCTCCCGTGAGCACAGGGGTATCCAGGGCATCTGAAATTGTCTTGTATTGTTCTGTGTACTGCCATGGCACCATGTCCTCAAACCAGGCCAATCTATATTTCTCCAGTGCCTTGCCCAGACGAATGCAATTATTCAAATCAAAATGACCGTAATGGTCCGTAGAAAGCGGAATCTCGTAACCGACCATATTGCGCACATTTTCCACGATCTTGCCAAGCTCCTCTAGCCCCTTTTCAGTGATCTGAATTCCTGTGAATGGATGTCTTGTATTTGCATAGGACATGTAACCACCCTGCCACTGGCTTGAACCTTCCTTGAAAATATTAGCATTGACCAGCGTGCCGGGAATATTTCTTAATTCACCAATAGACACATCCATTTTTAACCAGGAGTATCCCTGCGTTTCAGTACGATACTTGATCAATTTCATCTGTTCTTCGGGGCTTTGAGCCTCGGGAGTATCTGCATAAATCCTGATGTTATCTCTGTATCGTCCGCCCAACAGCTGCCATGCCGGAACGTTATATGCTTTACCGCACAAATCCCACAATGCCATTTCAACACCACAAACTCCCCCTGCCTGACGTGCAGGGCCGCCGAATTGTTTTATTATCTTAAATATTTTTTCAACGTTGCAAGGGTTTTCACCAAGTATGCGGCTTTTCAACATCAACGCATAACGGGGATCCGCGCCATCCCTTACCTCACCTAATCCATAAATGCCCTGATTCGTGTCAATCCTTATGATGGCAGTTCGCCCCAGCACAGTTGTAACACAATATCTGAGGTCGGTGATTTTCAACTCTGATGGCGCCGAAGCTTTTTGAACCTTTGATGTTGTCTGCGCAATGGTATCTTCAAAAGTTAAACCCATGAGTCCCGAAAGGGTAATACCACCAAGGGCTGTCTTCTTAAGAAAGTTCCTTCTGTTATCCTTAGTAGTAGGGTTGTCAATCTCTTCCTGACGGGCGGCGGCGGCTGCGTTCTCTCGTTCCTTATTCTGCCGAATAATTTGTTGCAATACGCTTTTCATGATTTAATGGTTTTAGGTGATGAAATAAGTTTAGTAGTTACGTTCCTTCAAATAATCATCCAGTTCCTTTTTTGTCATAGGCAATTTGCCTGGATAGTTATTTAACCAGTTCAGAAAGTCTTTCTTTATTGCTTCGGTCCATTCGCTGTCAATTTCACCGGCCAGGTACTTCTTCTCACGAAGGCGCTGATGGCCAAACTCATCGCGTAACGCAGTCACTTCTGAAGTGATCACCAACTCTTCAACGAGATGAGCCGGTATAAAAATTGTTCCGAACTTTTTAGCGAGTACAACATCCCCCGGCAAAACCGTAGCGCGACCAACGCGAATGGGAGCATTGATTGAAACAAGCATCATCTGATAGATGAAAGATGGGTCTTGTCCTTTTATCCATGCGTTAAACCCTTTAATCTCCTCCAGCCCTTCCTGGTCTCTTACCGATCCGTAAAAAATGACGCCTCGTTTAGATCGTGAGTAAATGGAATTACCGAGATTGTCGCCGATCAAAGTTCCGTCCGCTATTTTTCCATAGCCATCAGCAACATATACGTCCCCTTCCACCAGCACATCGATGGGCCAGGAGTTAGTGCCACCTTTCTGCGCTCTGCCTTCTATTTTGCCTTGCTCCTTCACTTGATTCTGCAGGTCCGGTCTTAAGGGCACATATTGCGCCGTGACAACGCGTCCTGTCATCGCGCTATCGGGCCAGATTACTTTCCAATCGCCTTCATATTGATTCATGTAGCCCTTGTTTCTCAGCACGCCCCACGCTTCCTCAATAGAAATATTTTTTAATCGTTTTAAAATTGCGTCAGGAACTTTGGGTCTCCCATCCGGAAAACGCTCTCCCTTCCATTCGGACGTCAGAGCCTTGATGTATTCTGGCGAGGAGCCGACACGTTGTGCAGAGGTCCAGACCTGGACGAAAAACACAAAGATCAAAACCCAACCAAGTTTCAGTCGATTCACAAATTTTAGTTTCATGATTTTAAAAATTTTTTCAAGCTAGGATTAGTTCGGCAACGTTGACGCCCATCAGAATACTATTTTAACCGAACAAAGAATTGATTAAAAAAGGGCAACTTGTTCAGTTGCCCTTTTAAGGTGAGCGTTCTATTCAACGTCCCACCAGATGCGTGTATCTAAGTTATCAGCGCCCTGATCCGCTA
>DASUGQ010000385.1:0-4735 GCA_036273935.1 Cyclobacteriaceae bacterium | reverse complement strand
CCAAAAAACGCTTCTTTAAAAATTCCCGCTGACATTTTTGATTCACCCCGAACTCGCTCTGTAAAGATGATGGGTACTTCAGAGAGTTTGAAACCGTACTTCCACGCTAAGAATTTCATTTCGATCTGGAAGGCATAACCGACAAATTTCACTCGATCGAGCGGGATGGTTTCCAGTACTTTTTTTCGATAGCATACAAAGCCGGCCGTAGTATCGCGAATTGGCATTCCGGTTATCAGGCGGACGTAAGAGCTTGCGAAGTAAGAAAGTAGCACCCTGCCGATGGGCCAGTTAACAACATTCACACCTGTCGCATATCGCGATCCGATTGCAACATCACTCCCAAATTCGCTACAAGCTAGGTACAGGGGATTAAGATCTTTCGGATCGTGCGAGAAATCAGCGTCCATTTCGAGGACAAATTCATAGCCGTGGTCGATGGCATATTGAAATCCTGTGAGGTACGCAGTACCCAGGCCCAATTTACCTTTGCGTTCAATCAGATGAAGCTTTGTCTCAGTTGATGAATTGTATTGGTTTTGCAGTTTTTTCACCAGGTCAGCCGTTCCATCGGGGGAGCCATCGTCAATAATAAGGATGTGAAAATCCTTGGGTTGGGCCAAAACCGAATCAATAATCGCAACAATATTGTCGCGCTCCTTGTAGGTGGGGATTATCACTAAAGCGTTGCTCATAGGTTCCGGCGAACAACAAAACTATCAAAAGTAACAATTTAAACAACCGTTTTCGCGCACATGGATGGACGTTTTTGCGGAAAAAAATTGCATTTTTAAGAACTCGGAAGACTTATTGCTCGGGCAGTATTGTATAGTAAAAGATTATCTTACTTCTTCAATCATAAAATTTTAAATCAATCATTATGAAAAACCTTCTTATTGCTCTTCTACTTGTCATTTCCATCAATGTGCTGGCGCAAAGTTTTGAAGGAACAATGGTCTGGTCCATGAAAATGGAAATAACTGATCCGGCCAAGAAGGCTCAAATGGAGGATGCACAAAAGATGATGCAGGATCCTGAAAAGATCAAGGAAATGGAAAAGCAAATGGCAGATCCAAAAATGCAAGAGATGATGGCCCAGAATCCTCAGATGAAAGCGCAAATGGAAAAAATGCTGGAGATGATGAAAAGCGGTGGTGGCAATCTGATGCCGACGGGGATGACGGTAAAATTTAAGAATGGAAGCTCGCTTTCCAGGCTTGACGGAAGTTTTATTGACAGTGACTTTCTTTATTCCAAAGAGAAGAATCAGACATATATGATAGACAGGAAAAACAAAACCTACTCCGTCACCAAACATGCAGATACCCTTTCACTCAAGGCCACTGAAGCAAAAGTCACAAAAACATCAGAGACAACAAAAATTCTGAATTATACCTGCACAAAATATCTTGTAGAATATACGCTCAACGGGAAGGCTATTGCGCAAAATGTCTGGGCGACAAAAGAAATAAAAGGCCTCGATCTTTCTGCCATGGCCAATCAACAAATGGGAGGAAATAGTCGGATGGCGTTCTTAAAACAGATCGATGGCGTGCCTTTAAGAGTGGAAATGAACATGCCTGATGGCACGATGCTCATGGAGGCTAAACAAATCAAGCGCGAATCTGTCCCTGCCTCGGACTTCATCATCCCCTCGGATTACAAGGAAGTGAAGTCGGCTTTCTAGCAAGTCGACGGGTATTGATTATATGTAGTCAACCATCCGTCGACTCGCGTAATAATCATTTAAACTAGTTCTACTTCCTGGAATTCTTTTGCAAGTTTTTGTTGCAGGTCGTAGGCCATAGGCGAATATTCGGCAAAGCGTTGCGCGAATGTTGCCCTGCCTTGAGAAAGTGACCGCAAGGTTGTAGAGTAGCGATCAAGTTCAACCAGTGGTGTTCGGGCTTTGATGACCTGGTGATTTCCTTTGGCATCCATTCCCAAGATCAATGACCTTCTTGTTTGCAGATCAGACATGACATCACCCATCATTTCCTCCGGCACATTTACAGAAAGGTCATACAATGGTTCCAACAGTTGTGGCTCGGCTTTCATGAATGCTTCTTTGAAAGCCATCATGCCGGCGATCTTGAATGAAATGTCATTGCTGTCAACCGGGTGCATCTTGCCGTCGTACACCATGACGCGAACGTCACGAACGTAAGAACCCGTAATGGGCCCTTCTTCCATTTTTTCCATGACCCCTTTTAAAATGGAGGGAATAAATCGCGCATCAATCACGCCGCCAACGATGCAATTATAGAAAACAAGTCTACCTCCCCACTCAAGGTCAATTACTTCCTTGCCACGAACAGGAAACTCTGTCGGTTCGGGCATACCTTCAAAATACGGTTCGATCTTCAAATGAACTTCACCGAATTGTCCGGCACCACCGGATTGTTTTTTGTGGCGGTAGCTTGCCGTTGCTGGTTTACGAATGGTTTCGCGGTATGAAATGCGTGGTGAGATAAAGTCGGTATGAAGCTTGTATACGTTATCAAGGTACCATTTACAAACCCCCAGATGTTGTTCTCCCTGCGCTGAAATAATCAGCTGCTTTAATTCTTTTGAATACTTGACATCGAGCGTTGGATCCTCCTGGTGTATTTTGCCCAATACTTCTCCGATCTTTTCATCATCATTCTTGCTGTGGGCTATTACGGCTGTGCGAATTCTTGGTTCAGGATATTCAATGGGCTGAATGGTTACATCATATCCCTTGCTGTGAAGGGTCTGATTGGTAAAAGTATCTTTCAGTTTCAAGGTTGCGCCGATGTCGCCGGCTACCAGCTTATCAATGGGATTTCTGTTTTTTCCGTCCATGATAAATAACTGGTGCAAGCGTTCAACCGCACCTGTCTGGCTATTGATTAATTCGGAATTTGCTGTTACTTCTCCGGAGATCACTTTAAAGTAGGAAAGCTTGCCTAGATTAAGTTCAAGATGTGATTTGAAAACAAACAGAACGGTCGGCTGAGTTGGGTCGAATGCTATTTCACTTCCTGTGATGGTCGTTTCGGGTCTGGCTTCGCGTGGCGAGGGAGCGACATTATCAATGAATCCCATCAATCGACCGCTGCCCATGTTCTTCTTGGCGGACATGCAAAACACAGGATACACATCGCGATGGATCATTCCCAGTTTCAGGCCCTGACGCATTTCATCTTCATCCAGCGTACCTTTCTCGAAGTATTTTTCCATCAATTGCTCGTCGTTCTCAGCTGCTTTTTCAACCAGGTCGTTATGCAGTTGGTTAGCTCGTTCCTTTTCAGCCGCCGGAATGGGCAGCTTCTCTGGTTTACCGCCATCGGCAGGAAAGCGATACATGACCATTTTCAGAAGATCGATAATGGTGTTGAAATTTTCGCCCTCAACAACGGGATATTGCATTTGTGTCACAGCGGTTCCGAAGCGATTCCTGAGAGAGGCAAGTGCATCATCAAAATTTGATTTGGGATGATCCAGTTGGTTGATGGCGAAGATGACGGGCTTGTCAAAATCCTCTACATAATTCCAGATCAACTCGGTTCCCACCTCAACCCCGTTTTGTGCGTTGATCACCATTACGCAGGTGTCCGCTACCCGGAGCGAGGAGATCATCTCTCCGCAGAAATCATCAAAGCCCGGTGTGTCAATAATGTTGATCTTATAATCGCGCCATTCGGTGTGAAGGGGAGTAGCGAAAACGGAGTTGCCTTTTTCCTGCTCAATGTCGTGGTAATCGGACACGGTATTCTTGCCTTCAATGGTACCTCTTCGGTGAATGATCCCGGCTTCGTAAATCATATCCTCAGCAAGAAGGGTTTTGCCGGATTTGGGCGCCCCCAGCAGCACAATGTTCTTTATGTGCTTATCATCATAGACTTTCATATGGGTAATATTTTAGGTTATTGATAGGAATGAAATGAACCCTTTTCCTGTGACGTAAATAGAAGAGCACGGTGCAAGGGCATTCCATAGACAGAAAATTTAATTTCTTGTTGGGAAGGATCGATGAATGAATTTAAACTAATCCTCACCGAATAGCAATGAGAAAAGCTATCAATTTGGCGCGGTCTCAATTCACCGTGGTCAATCGACGATATTCAGGAATATCAAATGATTTTTGCTGACAAAAATCAACATTATTGGCCTCTGGAAATGGCCCTGGCGTTGGCCATTACAACTTATATCCGAGCACTTTCAGCATACTTTCGCTGCTCTGTTCGGGGGCAAAAAGCTTGGTCATGACTTCGCCGTCTTCGTTACGGTCGATGAGCACGTGTTTGGGTGCTGGCACCAGGCAATGTTGAATACCACCATAGCCACCCAATGATTCCTGGTACGCGCCGGTGTGGAAGAAGCCTATGTATAATGGTTCTTCATCATTGATCATCGGCAAAAACACCTCGCCCGTGTGAGCTTCTGAGTTATAGTAATCCATCGAATCACAGGTGAGGCCACCCATGTTCACTTTATGATATGGGTCATCCCATTTGTTGAGCGCCAGTAAAACATATTTTTGATTAAGGCCCCACGCATCGGGGAGATGAGTGATAAACGATCCGTCAATCATGTACCAAAGCTCTTTGTCATTTTGGAGCTTCTGATCGATTACCTTATATAATACCGCGCCGCTCTCACCAACGGTATAACTTCCAAACTCGGTGAAGATGTTGGGGACGGGCACATTATTTTTATCGCAAATCCATTTTATGTTTTCAACGATTTGCTCAATCATGTACTTGTAGTC
>DASUGQ010000384.1:0-6083 GCA_036273935.1 Cyclobacteriaceae bacterium | reverse complement strand
ATTTGCAAAAATTCCACGTTGGCTCCTCTCCTGTTTTTTCTTTCAGCCATGCATACAATGGGTCCTGGTCAGCACCCTTCACCGAAATTTTTTCAAACATCTGAAATTTCACACCATAGTTCTTGTCACAGAAAGTAGCGATCTCGTCATTCGTTCCTGGCTCTTGTGAACCAAAGTTATTCGCCGGAAAACCCAGTATAGTTACTTTGTCGCCGAAAGTCTCATGCAATTTCTCGAGGTCTGCATATTGAGGCGTAAAACCGCAATGCGATGCTACGTTAACAATCAACATTGTTTTGCCTTTATACTTTGAGAAATCAATTACTCCACCATCAATGGCTTTCATCTTGAATTCGTAAACCGAAGAAGCTGTCGTTATCATAGTTAATAAAACGGTAACAATTGCAATTTTCATAAGTTGGATTTTAAATTACTGTTGAAAAACAACTATTTAAGACTGAATGTTCAAGGAAATCATCTAATCTCAAATTCTATTTACACTAACGGCCTCAGATTGGTTGCCAGACCTACGTTTACATTCTTTCGGGGACTTGAATACCCAGCAATCCCATCCCGTTTCTGATCGTATCGCCAACAACTTGTGATAACGCAATTCTTAACTTCAATTTTGCAGAATCGCTTTCGTTGAAGATAGGAATCGATTGATAGAACTGATTGTATTCTTTGGCTAATTCGTAAACGAAGTTGGCAATCAATGCCGGCGAATATTCCTGGGCCGCTTCCCTGACTTTACTTTCATATCTGCTTAACACCTTGATAACTTCTCGCTCTGAAGGTTCAAGTTGGGTCGCTTTTTTAAGCTCAGTTGAAGTGACGGAAACATTCATAGACTCGGCTTTCCTCAAGATTGCCCGTATGCGGGCGTGTGTGTATTGAATAAATGGACCGGTAAATCCCTGAAGTTGTATAGACTCATTCGGATCGAAAAGCATGCGCTTTTTGGGATCAACCTTTAACAGGAAAAATTTGAGGGCTCCGATACCAATCATCTCGAAAAGTTTAGCCGCATCCTCGTGGGTGACGCCTTCAATCTTCCCCAACTCCCGCGTTTGTTCAGCAGCATCCTCCACCATCTCAACGATGAGATCATCGGCATCCACAACCGTTCCCTCACGGGACTTCATTTTTCCCGTTGGAAGATCAACCATTCCATACGAAAGATGATAACAATGTTTTGCCCATGAATATCCGAGCTTGGCAAGAATCAGGAACAAAACTTTGAAATGGTAGTCCTGTTCGTTGCCAACGGTGTACACTTGCCCGATGATCCTGGGGAAATCGTTAAAACGTAAAATGGCAGTACCAATATCCTGCGTCATGTAAACGGAAGTGCCATCCGAACGCAGCAAAACTTTTTGATCAAGGCCATCGGCGGTAAGATCAACCCAAACGGAACCGTCTTCCTTTTGAAAGAAGACTCCATTTGCCAATCCCTTCATCACCTCTTCCCTGCCCCGGAGATAAGTTTCCGATTCATAGTACAACTTGTCAAACTCCACACCCATGGCTTTATAAGTAATGGCAAACCCATCATACACCCAACTGTTCATCATCTTCCATAAGGCCACAGTATCGGGATCTTTCTGCTCCCATTTCTGTAGCATCTCTACGGCCAGTTTCATGATGGGCGCTTCCTTCTGCGCCTCCTCCTCCCTCAAACCTTTTTCGATCAATGCTTTGACCTGGGCCTGGTATGCTTTGTTGAATTCCACATAATAATTTCCAACCAAATGATCACCCTTCACCCCGTTGGTTTCGGGCGTTTCACCCTCGCCATAAAGTTTCCAGGCAGCCATCGACTTGCAAATATGGATTCCCCGGTCATTGATGATCTGAACACGATGAACCTTGTATCCATTCGCCTTGTAGAGCTCGCTGACACTTGATCCTAAAAAGTTGTTTCGCAGATGCCCAAGGTGAAGAGGTTTGTTAGTATTGGGCGAAGAGTATTCGACCATAATCTCCTGTCCATTGGGCGGCTGGTGCCCATAGCCAGGATTTTCAAGAATTGAACTGAGCGCATCAATCCAGACATTGTCCGCTAAAACAAGATTTAGAAATCCTTTGACTACATTGTACCTCGAAACCAGGGTTGAGTTAGTAACAAGGTATTCACCAACGATTTTTCCCGTTTCTTCAGGATTTTTCTTTGTAATGCGTGTAAGTGGGAAACAAACCAGAGTATGAGAGCCTTCAAACTCCTGGTTAGTGGGCTGTATCTGTAAAGTGTCTACCTTCTGACCGAAGAGTGATTCAATTGCTTTTTGAATTTCCGTCCGAAGTATTTGATCAAGATCCATTTCGTTATTCTCATTTATTAACAACAACCTGCAACACCAAAACGACCTTGCTACAGGTTCATTCTTGGGGCAATTAGCACTTATCGAAAGGGGCTGATGATCACCAATCCAGCAAGTAGGCAAAGATTAACGGCGCTACTATGGTAGCGTCCGATTCAATAATAAACTTTGGCGTATCGATGCTTAGTTTCCCCCATGTGATTTTTTCATTCGGTACAGCACCTGAGTAGGACCCGTAGCTGGTTGTCGAATCGCTGATCTGACAAAAGTAACTCCAGAACGGGATACCGTCCATCTCCAGATCCTGGTGGAGCATTGGCACAACACAAATCGGAAAATCGCCGGCGATACCTCCGCCGATCTGGAAAAATCCAATTCCATCTTTGCCGGACTTCTTTATATACCAGTCAGCAAGCCATGCCATGTATTCGATGCCGCTTTTCATAGTTGACGCTTTGAGCTCACCTTTGAATACATAAGATGCGAAAATATTTCCCATGGTTGAGTCTTCCCATCCGGGTACCACCATCGGTAAATTTTTCTCCGCCGCTGCAATCATCCAGGAATTTTTTGGATCAATTTCATAATGTTTTGTCAACTCGCCGCTATTAAGAATCCGAAACATGAATTCGTGCGGAAACAAACGCTCTCCTTTATCTTCAGCATCCTTCCACACTTTGTATAAATGCTCCTGTAATTTTCTGAACGCTTCCTCTTCAGGAATACAGGTATCGGTAACCCGGTTAAGGTGATTCTGCAACAAATCCCATTCCTGCTCGGGCGTGAGGTCACGGTAGTTTGGAATTCGTTTGTAATGCGAATGAGCCACGAGGTTCATGATATCCTCCTCGAGATTGGCACCTGTGCATGAAATAATATGGACTTTGTCCTGACGGATGATCTCTGCAAGACTGATTCCCAACTCGCCTGTACTCATGGCGCCGGCAAGTGTGATCATCATCTGCTTTCCATCAGCAAGGTGTTTCTTGTAAGCTTTTGCCGCATCGACAAGTGCTGCAGCATTGAAATGAAGGTAGTGCTTTTCGATGAAGGTGGAGATCGGTTTGTTTTGACTCATGATCGACTGGGTTGTATGAAATTAAATTCCGGGCGAAATTAAGGAATTACCGGAAATGTTCGATCAGGATTACTTGAGCAATTGGGATTTTAAGCAATCAGTTTAATAGAGGCCGAGTTGATGCAAAAGCGCAAGCCTGTGGGTGGCGGCCCATCCGGAAACACGTGGCCCAGGTGACAGTCACACACGTTGCACATTACCTCGACACGTTGCATGCCGTAGGCGTTGTCCTTTTCATACTTGATCACGTTGTTTTTTACCGGCTCAGCAAAACTGGGCCAGCCTGTTCCCGATTCAAATTTTTGTCGGGAGTCAAATAAAGGTGTATCACAGCATATGCATGCATAAAGTCCCGGATCGTGAGCCTCACAGTACTCGCCGGTAAATGCTCGTTCGGTTCCCTTTTTTCGGGCAATATGGAACTGCTCTTCCGTAAGCAACTTTTTCCATTCATCATCCGACTTAACGATGCGCTTGTCCGGTTCGGGGCTTCCCTGGTTGGCGTATTTTAAAACATCAATCCATTTCATAGTAGTAATCGTTATGGGCATCTCTAAAAACCTATTTTTTGTCACCTCATCCTTAGTCCTTCTCCCTACTGGAGAAGGTCACAGGGAGTTTTCAGAGATGCCCTTATTTATTATCTGGTATTCGTGCTTTGCTAATAACTGATAACTTTCACTCTGCCATGACAGGTCTGTCAACTATTGATTTGGCTGTCGCCTGTAAAATTTCAAATGCACTTTCCGCCATCCTGTTTTCAGTGTCCAGCGTAGGGTTTACTTCTGAAATTTCCCAGGCGCAAACTTTTGGATCTTTGGCGAGTGCGACGTTCAAGGCTTTGGCTTCATCAACTGTGAGTCCATTCGGCACGGGGGTTCCTGTGCCTGCTGAGAATCGGCTGTCGATGCTATCCACATCGAATGAAACATAAATGAGGTCGCAATGGTCGAGCATTTCAAGGGCACGTTGCGCCATCACGAGCGGTCCAAGTTTCTTGACTTCCTCGGTTTCTATGAAGTTGATGTTGTATTTGTTAACCAGGTAATTTTCGGGCTTCTCAAGATCACGGACAGCAACGTAAACGATGTCTTCCGGTAAAATTTTCGGACCCTGCATTCCCACATCCTTCATCTGTTCCCAGTATTCAACGGTCTCACCCCGAGGGTCATTTACTTTACATTCCAGGTTGTCGATGCCACAAGCCATAGCAAGCGCCATTCCATGCATATTGCCAGATTGTGTAGTGTATGGGGTGTGGATGTCAGCATGGGCATCAATCCAGATGACCCCTAATCTCTTTTTAGGGTATGCCTTTTTTATTCCGCAAATGGTGCCATAGGCTGTGCTGTGATCACCCGCTATGATCATGGGAAAAAACTCATCAAATATTGTCTCGTAAACTTCAAGACATACACGTTCCTCCATAATCATGACACCATCGATGAACTTGGCATAGGAATGTTTCGCACCGTCAAATAACAACTCGTTTACATTCTCCACCTCAATAGATTCGTGCTGCTTGAAAAAGTCCGAGTTGAGGTCCAGGCTGGCAATTTTCATCGCCTCAACACCAAGGCTGGCTCCTCGTGTACCCGCTCCGATCTCCGACTTCACTTCAATAATCTTTATCTCTTTCATGATTCAGGGTTAACTGATAATCGTGACTGATTCACCGGTCGTGATTGAGGATGCTGAAACTAAATTTCTTCTTTCTGAAGGGAATTTTCCGCACTGGAATCAGCCGGTTAATCTTAAACAATAACGATTAACAGGATGTTGCAAAGATGGCAAATTTATCAGAATATTGCACTCCTTTTGTAGTGTGCGTTAACCCGCCAATCAGCAAGCGTTAATCGTAAATGATAGAGGTTGACACCAGGCAAAGGACTAAGTTTACTGTATATTAATTTACGATTAACCATTAACGATTCCCCCTTTTAACGTTAAATGAAATACTCAAGCACTTCTTTCATTCAAAAGAATACCACTGCCCTTGAGTATTCCATGTGTTCCATAAAAATTGACATCTATTAACACATGAAAAGTTACCGCGAGCTGATCGAGCAGACTTTTGAATTTCCCCAAAAAGAATTTAAAGTACGTGACCACGAATTGTTGTTCAATGACGTCCACCTGATGGAAATCATTAAGCAATACGGAACACCGCTCAAACTAACCTACCTCCCGCGCATAAGTGAAAATATTCGCTTCGTTCAGGCAACGTTCAATAACGCCATTGAGCGCTTTAAGTATAATGGCACATACACCTACGCCTATTGCACGAAATCTTCCCACTTTTCATTTGTGCTGGAAGAGGCACTCAAAAACAATGTTCACATTGAGACCTCTTCGTCCTTTGATATCCCCATTGTCCGCAGTCTGTACGAAAAAGGCAAAATCGACAAAGACATTTACATCCTGTGCAATGGTTTCAAAATGCCTTTGTATACACAATATGTTACAGAATTGTTGAACGATGGATTTAACAATTGCATCCCCATTCTCGACAAGATGGGAGAAATTGATGTTTACGAAAGAGATGTGAACAATTCATATCGCCTGGGAATTCGGGTTGCGGCAGATGAAGAACCCAAGTTTGAATTCTACACTTCACGCCTGGGAATTCGCTACAGCGATATTACCCCGTTCTACAAAGAGAAGATTGCCACCAGTAGCAAGGC
>DASUGQ010000383.1:0-2529 GCA_036273935.1 Cyclobacteriaceae bacterium | reverse complement strand
GTGATTCGGAAATCCCAAAAAGTCCTTGGCCTTCTTCAATCTCTCTTTTAAAATGTATTCACCTGGAGAAATTCCAAATTCCTCCTTGAATTTCCGAAAGAAATTTGCGCGACTCATACAGGCATGTTCGCTTAGTTGATCAGGATTGATCCGGCCGCTGAGGTTTTCTTTAATGTATTGAATAACATGAGCAAAACGATGGGAGGAACTCAGTTGTTTAGGGTCCATTTCAAACAGTTCCCGTGCCTGTGTTTGCATGAGACGGATCAGCAGTTCTTTCAACGCCAGCTCCGCCAATAGCTCCTTTTCACGGGTCGATTCTGTAATGCTTATCCGGACAAAACGGTTTACGATATCGGTAAGTTCTTCTGTGTTTACCAGGTGCAATGAATTTTGATTGATTCGCCATCCGAGGTTTTCGTCAACTTTTGGATAGAATTCATTGAGCTCATTTAATATTTTGTTGATCTGAGCCGCCGAAACAACAAGGGCCAGGCATTGTGTAGGATTGTCAAGCTCCGCCTCGGGGAAATCGATGCAAATATTTGCTCTGGATGGAACAATTACGGATTCACCAGGGTAATAATCAAAGGCTGGCCCATCCGATATACGCATCACTTTTTTGCCTCGTAGCATGCTGGTGAATACGAAGTCATCAAATCGTAAATTCACGTTGCTGGTCTGTTGGTGCGTTTCATATAAGTTAAGTTCCCATTCATTCATAGAATAGGCTGTCCGGTTCTCAACAAGTGTATCAAGTGAGTCTTCCGACTTAACGGGCAACGGTTGGAGTTTGTAGAGTCTGTTCATATGGGGTTGGTTTACTGAAGTCACCGCACCATCAATTTAATACGTGCGGGTTATTCATTGAGACTACAAGTCAAGTTTTTGAGGCCAATAAGCGTGAACTTTTACAAATAAGTTAATTAAAAAACTGAACATACGCACTTGGGAAAAGCAATTTGATTGTAATGGAGTGATCCTCTGAAGGATAGGTTATAACGGTGATGGAGGGTTGGATCATAGGAAAAAACAAATAATCAACGAAAAGATATAATCATGACCCTCGAATTCTCTCAAAAAGTTGCCGGCTTGAGGAACACCCTTCAGGCGTTCGCCAGAAGATTTACTATTAATCGCGATGAATCGCTTGATCTGGTTCAGGATACAATTCTAAAGGCGCTTACCTATCAGGAAAGATTTACAGAAGACACAAACCTCAAAGGGTGGTTATTTACCATTATGAGAAATACGTTCATTAATAATTATAGGAAATCCAAAAGATTCCGGACCACCATGGACACCACCCAGGATCTGTATTACCTTAACGTTGAAGATAACCATACATTCCATTCTCCGGAAGCGAACTTTCGCTACGAGGATGTGTGGAAAAATGTGCACGAGATACGGGAAGAATTGCTGGTGCCATTTAAGATGCATGCATCAGGTTACAAGTATCACGAAATCGCCGATTACCTACAGATTCCCATTGGTACCGTGAAAAACAGGATATTTCACGCTCGAAAAGAAATTCAACGAAGGTTGTCAATTTGAAACATTGTTTTCCAGCTTTGGTGTGTTTTTAGAACAGGTAACCTCCACCAATCCGATAATTCAGGCTCTAAGTCCTTCCTCCGGACAATGCAAAGGCCAATATTCGGCCTGTCTTCCACATTTCATAACATCATACAATTAACGCTTTACATAGCGGGTGAATTAGGCATCGGTATTGCAACATTAATTCGAAAGCTCTCCCGGCAAACAGTATAGTTGCTGCTAATAAAGTAAAATGCCGTTTTTGAATATCCAAAGGGTCATCTGTTTTAAACGATGATCTAAATATTGGAAACTCCTCTCTTCAAAATGGCACAAGCATTGTAACCAGGTTTTTTTATGATACATTATCTACTTCGGTGGACGCTTTTGTTTGGTGCGCTTTTCATATTTGCGTGTTCAGATTCCGTTCAACATCTCAAGAAGACTACAAGCGTCCTTCAACCTGAGAATGTAATTCCCGACTTATTGAATGACAGCAACCGGATCAATGGAGAAGATCTTTATTCCCCTTGTGCGCTTGAGGATCTTTATCTCGCTCGCCATAATAACCCGATGTGGTTCAAGAAGGATGAACTGACTCCGCAAGGGGATACTTTGCTATATATCCTTCATCACGCTAATTATTATGGACTTGCTCAGGAAGATTACCATGTTAGCACGCTCGATCAATTAAACGCCTTAAGGATAAAAAATCGTGCGGAGGTGAAATTACTGGCCAGTCTTGATATACTGATGACGGACGGTTTATTGGCATTGGCAAATCATATTCACTATGGGCGGGTCGACAAGGATCGCCTTATCCTGAAGTCCAAAGAAGCTGAATTAGATTCTTCCCTTTGGAATGTGATGAGCCATGCAATTAGTAAGAATCATTTGGGTAGAGGGCTCGAAATGTTAGAACCACAGAATAAATTTTACCATTTATTAAAGAATGATCTCAAGACCAAACTTGATTCCCTTCCGCTTGTGCTG
>DASUGQ010000382.1:0-10423 GCA_036273935.1 Cyclobacteriaceae bacterium | reverse complement strand
GGGGGAACACTTTTCAGAGAATAGTCAATTCAAAAAATGACTTTTATCATAAAATCAAGTTTGATAAATTTCGAATGTTATGGGAATTTCGCAGAAGATGTCCATTGTATCAAATGATGCTTTCCAGGAGATATTTCAAAGCATGTCTGAAGGAATCATTATGGTAGATGAATCCGGAAAGGTCTTGGTAGCCAATCCGGTTGCTGAACAGCTTTTCGGATACATCAGCTCAGAAATGAATGGCATGCAGATGGAAATGTTATTGCCTGAACGGTATCGAAAGGGCCATGTGGGCTTTCGTGCCGCCTTTAACGCTCATCCTGAGCCGCGACGCATGGGCCTTGGCCGCGACCTCACCGCACTTCGAAGGAATGGAACAGAATTTCCCGTCGAGATAAGCCTGAGTTATACCCGGTTGAAAGGCCATATCGTTGTCATGGCATTCATAAGCGATATATCACAACGAAAAAAAGCCGAGGACGATCTGAAACGCAGTGAGGAGCAGCTTATCGTATATGCTGCCGAGTTGGAGGAAAAAGTCAGGCATCGGACCCAGGCCCTGAATGAAATAGTACTGAGACTGGAAAGAGAAGTAGCGGAAAGAAAGCGGGCAGAAGAGGATGCGAAGAAGTCCCTCGAACGTGAACGCGAATTAAACGAACTGAAATCAAAATTTGTATCCATTGCTTCTCATGAATTCAGGACTCCATTGAGCGCTGTGATGAGTTCGGCGGCGCTGATTAATCAATACAATGAGAAAGGTGATACTGAAAAAGTTGACAAACATGTGAAGCGGATCAAGGCGTCGGTGAATCACCTGACCGCAATCCTGAATGATTTCCTTTCCCTTGGAAAACTGGAAGAGGGCCGCGTTGAGGTTTCAAGAACTTCGATAGATCTGAGGGAATTCTTTGAAGAAATTCAGGAAGAAGTATCCCCGTCATTGAAGGAAGGACAGCAATTGAATATCGAATGCCCTGGTGACATTAGGACGCTTGATACAGATCCAAGAATAATGCGGAATATTTTATTCAATCTTATTTCCAATGCAAGTAAATATTCCGACAAAGAGAAGAATATTTACATAACTTGTACTCACAACAATGGCCAGATCATTTTCAGTATTCGGGACGAGGGCATTGGAATATCAAAGGAGGATCAGAGACATTTATTTGACCGTTTTTTTAGGGCAAGCAACGCCGGAAATATTCCGGGTACAGGTCTTGGTTTGAATATCGTGAAAAGGTATGTGGAATTGCTTAGGGGCGACATTTCATTTACCAGTGAACATGGAAAGGGAAGCACATTTATTATCACATTGCCCCTTGAGAATAGTATCCAAAATTTTCAATCATAATTATGAAGAAGGTCCTCTTGATCGAAGATAACCAGGAAGTCAGGGAGAATACGGCTGAGATACTTTCGCTGGCCAACTATGAAGTTGTGTCAGCAGAGAACGGTAAGATCGGCGTTGAAGTGGCTCAAAATGAAAAACCCGATATCATTGTTTGTGATATCATGATGCCGGAACTTGATGGCTATGGGGTTCTTCATATCCTGAACAAGAAGCCCGAAACGGCCGGTATCCCTTTCATATTTTTAACAGCTAAAACGGAAAAGACCGATATCCGAAAGGGAATGGAGCTCGGTGCTGATGACTATTTGACCAAACCATTCGATGATACTGAGTTGCTCAACGCGATCGAGGCGAGGCTCCGGAAAAGTGCCATGCAACAAAGGCTGTATGAGACGACCGCTGAGGGACTTGAGAATTTCATCAATGATGCAAGGGGAGCCCTTAATCTCAGGGATCTTTGTAAAGACAAGAAGGTAAAAAATTATAAAAAGAAGACCGAAATTTTTGCGGAGGGTGATATGCCTCTGTATGTGTACTTCATCAAATCGGGCAGTGTCAAAGTTTACAAGTCACACCCTGACGGCAAGGAATTAATTACAGGTATCTATCACGAGAATGATTTTTTTGGTTTCGAGCCCATATTGGATGGCAGCCTGTATCCTGAGTCATCCGTCGCACTAACTGATTCTGAGGTTATCGTTATTCCCAAATACGATTTTGTTACGCTACTTCAATCTCACCCGGATGTGTCCCGCGGATTTATTTCCCTCCTCTGCAAACGAGTCGCCTCCCAGGAAAATCAATTGCTTAACCTGGCTTACAACTCGGTGCGTCAACGAACGGCAGAGGCCCTGCTAAAGGTATCCCAATTGAAAGATGTGAAGGAAAATATACAGATCTCCCGGGATGATCTTGCGAAAATGGTTGGCACAGCAGCTGAATCCGTTATCCGCGTGCTTTCCGATTTTAAAGATGAAGGGTTGATCACAATCGAAGGCGGCAAGATCAAAATAGCCAAACCTGATAAGCTCGAGAAGGTTGTCCGATGGAGCGTCGCCCGTTAACGACAAAGTACAATATCCACACCTTCCTGAATTGAATGGGCGTGAGCATAGGTTATTATAAACACCCGAGCGACCAGGAGGCTTCCCGAAACAATCAGCAACACCGTAGTAATCTTGCTCAGGCTCCAGTTGAGTTTGATCACCGCCAAACTCATTAACGAAGGTAAACCAAACATCGCTGGCAGGGTACCCATGCCGAACAAAATCATGAAGGCAAAACCTTCCAATGGGCTCCTCATCGTAAGACAATAGCTTAACGCGATAAAAGTTAATCCACACGGAAGGATGCCATTGAACGTTCCAAGAATAAGAATCGACAAATATGTTTTTCGCTGATAGAATTTTCCAAACTGTATTTTGAGAAATGATGACAACTTTTGCGCGCCGGAAGTGATGACGGGTACATTTATTCTGCTTACTCCTGAAATACCGATGATCAGGAGAATGATACCTAATATTATTGAAAAAAGATTCTGAAATTTTGACAGTGGCAACATAAAGCCTGCAAGGCTGATCATTGCCCCGAACAATCCATAAGTTAATATTCTTCCCAAATTGTAGAGAAGTTTGTTCAGCAAGACGGATCGCTTCATGTTTGTTACAGCCATGGCTAACGGACTGCACATGCCGACGCAATGAAGACTACCGGCAAAACCCAATATAAATGCTGTGATCAACATCGCTACAGGTGGATTACTTCTTCCATATAGTATTCTTTGCCCTTCATTGTCCACGTTAGTTTGGCGCGATACATGCCTTTTTGCAGATTGGTGATAGGGAAAAATAGTTTATTGCCAGACGAGGACGCAATTTCAAACTGCCTGTCGAAGCGGTCGTTTGACGGACAAAAAAGCTGAAGCGCTCCATGTTGAATTTCATCAGACGGGTTAAATTCAACTCTCAATGATTCATTTTTTACAACTGAAATGACGGGCTTCCGTTCCAGCTTAGCCGCATTGTTCATCCGATCAAGTTGGGATTGATAGACCAGTTCTTCTTTATAATAATCCCTCGTCACAAGGCTGATATCCTGCCGTACACAAACCGTAACAAGCGTAGCGATAAATGCGGCGAACAGCACAAACGAAACAACAATCCAGTTACCCCAATTCATAATATGAAGGTTATTTATTTTCTTTTGATTCTTTTCTTTCATCTTCAAAACGACTGTTCACATCGGATGATTTACTTACTGGTCCGATGAACTTCACTTTTGCAATATCAATTCGCCTTCCATCCTTATAAATTCCGATGCGTACCACGGTCCTTGCGCCAGTGACTTTTTCGGCGGGAATCTTGATAAAGAAAACACTTTTCAGCATGCCCTCAGCAGGAATGACAATTTCTTTTCCGTCTGCCTTTTGTAATATGGCTCCCGCCGGAGACTCGACTCTCGTTTCTATCTTCACGTCTTCAAAGGTCTTATTGATGAATTCAACATTGTAAAGGTTTGTGATGAAGCCATCATCGGTTCTTTGATAAAGGGTACCGGGTACTTTTAATACGGTGGTTTCCACCTCTGAGCGGGTTGCCAGCGTAAATCCTAAAACACTTGCCAGTACAATCAATACGAAGGAATATCCAATGACACGAGGCGTAATAATCTTTTGAATTCCGTCCTTGATAGAATTATAGGAGGCATATCGGATGAGTCCCTTCGGTTTGCCGATCTTGATCATGACATCATCACACGCGTCAATGCATGCCGTACAATTCACGCACTCAAGCTGGGTGCCATTGCGAATATCAATCCCGGTGGGGCAAACGTGTACGCAAAGTTTGCAGTCAATGCAGTCGCCTCTTTTTTCCTGTTCAACTTTTTGCTTTTTGAGATGACCCCTGGGTTCGCCACGCAGCCAATCATAGGCTACGACGATCGACTCCTTCGTCAACAGCACACCCTGTAATCTTCCATACGGACAAACGGCAATGCAGGCCTGTTCGCGAAATCGCGCAAAGACGCCATAAAATATTCCGGTGAAGGCAATGAGTCCAATGAACCCCCCAAGATGATTAGTTGGCGACTGTGTCACGATGCTTGATGTTTCGCCAATGCCGATGAGGTAGGCCATGGCGGTATGGGCGATGAGCACGGAAATAGCAATGAAGATAAAATGCTTGAGCGTCTTCTTAGCAACCTTCTTCGCGCTTAAGGGAGATTGATTTAACCTTCTTTGTGCCGGTGCATCTCCTTCGATCCAGTATTCGATCTTGCGAAACACCATCTCCATAAATAAGGTTTGAGGACATAGCCACCCACACCATATGCGTCCAAAGACAACTGTAAACAGGATTACAAAAACGAAAAGGGTGATCAATAAAATGGCAAGTAGTATAAAATCCTGGGGCCAGAAGACCTGACCGAATACAACGAACTTGCGTTCAAAAATGTTGACAAGCAGAAGAGGTTGTCCATTGATTTTTAGAAAAGGCCCGGCAAAAAACAATGCAAGCAGCAAGACAGTGACAACAATTCGCCACAAATGAAAGTTACCGGAAGGCTTCTTTGGATAAATCCAGATCCGTTTCCCTTTTTCATCTACTGTGGCGATCGAATTTCTGAATTCGTCGTCAAACTGATAGAGATCTTCACTTTTCAACTTCTCATTATTCATTTAATAAAGCCTCAATGTGTGTCGTGTCAGCCGGTGGAGGTGCATCAGGGCTTTTAAATAGTTCTCCCTGTGGAGCTTTTGCATCCGGTGGATTTGTTCCCTGTAAGCTCATGACGAAGAAGGCGGCGTCCCTGACGTTGTCAGGACTCATTGCTTTTCCCCAGGCAGGCATTCCTTTTTCGACTACTCCATTTTTTATCGTTGCAAAAATATTTTTTATGTCGCCACCGTGAAGCCAGTAGGCATCAGTCAGGTTGGGACCGATGGTGTTTCCTCCACCATCATTGCGATGGCATGATCCACAATTATAATCTGTAAATACTTTCTTCCCCTTTTCAATAATAGCCGCATCATTTGTGAAAGTTAATGTAGCTTCATCTATTTCAGCCTGCGGTTGCGAAGCTTTTAGTTTCTGAATCTTCATCTCTGCCTGTGCTACCTCATCCTGATACTCTTCGATTGAAAGGGGGAGTGAGTTTGACAGGTGATAGACCACCAGGTAAACGACAGCCCATCCGATGGTGCCATAGAACAACCACTTCCACCATGGCGGCAAATGGTTGTCCAACTCGCGTATGCCATCGTAGTTATGGCCAAGGTCAATATCTTTCTCTTGAGCTACAGGAACCGAGGCATTAAGCTTTTGAACAAGTTTACTCCACCAGGATTCTCTCTCCACATAAGTCTTGCCAAGCTTTGCCGCGCTCTCTTTTGCGGACTGTTCAATTAACAAATTCAAAATTCTTAGCAGGTAGAAGGCTACCACCAAAACAGTGATCATGGCGATCAGCACGAAAGTGGTTACAACGTATAGTGGTGTTAAAGGGTGATTTACTGGATCATCCCAAAATGATGGAGCGGTGGTTTCTTGTGCGGACGCTGCAAGTGAAAATGTCAAGCCTCCTAATAAAAGTAATATTCTGGTGATATATTTCATGGCCGCACTCATTTTTTGATGATGGAGTTTTTTTCTTTCGGTAGTTTATCGATTGGCAGATTTTTCATTTTTTCGATCAAATCTTTGTCAGCGGTGAAAACCCACCACAACAAGCAAAGAAAGAAAATGAAAAATATGACGAATGAGATAATGGGCCAGATGGCGATATTATCCATGTTTTGAAGAACGCTCTTGTACATATTCGTAATTTTTATTTTGCTTCTGCTGTACTTTCCACTTTAATGTCTTTGCCTAATCGTTGCAAATAGGAAATGAGAGCCACAATTTCAGCGTCAGGCGAAACTTCAATGCCATCTGCTTTCAAATTGGCAGCAATTGCATTGGCCTGAACTTCCAATTCTTCATCGGCGCTGTCTTCGTAACCGTTTTCATACGGCACACCAATCTTCCTCAGTGCAGCAATTTTTTTCCGTGTCAAACTCTTATCAATGGATTGTTCGAACAGCCATGGATAAGAGGGCATAATAGAACCGGTTGATACGGCATCAGGAGCCAGCATGTGATTGTAGTGCCAGCTGTTTGAATATTTACCACTTAATCGCTGAAGGTCAGGACCTGTTCGTTTTGAGCCCCACAGGAACGGGTGGTCATAAACATATTCACCGGCCTTTGAGTATTCGCCGTAACGCTCCGTTTCCGAACGGAAAGGACGAACCATTTGGGTATGACAACTGACACAACCTTCACGGATGTATATATCCCTTCCATGTAATTCAAGGGGTGAGTATGGTTTGACTGCGCTAATGGTGGGAACATTGGATTTGATAAGAAATGTTGGTACCATCTCAATGATCCCTCCCACAAGTATAGCGACGAGTGTAAGAACTGTGAATAATACCGGTTTATGCTCCAATACCCGGTGATGCCATCCGCCACTTTTCGCAACATACTCCTTCATGAGTGGTGCAGCTTCTGCGGGTTCATCAGCGGTGAAAGATCCGCGATATGCGGTCTTGATCAAGTTGTAGGTCATCATAATAGCGCCGGTCAGATAAAACGCACCTCCTATTGCACGCAATCCATACAGCGGAAGAATCTGAACCGTTGTTTCAAGGAAGTTTTTATAAACGAGAAAACCTTCGGCATTAAATTCTTTCCACATCAGGCTTTGTACTACGCCGGATACATACATGGGAAGAGCATAGAAAATTATTCCGAGTGTGCCCAGCCAGAAATGGAGGTTGGCAAGCTTAGTTGAATATAACGATGTGTTCCACATGCGGGGAACTACCCAATACAACATTGCGAAGGTCAGAAATCCGTTCCAACCCAAACCACCAACGTGTACGTGTGCGATGATCCAGTCAGTGAAGTGAGCGATTGCATTTACATTTTTTAACGAGAGGAGTGGACCTTCCAGTGTCGCCATACCATATGCAGTGACTGCAACCACCATGAATTTCAAAACGGGGTCCTCACGAACTTTGTCCCATGCGCCCCGAAGTGTCATCAACCCATTTAACATTCCACCCCACGATGGAGCGATCAGCATAATGGAGAAGACCGTACCAAGGGATTGAGCCCAATCAGGAAGTGCTGTATATAATAAGTGGTGAGGTCCTGCCCAGATGTAAATAAAGATCAGCGACCAAAAGTGGACGATGGATAATCGATACGAATATACGGGTCGGTTAGCGGCCTTAGGTAAGAAGTAATACATCAACCCGAGGTATGGAGTTGTCAGGAAAAATGCCACTGCATTGTGACCGTACCACCATTGAACAAGGGCATCCTGGACACCGGCATACCAGGAGTAGCTTTTGAACAAAGTCACCGGCATTTCGAAGGAATTCACAAGGTGAAGTACGGCGACCGTGATGAACGTTGCAATGTAAAACCAGATGGCAACATACATGTGACGTTCTCTCCGTTTGATGATTGTTCCGATCATGTTCCATCCAAAGGCAACCCATACAATTGTGATGGCAATGTCAATGGGCCACTCAAGTTCTGCATACTCCTTTGATGTGGTGAGGCCTAATGGTAAGGTAATGGCGGCGGCAAGAATGATTAACTGCCAACCCCAGAAATGAAACCAGCTTAAGGTGTCGCTGAACATGCGGGTTTTCAGGAGCCGCTGAAGAGAGTAGTACACGCCGGCAAACATGGCGTTGCCCACAAACGCAAAAATAATGGCATTTGTGTGAAGTGGCCGGATGCGGCCAAAGGTTGTGTATTGGATATCGAAGTTGAAAATTGGATACACCAACTGTATGGCTGCGGTGAGTCCCACCAACATACCGACTAATCCGAATATAACAGTTGCAATGATGAAGGCTTTGACAATCTTATTGTCGTAACTGAATTTTTCTAATTCCATGCGAGTAGGAGAGTTAATCACAATTATGCGGATAAAAGTAGATGGGCAAAGAAATTCGAAGCCTGATAGGCGTTAGATGACAACCTGATTTTTGTCAGGAATTTTCTACTCATTGCAAATGTGTCTATCAAGGACATTTGCAGATCAGACTGACGGTGAAAACAATAGATCTCTGATCAAAATCAACTTTTTAGCTGATGCACTTCATTCCATAATTCTACATTGACATAGACATTAGGGGCATCAAACAATTTAAAACAAGGAGGTATATATGGCACTCATTAAAAGGTCTGAATGGCCGTTGGTAAGCGGCTCGTGGTTAACCGATTTTTTCGACACGGATCGATTCTTCGATTCGGATTTGCTGAAGTATCAATCAATGCCGGCCGTAAATGTTAAAGAATCGGAAGGTGCTTATGAAATTGAAGTTGCTGCCCCGGGACTTACAAAAAAAGATTTCAACATCACTGTTGATAACAGGGTGTTGACCATCGCTTCCGAAAAAGAGGAAAAAACGGAAGAGAAGGAAAATAATTATACTCGCAGGGAGTTCAGCTACACTTCATTCACCCGCTCCTTTACCTTACCGGAAAATGTGAAGGAAGAGGATGTGAAAGCAAATTATGAAGATGGAATACTTAAGTTGAGTGTTCCGAAGAAGACCATTACTCAGCCTAAGTTGAGAAAGGCAATTGAGGTTAAGTGAGTAGTGAGTAGTTTGGGGTAAAGCCTCCGGTACCCCGGGGGCTTTTTTATGCTCAGAAGAGGCAATGGCAAGAGAAATGAACATCGATCATAAGTCAAATGACCTGGTAAAGTACTTGTCAGTCCCGTTAATATTGCTTTTGATCACTACAAGTTCTGTCGGGGTTTTCGTGAGCAACTTCTATTCTCACGAAACAGTGAACTGGCAAACACAATCTGTCGCGCAGGATGCTATCGACCTTTTCGTTGTTTGTCCGGTATTGATCGTTACTTCCCTTCTTGCGTTTCGCAATAAGAGAATGGCATCACTGATATTATCAGGAACGCTCCTATACGTCATTTACACCTTTGTCATTTTTTGTTTTAATGTTCACTTCAATAGCCTGTTCCTTTTTTATTGCTTCATCCTTGGGCTTTCTTTCTACTTGTTTATCTATCTGATTTATTCAGAAAGCAAAAATCCAACCGTCGGCAATGGGCTGAAAACTGAAGCAATGACAAGGGCGATAGCCATTTACTTCATATCAGTTGCTGGAATTTTCTATCTGCTGTGGTTGACAGAAATAATTCCTGCTTTCCTGAATAAGAAGGTTCCAAAGACAATTGTTGAGGCTGGTCTGTTTACTAATCCTGTCCACGTTCTGGATCTCGCCATTATCCTTCCCGGTATTTTCGTTTCCGGAATTCTCCTGTTAAAGAAAAATATCATTGGATTTTTAATGACGCCTATAGTCCTCACTTTCTTAATCCTTATGGACATGAGCATTGCTTTCCTGAGTTTCATGATGATGAAGAAAGAGCTTGATGGCAGCGTTGTTGTTTCCAGCGTGATGATCCTCCTTGGCCTGTTGAGTTTATTGCTTCTGATAGGCTATTCCAGGTCGATCGAGGAAAAATCAATTAAAACTATAAACGAAGCGGAACCCCGCTTAATGATATGAGAGCAATACAAAAACTTTTGCCGAATCCCAGGCACACAGAAGTGCATCGGATTTTTGTTAAGGCTGACCCTGAAGTTGCATGGGAAACTGTTCGTCATTACGATGCCAGTTACATCCCCTGGATTCATCTTCTATTTGAGCTGCGAGATTTGCCCAATCGGTTGAAGGGAAAGCACACCATTGAAAAGGAACTACATTTGGGTGTCGATCAGGTGACGGAGAGGGGTAACGGTTTTATGATTTTACATGAGGAACCCGGACATGAAGTCGTCGTAGGTTCCGTTGGCCAGTTCTGGCATGCCGACATTCCGTTTACGCATCCTACCAGGGAGGAGTTCAAAGATTTCAATTTGCCAGGGTGGGGTAAACTCGCATGGTCAATCTCTGTTGAACCATATCGTGAAGGCAGTACCATTTCGCTTGAATTAAGGACAACGGCGACTGATGAAGAGAGTTGGATCAA
>DASUGQ010000381.1:0-2728 GCA_036273935.1 Cyclobacteriaceae bacterium | reverse complement strand
AACCTCCCGTGTGATGCCGGAACATGCAAGAAGAGGACAAGAAGAATACTAATGGAGGCCTTGAGTAAATTGACTTCTCTCATAAAAAATGCTTGACAAAATTAAGAAAATAATGAAATGTTTAAGCGGCTGGTAAAATTTGTTGAAGGCCATGATGTAAGGTTTGACCTCAAACGATTGCTACTAACAATGCAATGACATCTTTCGGTATGCTTTCAACCTTTTCGTTTGTAGACCAGTGTGTCACTGGAGAGAACTGGCAAACGATAGTTTCCGGTATCAACGCTCACTTCGGGAGCTTGCCTGACAAATTGGACGATTCCATCTGATGTAATCTGTGTGCCATAAAGGAAGATTTTTCTAAGATCCTTTAGTGTAAGCAGGGCGGTCAGCGATCGGTCGGAAATGTTGGTGCCCACGAGATTAAGGTATCGAAGTTTTGACAAACTGGAGATCTTCGCTGCTGAGCTGTCAGTTATTTTTGTATGATCAAGGTAAAGCCATTGGAGTTGTCCAAGTTTTGAAAGAGATGATAGGTCCTTGTCTGTTATTGGAGCGAAGCTAAGGCGGAGTGAAACCACCTGATCTTTAATGGCAGGCAATTGTTCGAAGGCCTCTCTCGTCACGGCAGGGTTATTCACAAAACTTAATGAAAGGTAGTTCTTGTCAGCACTGATGGGCAGAACGAGAACGCCCGCCGCTTTCAGTTTAGCAATAGCGTCTTCGTTGGCAGGGGGCACATTTGCCGAAGGAATCCACTGGTCCTTCTCCAGATCATCTGTAAGAAATTGAATTGATTGAATGATCTTATCAGCCCCGGCGAAGCTACCAACACGTTGATCAAAGTTTCCGCCTTCGTTTAGCCACAGGCGAATGAGATCGAGCGCCGCAGAAGGCAGCTGAGGTTTTTCATTGGGTGGCATATGATGTTCGTTTTCCAGGGGAAGCATCAATCTCGCGAACAGCGTGCTCGAATCGGCATTTCCCGGCTCAAGGACCGCACCATGTTTGCCGCCCTTTAGAATCAGGTCGATACCATCCAGCCGCAATTGCCCTTTTTGTTTCTTTGAACTGTGACATGGATAACAATTTGATTCAAAAATGGGCTGGATGACGTCAGCATAAAGGACGGCCTCGCGGACGTTGTTGATGGCATTCAATTTAATAGCAGGGTTGATGAATTCATCAGTGGAATTGAATGCGGTACCTTCTGTGAGAAACTCTTCGCCATGTGTAAGTGATCCGCCTAAGTGTCCTGTTGTGATCAACAAAATCATCAGTGGAAGAAAAAGAATTATACGCATCAGCTTTCGTTTCTTTTTGTTCGAAAATCCCGACGTGAAGTGATATCGTATAAAAAGAAGCAGGACCGAGAATAGCGCAGTTGCAATTCCGAAGTTCTTGTGTAAGACTACAAGCCGGTCTTCATAACCTCCTTCCTGCGAAAGAAAATATCCGCTGGTGACAGATGCTATCGCGGTGAGCGCTCCCCACAACAACGCTGGTTGAACAGCTATTTCAAGTTTCTTATAGCGACGCGACAGGGAAAATAATTCAAACATGAAGGCGAGCAGGAGCATCCCGATTGGAAGATGCACCAGTAACGGATGGAGTCGTCCGCCGAGAAGAAGAAGTTTATCCATGTCAGCTATACCGTGCCCGCAGTGTCTTTAACATATGAACATTAATTTCCCATTGGTTGGCGACAGGCTGCCTTGTATAAGGTATTGTTGGCATGTAGTCTGCCGGCCCAAACTCAGTCAATATCGTCAATTGCTTTCCTTCTTTCTTCTTTTGCTCCGCGATCTTATCCCACCAATTGAAATGAGCTTCTACAATGTTTTTCCATTCCGGTGCCCGTGGGTCATTTACCTGTGGCCCTTCCGGATGACCAATACGTGCATGAATATGGCCCGTACGGCTAAGTGCAAGGGAGACCGTTTCCATCTGATCAGTTAGCAACGACTCGTGCACGTTGCACCAATGAGAAATGTCGAGCGTCAACCGAAGTTCGGGAATTTTATCCATGAATTGCCTGGCCACCGGAGCGGAGTAGAGAATACGGGAACGGTGCGTTTCATGATAGACAGGGACACCAGAATTACGGCTTACCCGGGTCGTCAGGTCAATGAACGATTTGTTTTGTTCGAAAGAAAAATGGTCACGTCCGGAGTGACAATTTATATAGAGCGGTTTTAATGTTGCAGCACTGTTAAGACTGGTTTCGAATTGATGAAAATGCTTGTCAAAATTTGCCTCCTGGCTGCCAACGAGAAGGCCGAACCTTAAATTGTATTTGCTAAAAGTAGTTATCAGATTCTTCCTGTCCTCATCGGTTGACGGGCACCACAACTCGGCGCCATCATACCCGTCTTTTTTCAGGTTCGAACAAAACTCATCCAATGAACCACCAAACCCCCAATTTGTTCCGAGAATTATCAATTCAAATCCAGTAGCCGGTTTGATATTGGAAAAGGGTGTCGCCAACGCTTTTAATGGATCAGCCAATGCCGTCAGGCCAGCCGCGGTTGTTGCATTTATAAATTCTCTCCTTGTAATCGGCATATTCCAGGTTGATATTTGATGTACTATGTGACGATTTCATTTATGACTTTACCCGATACATCGGTGAGACGGAATGGCCTTCCCTGAAAATGATAAATGAGTTTTTCGTGATTCATCCCCAACTGGTTTAAGATGGTAGCCTGAACGTCGTGTACAGATACTT
>DASUGQ010000380.1:0-3326 GCA_036273935.1 Cyclobacteriaceae bacterium | reverse complement strand
GGAAGAATACATCGCACACCTGCAAAGATTTCACAGTCATCTTGTCAATCATGAAACTGAGAAATTGTATGAAATTATGGTGCAGGCAAATGAGATCAGAAGGGTGTTGAGTGGCATTGAATTAAATCAGGCGGCACCTGTGAAACAGGGATAAGAAACATAAAGAACAACATTCAGAACAACAGATATTAAATACGAATACAATGAAAAAGGAACTGGAACTCGAATCGATTAAGACCTGGATGCCGGGCATAGAGCGACCGTTGATCATCAGCGGTCCCTGCAGCGCCGAAACGGAAAATCAAATGGTGACAACTGCCAAACAACTGGCTGCAACCGGAAAGGTGCATGCATTGCGTGCCGGGATATGGAAACCACGTACACGACCGGGACAATTTGAAGGTGCTGGAGAGGAAGGGCTCAAGTGGCTGATACAAGCGAAGAAGGAAACGGGACTTCCGGTGACAACCGAAGTCGCCACTGCTGCGCACGTTGAACTTTGTCTGAAATACGGTGTGGATATCCTTTGGGTTGGTGCGCGCACAACTGTCAATCCCTTTTCTGTTCAGGAAATTGCCGATGCCCTAAAAGGTGTTGACATTCCGGTGATGGTAAAGAACCCTGTCAACCCCGATCTTGAATTGTGGTTGGGGGCATTGGAAAGATTAAATAAAGCGGGCATTAAAAAACTTGCGGCGATTCACAGGGGTTTCTCCTCTTCGGACAAAGGTCCATTCCGCAATGCGCCGATGTGGAACATGGCCATCGATTTGAAAACCAGGATCCCGGAACTTGATATCATTTGCGATCCAAGTCACATCTCCGGTACGCGTGAGCTCATTCCCCTTATTGCGCAAAAAGCGCTTGACCTCGACATGGCGGGATTGATGATTGAAAGCCATATTCATCCCGACGCTGCATGGAGTGACGCAAAACAACAGGTAACACCGGCTGCCCTGGGATCGATCATTGATAATCTTGTTGTGCGCACCGTATCGTCTGATAATAAATCTTTCAAAGACACACTGACTATTCTTCGTGAACAAATCGATCATCTTGACGATGAGATCATGCAGAAGCTCGCTTCGCGGATGAAAATTTCAGAAAAGATCGGTCAATTTAAAAAAGAGAACAATGTCACCATCCTTCAGGTCACGCGCTGGGAGGAGATCATTCAAACGCGGATTACATTGGGCAGAGCGATGGGGCTTAATCCTGAATTTACGACTGAAATGCTGAAGCTTATTCACAACGAGTCAATACAGATACAGACGAAAGTGATGAACAAGGTGGAAGAACGGGTGTAATTCGTTCTTCCATGTTACTTTCTCTTACATAATATTCATAGAACGGTCGGCGACGGATCTTTGCGAAGCAGGTATTTTTTCCCTTGCGGACGCTGATAGGCCCCGTTGTTTATTTGTAATGCTTGTTGATTTTTAGTTTTCCTTACATGCCGGAAGGCCGCTGAAAAAATTGCCGTATTTTGGTCTTTTTAAACTTTTTAATATGCATCCTGCAAAGGTCCCTTTCGCCTTACTTTTTGCATCCATTCTTTCACTAACAGGTACTTTCGCGCAGAATATCAAACTGATCAATTCTGGTGAGGTAATTCAACAGGCTGTCGTTCTATATGACAGCGGAAAGTTTGAAGATGCGATCGCGTTGTTTAAATCTGTTCCTAAGCGCGATACCAACTATGTCTATATGCTGTCCGAACTTGCGATGACCTATGACGCAAATAAGAACTACAAAGAAGCAATCGCGACGAGCAAGGAAGGTCTGCAGTACGCATCTGAATACCGGGCTCATCTTTTCCGGACGTTGGGAAGTGCGTGGGATGGGGAAGGAGACCTGGCGAAGTCAGTGGAGGCTTTCGAAACGGCGCTGAAGGAGTTCCCTTATGATTATTCCCTGCACTACAACCTTGGCGTTGCTTACTACAATCATCAGGAATATGCCAAAGCAGAAGAATGTTTTTTCAAAACGCTGATGATTAATCCTTATCATCCTGGCAGTCATCTGAATCTTGGCCGTCTGTCCGCCTTTCAGGGGAAGAAAGTGAGGGGTATGATGGCGATGGGGATGTATCTCTCCATCAGTAACAATGACAACGATCGACTGGTTTTCCTGGAGCGATTTCTTAACAATGAACTGAAAGACGAAAGTACATTTCCTTTTAAGGGGCAAAATTCTTTTGATAAGCTTGACCAAATGATTCGGGCAAAAGTGGTTAGCGACAAAAACTTCAAACCACGCGTGCCGATAAATGCCATGTTGGTTCGTCAATACCAATTTTTGTTGGAGCAACTTTCACTTGCGGAGGAAAACCCGGACGATCCGTGGATTAAATTTTATTTACCCGTCTACAAGGGCATTCAGCAAAATGACATGCTTGAGCCATTTCTTTATCATCTGCTGACCTCAACGAAAAATGACGACGTTAATAAATGGAAAAAGAAAAATGAGAAGAAGCTTAACCAGTTTTATGAACTGGTAAATGACCAATTGCAGGAACACCGAAAACAACGAGACCTGGCCTCAGATCTGGGATTTAGAAACCCCGTACCATTTTGGTATGACAAAGAGAACAGGGTAGCATCAATAGGACATAAAAATATAAAGGGTCAAACGATCGATAAGTGGATTTACTTCTCAACCAATGGCGTGCGAATCGCGGAAGGAAGCTTTGACAAAGCGGGAAATAAGATTAACACATGGTCGTACTTCTACACAGATGGAAAACCAAAAAGTATTGAAAACTATACGACCGGCGAGATGACCACCTTTACCCTTCGTGGTGAGCCGCGCAGTCATTACTTTTTGAAGAATGATCAAGTTAACGGTGAAGCTGAAGTATTTTACAGTTGTGGTCAGCTTAAGGAAAAGCTGGGTTACGTAATGGGGAAGAAATCGGGAGAAGGAAAAACATTCTATCTAAGTGGTCAGACCGAGGTTGAATACAATTACAAGGACGATAAGCTTGAAGGAGCTTATAAAGTGTTCTTTGAGGACGGAAAACTGATGAAACAATTTTTCTATAAGAATGATTTGCTTGATGGAGACTTCAAAGAATATCACATTGATGGAACGTTACTCTTGACGGGGAATTATAAAGACGGTAAAGCGACGGGTCTTTGGAAGTACTTTCATACGAATGGAGAACCGGAACGATCTGGAAATTATGTAGGTGATAGTCCCACGGGGGAATGGTCCTATTATGACTTAAAGGGTAAACTTATCGAGACGCGATATTTTGATACAGAAGGAAAACGACACGGCGAAAATGTAATGTATCACAATGGTGTTCGGCATTACGTGAACTA
>DASUGQ010000379.1:0-3411 GCA_036273935.1 Cyclobacteriaceae bacterium | reverse complement strand
AATACACCGTCGCCGCCTACATCTGGCCCTCATGCCACCACGATGAACGCTTTGGCGATATGCTCTGGCCGGAACGTACCGGTGAGTGGGAAATCATAAAAAAAGGAACGCCCAGGTTTGAAGGCCACTATCAGCCAAAGGTGCCGCTATGGGGTTATGAAATGGATGACGACCCAAAGGTGATGGAGAAGTGGATCGATGCCGCCAGTGACCATGGCGTGAACACGTTCATCTTCGACTGGTACTGGTTCGATGGAGGACCGTTCCTGGAGAGCTCATTGAACAACGGATTCCTCAAGGCGCGCAACAAAGACAAAATGAATTTCTATCTGATGTGGGCCAATCACGACGTGAAACAAAATTACTGGAACGTCCACAAGTTCAAAGACGTCGACACCCTGCTCTGGGATGGCGCCGTTGACCTGGAAAACTTTAAGATCATTGTCGACCGCGTGATCAACAACTACTTCAATCAGCCCAACTATTTTAAGATCAACAACGAGCCCGTCTTCTCCATCTTCAGCCTTGGCAACCTCATGGAAGGATTGGGTGGCTTGGAACAAACCAAAGCAGCACTCGATTATTTCAGGGAAAGAACAACGTCCGCCGGCTTCCCTGGCCTTCACCTTCAGCTCATAACGTATGGCCTGCCCAATGCCGATCGCCTGAAAACACTGGAGACCCTGCAGATCAACAGTCTCGCGCAATACAACTGGGGATGGATGCAGGAGCAGGACTATATGAAGTGGGCAACGAAAGCCATCGACATCCGCGACCAGTGGGATTCAGCGCTGTCAATACCTTTCTTCCCCAACGCTTCCATTGGCTGGGACGATACACCACGCTTCCCGGCTAAAGGAGAAAAAGACATTGTGCTTTACAACAAGTCCCCGGAAAGTTTTGCCGCCTACCTGCAGGAAGCAAAAAACTACTGCGACAAACATCCGGAACAAACCAAACTGATCACGATCTTTTCCTGGAACGAATGGATCGAAGGAGGCTACCTCCTCCCCGACCGCCAATGCGGGTTTGAGTATTTGAAAAAAGTAAAGGAGGTGATGGAGGGAGATTATGATAAGTATACGAGAAGGAGATAGGGACAGGATGAAGTTCAGCGTAATGTGTGGCTATCACTCCAATGGAAAACTCGTCGGAATGAAATGTCATTCCTCCGACTTTCCACCGCGGAGACGCAAAGGCGCAAAGGGCCGCAAAGAAAATTCCTTAGCGCTCCTCTGCGTCTTTGCGTCTCTGCGGTGAAAAATTGAAAGAACGAACATGAAAGTTAAATGCAAGCGATCCTGAAAAAATCATTTTATCCTTCTCATAAAAATGGAAAGACCTATTCAATTCGATTTTGTTGTCAAAGCTAAATCGCAAATAACAGATTGGGCTAAAAGTGTCGATATTAAACTTCACAATATTGAAACGGTAGTACCATTTACTATGACTGACAACAGTTTATCAGTTTGGCTCTTCTTCGACACAAACGAATTAATGAAAAAGTATAAACAAGACGGGACAGCAGAAAAAGTCAAACAACAATACTTAACCATACTCAAAAATCTTAATTATCCATCGGACTACCTTGATTAAAGGCAAATATCACGAGAGCACCTAATCCTTGTTCACCTCACCGTCGGTCCGTCCTTTTGTATCAATCATTGCTTATAGTTGTAACACCTTACCTTTATGCTTGTCCAATTAACAAACAAAAGCCAAAACAAATGAGCAAATTAAAAGGAAAGGTCGCTGTCATTACAGGAGGTAGCAGCGGCATCGGGCTGGCAACAGCCAAACTGTTTATTGCTAACGGGGCCAGGGTCGTAATTTTTGCGCGGGGCAAAAAAGGATTGGATGACGCCCTTAAAGAACTTGGAAGCAATGCTCTTGCCGTGCAAGGTGACGTTAAGAATTTAAGAGACATCGACAGGCTGTTCGCAGAAACCAAATCAACCTTTGGCGGCGTGGATGTACTCTTTATTAATGCGGCATTGGTTCAACTTGCGCCGATAGCAGGAACGACAGAAGCATTCTTTGATGAAATGATGAATGTGAACATGAAAGGCGGCTACTTTACCTTGCAACGATCGATTCAACATTTCAACGAAAACGCATCTGTAATTGTCGCTACATCCTGGCTCAACAGCATCGGCTTTGGTAACAGCAGCCTGATCAGCGCCAGCAAGGCAGCATTGCGGTCACTGGTACGCGTAGCTTCATCTGAGTTGGCGGAAAGAGGAATACGGGTCAATGCTGTAAGTCCCGGTGCCATTGGCACGCCGATGTGGGGAAAAATAGGTTTGCCAGAAGATGTATTAAAAGCAGCCGGTGAAGCCCTCACGAATCAAATACCGGTGAAACGCTGGGGCATTGCAGAAGATATTGCAAAAGCAGTATTGTTTCTGGCCTCCGACGATTCCTCGTACGTGGTGGGAAGTGAGTTGAGCGTTGACGGCGGATTGAATCAAATTTAAAATTAACTTTAGCCCTGCTCCCTTGCAGGGTTTTTCTCCTTTACCCTAACCCGTCAGGCTATGGAAAATCCTTTTCATATCAACTACAACGATCAGGCGGATGCAGATCTAATAGCACTTGCATCGGCAGGGAACAAGAAAGCGTTGGAAAGTCTCATCATCAGGCATCAGGGTTTTGTTTACAACCTCGCCCTTAAAATGACTAAGAGTGTGCAGGATGCGGAGGATCTGACGCAGGAAGTATTTATCAGGGCGGTAACGTCGCTGTCCAAATTTCAAGGCAAAAGCAGGTTCAGGACCTGGCTTTATCGCATCGCTGTCAATCACTTTTTAAATACAAAGAAAAGTCAGGCGGAACTGAGTACAACTGATTTTGAATCCTATTTTAATTCGATTGATGAAATTCCGGTCCATGAATTAAACGATCAGGAAAAAATTGAATTATCCGATTCCATTGAGGAACTCAGGATAAGTTGCACGGCAGGCATGTTGCTTTGCCTGGACCGGGAGCAAAGAATGGTCTACATTCTGGGTGAGATGTTTTCCATTGACCACCAGTTGGGCTCGGAAATTCTCGGCATCTCCCCTGGAAATTTCAGAATCCGCCTCATGCGCGCCCGTGACGATCTTTACAACTGGATGAATAAACGTTGTGGCCTGGTAAACGAATCAAATCCCTGCCGATGCGCCAAAAAAACGAAAGGCTATATTAAAGCAGGGTATGTAGATCCAAATAATTTAAAATTTAATACACGCTATTCGAATAAAATCTTTGAACTGTCGCAAGAGAAAGCTTCTGACATTTCCAATGCAATCGAGGACTTGAACAAAAAAGTATTTCTGCAACATCCTTTTCAGCAGTCGTTAACGGCTGATAAAATTATTGGTGAATTATTCAACAACAAACTCATCAGGCTCATCTTTAATACCTGAC
>DASUGQ010000378.1:0-11462 GCA_036273935.1 Cyclobacteriaceae bacterium | reverse complement strand
CTATTAATGGTGACAGAATCCGTTCCCAGCACCTGATACGTGTGGTATAACTTATCCTTTGCTGTACCGTATCTAACATTGTAGCCAGTGGCACCAGTTGATTTTGTCCAGTGTAGTTTTCCCACACAACGATCATTCTCTTGTCGTCCTACGTTTAAATTCTCCACAACGGTTGGTGATTGCCCACCTGCTTTGCCAAATACTCTTAAACCGGCCAATGCAAAAGTTCCGTCAGGCACCCGGTAATTGGTTAACCGTACATAGCGGGCCTTAACTGGGGTCCTTAGTTCGATGTAATCATGCGGCACGTCTGCCTTACTTTGTGTTTTATCGGCCAATATCTTCCACGTTTTATTGTCTGTTGAATACTCCAGCAAATATTGGTAGTAGATATCAGGGCTGCGTCCCATCAACTTTGTATCATGCTCAGCATAATTTATCTGAACGGCGTTTACCGTGCACGCTTTCTGCAAATCAATGCTTATCCATTCGCCCCGACCACCCGTTTCGGCACTCCAATAGGTTCGGATCTCCTCATCCGCCGCGTAAGCCTTTGGGTGCCCGGCACGTTCGGAAGAAACTTCCACAGGCTTATGATAAGAGAGAATCATCCATCCAGGAAAAAGCTCCTCGGGACTCGCTAATTTTTTGGTTGGAATTTTGAAAGGGAAATCACCAAACCCGGTATACACATGCATTTCTCCACCGTGATCAAAGAAAACAGGGAACAATCCAAGTCTGCGCTCGAACATGTGTTTCTGTGAGATAGTCATCGTTGAAATATGCCAGTAGTTCCCGTAAATATCCTGGAAAGTGCTGCTATGTCCTGCGCCTGCAGCGAATCCCTCCGGTTTATAAGAAGCAGGATTGTGTGTGGCTAATGTGAAAGGACCAAGAGGTTTATCAGAAACATACACGCCATCGCTATAACTCTTGAACTCCGTACCGGGCCCTGCATATTGCAGATAATATTTTCCATTGTGTTTAGTCATCCATGCACCTTCTATCCATGGATTTTCTCCCTGATTATTGTAATCACCTTTTCGCTCCCATCCGTAGACATCTCTCTTGCTGTTTAAAAGAGCTGTCGGATTTCCAATTGGGTTTAGGGTTTTGGTATCTAACTCAACACCATAAATGGGATTAACATTGGAACATCCATAATAAAAAAATAAACGGCCATCATCATCAACGTATAAGTCGGGGTCTATCATTCCAATTGGAAATGTCGAATTCGCGATTTGCCATTTCCCGGATTTCGGATCAACCGTTTTGTAGATAGTTAACGGAGCACCATGAGAGGCCATAAAGTAAAGTGTATCATTCATCACCAAAGCTGTGGGTGCATAATCCTCCAACGGAAGATCTTGCGTGACAATCAAATCCCAATGAATTAAATCCTTCGAGTGAAAGTATCCTCCCGATTTCGAAGCGAACAAGTAATATTCATCTTTGAACACGACCATGGTTGGATCGGCTGCCTCTCTTCTTGAAGGTGCATCCAAACAAAACCGGTAACTCAGGTTCATCGGATTGCAAATCGTTGCTTGTTGCAGATTAACTAAATCTGTATTCTGTGTGAAGCCAGTGGTTGATACAACTATGGCGACTGACACAGCCCATGCGTTTCTAAGTGTTCTGATCATGCTTATTTTCAATTACCTGACTAAACTAGTTTATCGTGACCTTAGCCATCTTCAAATCTTTCTCCATAGAGCTAGTTCCATACCATACCTCATATTCTCCCGAAGCTACCTCCATCTTGCCCTTAGCCCGATTGAAGAATTCAAATGCCGAAGATGACAACTCAATAGAGGTCTTTGTGCTCTTTCCTGCTGGTAAACTCACGCGCCGAAATCCTCTTAACGTTTTAAGTGGGCCATCTGTATCGTTAACCTTGCGCACATAAACCTGCACGATCTCTGTTCCTTCGCGTTTACCGATATTCGAAACAGGTACCGTCAGTATTGTTGATTCCCCTTTGATTAATGTAGACCTACTTAGCATCGCGCTGCCAATCGTGAACCTGGTATAGCTCAATCCAAAGCCAAAAGGGAACAACGGATCAGACATGAATCGGTATGTACGACCTTTCATCGAATAGTCTTCAAACCCCGCCAGCTGCGTGGTATCTTTATAGAAAGTGATGGGAAGTTTGCCCGCGGGATTGTAGTCGCCAAACAGGACATCAGCCACCGCTTGCCCTCCTGATTCTCCACCATACCATGCTTGCAGAATAGCATCACAGCTTTCGGTCTCGGGAACCAATCCAATGGCTGAGCCCGAGCAGTTGATGAAAATGACTTTCTTACCAGCAGCTTTCAGTGCCTTAAGGCAATTGCGTTGTACCAATGGCAATTCAATATCCGTGCGATCGCCACCTTTGAATCCCGGAAAGGATACAGGCATCTCTTCCCCTTCAAGGAGCGTGGACAGGCCACCTACGAATACAACCACCTCGATGCCTTTCAGTTTATTCAGGAGTTCCGTGTAATCTACATTTACTTCCTTGCCAAAATTAAATTCGAGGTTTGCCTGCCAGTTGTTAAGCTGTGCATAATGGATTTCAATTTTATATCTTTTGCCACGCTCGACTTTATATGGAGTCCTGGAGGGTAGTGTTCTCCAATTATCATATCGTAAAATTGATTCACCGTTGACAAGCAAGTCAAAGCGTCCGGTAGCTCCACATTTAAATACAATCTCCTCGTCCTGGGCGGGAGTGAACTCAGTTTCGTATTTAGCGGAAAAGCCTTCGAGTTTAACACCAGGTGCAAATTCATGTTGCCCGGCTGTCGTTAGCTTAATTGGGCTAGTAATCTGTTGAGTCGCAACTATGTCGCCTGTACGATCAATGGTGTTCCAATAGGTGGATTTGAATCCAGCTTTACCATCTATTGAACACTTTGAGAAATAGCTTTCTGTTACCTTATTCTCTACCAGGTCGCATCCCTTGTCGTAGAGTATATCATTCACAGAGCGCTTAGTAGTAATACCATCCAGGATTGTAATCGTTCTTACGGGTGTCCCGTTATAATTTCCCCATAACATGGGTTTATCATTAGCATTGGGTCCGATAACGGCTATTTTCTTGCCTGATTTTTTTAATGGCAGGATACCATCTTTGTTCTGAAGAAGTGTCATCGATTCAAGCGCCATATCCAGTGCAAGCTTTCTATGCTCTTCATTGTTCACAATGGACATCGGGATTTTTGTCCATGGCACCAACGCATCATCATCCATTTCCCCCAGATCAAAGCGACCAATAAGAACCCGCATGAGACGTTCGTTAATTTCATCCTCGGTGATCAATCCCCTTTCAACAGCGATGGGCAGCTTCTTATAATTGTGATTATTCCACTGACACTCAACATCGGTTCCCGCCAAAACACCTTTGGCAGACGCGTGAATGGCATCGGATGAAACTTTGTGACTGGTGTAAAAATCACCGATCGCCCCGCAATCAGAAACAACCAGGTGTTTGAAACCCCACTGATCGCGAAGAATCGTCTGCAAGAGACGAGTATTGCCACAACAAGGTTCATCATCCAATCGTTGGTAGGCACACATCACCTGGCGTACATCCGCTTCCTGAACCAGCGACTTAAATGCCGGAAGATAAGTTTCCCATAAATCGCGAGGATCAACTCCGTTGAGATTGAGTTCGTGGCGGCTCCACTCAGGTCCTGAGTGCACGGCATAGTGTTTGGCACAGGCAAGGAGTTTTCTGTACCTGGCATCCGGAGGACCTTGCAGTCCTTTTACTACAGCAATTCCCATTCGCGAAGTCAGGTAGGGATCTTCGCCATACGTTTCCTGTCCGCGTCCCCAGCGAGGATCGCGGAAAATATTAACGTTGGGCGTCCAGACGGAAAGACTCAGGAAGCGGCGATTTTCCTGGCCCTTACTCATCGCTTCATTATACTTAGCCCTGATTTCATCCGAAGCTGCGTTGAAAATCTTGTAAACCAGTTCATCATCAAACGACGCGGCCATCCCGATGGGCTCGGGAAAAACTGTTACGTTGCTGTTGTTGGCAAGTCCATGAAGCGCTTCACTCCACCAGTTGAATTTTTTTATTCCTAACCGGGGAATAGCCTCCGATACATCGCACATCAATGCAGCTTTTTCCTCCAGTGTCAGTCGCGAGATCAAGTCCTTTGCTCTTTCCTCCGAGCTTAGCGCCGGATTTTGATAAGGTTGTTGACCAAATACATTTGCTGATAAAAGCAAGCCTAAAGCTAATGTCAATGCTTTTGTTATTAGCAAAGATTTCATGATCCACTATTTTGAGACATGTTGAATTTTATTTTTAAAGCAAATGTGTTTACCATTTAACTGAAGCAACGACAGTCCTGGCACATCATACATTCAGACAAGCCCGCTTCAAACACCCACTTAATCATTTAAAAATACTTTCATTGCTACCTTATTAATCCTTAAAGATCAGCGCAGCAAACTGATTAAGCGATCTTCTCCAGGTTTGCCACTCGTGTGAAGTACCTGGTGATTCATAGTAGATGTGTTTGATCTCTGCTTTTTCAAGTGCAAGATGAAAGCCGTTTACACTGTTATACATTCTCTCCGGCTCAGCAGTACCAATACTCAAATACATTAGCTTCATTTTGTTATTGAATGATTGTGCATCGGACCAAACACCATTAAAAGCCTCTTTAATATCACTGTCAGGAGCGAGGAAAGCAGCGCCACTGAACCCGCCGACATAAGCAAATTTGTCAGTGTTTTTCATGGTAGTCTGGAATGTTTGGAATCCTCCCATAGACAATCCGGCCATCGCGCGATGATCACGATCAGATATTGTGCGAAACGTTTTATCAATCATGGGAATAATGTCTTTTACCAGCACATCAGGAAATGCATTGTTTGCCATCATCGCGCGCAGGTCCCCGGGTTTTACTTCCACCGGCCGTCTCGTTGGATCGACTGCATATCCCCTATCCATGACAACCAACATTGGCGTCGCTTTTCCTTCAGCGATAAGATTGTCTAGAATAAAATCCGCTTTGCCCTGAATCGGCCAACCTGTTTCATCTTCGCCTCCGCCATGCTGTAAATAGAGAACGGGATACCTTTTATTACCATCCTCATCATAACCTGGCGGCGTGTAAACGAAAGCACGTCTCCACGTTTTTGTTGTTTCCGAATAATAATTAACATTCCGGATCTGACCGTGAGGAACATTCCTCGGGAAGTAGAAGTCAACACCAGGTTCCGGGATATCTATGCCACTTGCCATTCGGCCCATACCATAAAATGTCTGACTGGATGGATCACAAAGGGCAACACCATCAATAAGCAAAGAATAGTAGTGAAAGCCGATCACAACAGGATCGGTTGTAACGTTCCAGAATCCGCTCGTGTCTTTTACCATGTCATACTTTTTCCCGAGATCAACCTGCACCTTTTGTGCATCAGGTGCTTTCACTTTAAACACGACTCGATTGTCGGGCAGAATCTGAGGATATTGTGCATACGGAACGTTCGTTGATGCAGGGCTGCCAATGCCTGTATGATAACTAGTAAATGTCGATGGGTCTACTGGTTTGAATATCAATTGGGAGAACATGTACAACCCATTCTTCCATACTTTGAAATCATGGACACCAGGTTCAATGTAGTAGATATGAGGAACATCGTGTCTGAATAAATATTCATGCGTGCGTTTACTGAAGGTAATCAGTCCATCCTTATCACCACATGAAATCCAGAGCAGTTTTAATTTCTTTTTCGCGTCTTCAGGATCTGGTACTAATTCTTCAGGCACTTTGGTATTCGGCGCGGAAGAGAATCCACCTACCCAGGCAAATTTGTCAAGATTGCCGAGCCCAAAATTCAGTGATTGACCTCCGCCCATTGACAATCCGGCTATGGCACGATGTTCACGATCAGCCACAACAGGATAATTCTTCTCAATGTTGGGAATCAAATCGTTCAGTAAGTCTTTCTCAAAGGTGGCAAATGCCTGTACTTTTTCTGGATCAAAAATATTTCCCACTGCGCGGTCATCCTTCATCGCCCTTCCATTGGGCATGACAACAATCATAGGTTCAAGTTTATGGTCGGCATAGAGGTTGTCTAAAATAACCTGGGGCATTCCGCCGTTGAGCCATTCTTTCTTATCGCCACCAATGCCATGTAAAAGATACAGAACAGGATATTTTTTCTTCTTTGAAAAACCCGGTGGAGTATAGATCAGCGCCTTTCGGGTGGTGCCCACTGTTTTCGAATTGTAACTGATGGTATCAATTTTCCCGTGGGGGATATTAACCCTTAAAGAGTCAAAGCCACGGGGAGCCTGTTTGACGATGTTCTGAGCATTCAAAGCATTACCCATTGCCATCGCGACAACTATAAGTGCCGTCATCCGGATCATTTTTCTAATCATTTTCTTATAATTTATTCCTGTTATCGTTTATAAAACTTGCGACGTTCTTTTGTCTTATGGGGCAACGATCTATCTGAAAAGTTGCTGCAATGTATTCGCCAGATAAAGTTTGCAATTCATCCAGGTATGTCCGCCGGGAACGATGAGGGTATCTACCTTCAGGTTCTTCTCCTTGAACATAGCAATGTTTTGCTTCACACTCTCGTATAGAAAATCTTCCGTGCCTACACTGATGGTAAACAGTTTCAATTGCTTGTTCATGGCGGTTGCATCAGGTGACCAGTCGGTGAAGTTCTTTTTGAATTCCTCTGTTGCCGTATAAGGTGCATAGGAACATACATAGGCAAACTTATCTGTATTGGTAAGACCGATATTGAGCGTCTGTCCGCCGCCTACCGAAAAGCCAGCTATTGCACGACCTCCGCTATTGTTCACAACGGGGTAATTGGCTTCGATAAAAGGAACGATATCGTTGACCATATCTTTTGTGAAATCGGACATTGGTTTAGGTCTTACATTTCCGTAAGGCATGACGATCATCATGGGTTTGGCTTTTCCCTGTGCTATCAGGTTATCGGCAATCAGATTAGCGCGCCCGACCTTCGTCCATGTTTCCTCAGTATCAGATCCGCCGTGAATGAGATAAAGTACCGGATACCTAGTCTTTCCATTTGCATTAAACCCCGGAGGAGTATATACAAGTAAGGTGCGTGTAGTACCTAGTGTTGATGATTTGTAATAACAATAACTGATTTTTCCATGAGGCACATTTTGAAGTGAATGGATCAGCGGTTGATCACCGGGCACATCTACAAGGCTTCGTTTGAACCGCTCGTTTGCAAAAATGTAAGTATTGCTGGGATCCGCGGTTTGTACACTATCGACCCAAAGACTGTACGGATAAATATCCGGCTTGACGGGCGGAACCGTAACGCTCCAAATACCCGAAGTATCCTTTTTCAATGCTACTGGCCCCGACAGAAATTCACCTGTCAACCAGACCCTTTGCGCATTGCGTGAAAAATACCTGAACGTGATGCTCTTGTCAGCATGAACATCGGGCGAACTGATAGCCGGTGGCCTTTGCGCCGATGTAGTGATACCTGTGATCAGCAGGATGATGAGTATAGAAGGTATTCGTCTCATTACAAATGATATTTTTATCCTCAGTTAATGTTTAAGGGTGTTTTATAAATTCGTCTTCGTTGTTAAGGCTCAAAGAAGTTTTTGTTGGGAAATTTTGGGGCACAGGATAAGTCACATTCCCGGTTGCCAACCATTCGGCAGCTCTTATAACTGTCGTTTGATACCCAACGCACCGATAGGCCGGCGGATAAGTTTCACCTTTCCAAAGGTGTCCCATGCTTGAGTTGTATACGCGACCCTCTCCATAGCTTACCACCCATTCAACCGGCCACATTTTGTGTGTACGGGTACTATCATAGGCATAAGACAATACCGTTAAGTTCTCGGCTGGTCCGCGTGGAAAATAATAGACCTCCGTATTGGCGGTTTGCCACTGATCAGGGTAACCATTGTTTATAGGATGACGGTTGAGAATTTGAATCAAAGCATCAAACCGATCGCCGTGACCAGTGCCGATACCGCTACCAGGTGGGATTCGAACAATATTTTTTTTTGCGTCGATTTCAAGCGCATAACCAACTGAATCAGGTCGCCACCCCAAACCGATCATCTTGTCATACTCCTTCCAATGCGGAAATGCATTATTTGCAGAATGAAGAATATACAAGCCACCCCCTTTTTTTACGTACACTTCCAGCGCTCGTTCTGCAGGAGCCGGCCAGCGAAGCCGGGGCTCCCAAATATTATTCGTATTTTGAATCACTACTAAATAATTTTTGAAAGCAGGCAACCAGTGTAAGCGCTCCACGCTATCGGCAGGAATGGTGGACACCTCTACTTTAAAGAGACCGCTACCTTCCAGTATCCACTTCGTTACAGCAGTAGTTTGCTTCCAGTCATGATTGCTAAATCCATCAACAATCAGAACCGGAATTAGCTTGTTCTTTTGCGCCTGAACCTCGGCCGAAAGTGAACCGATTAAGCCGCAAAAGACGAAAGCACAACCTGAAACAAAATGTCTCAGGTCACGGCGGGATAGTATCGTTGGATTGTTTTTCAATATTTTACTGAAAGAGCAATTGCGCCGTTGCGGCGAGATACACTTTCGTGTTCATCCATGTGTGACCTCCATCCGTAATGAGACTTTTGTAGTTCACATGCTTTGATTTCAGAAAGTCCATGAATTCCACAGTTCCCTTATACAAAAAGTCATCGGAGCCTACACTCACCCAGAACAGCTTAAGTTGTTTGTTGGTGTTTTCGGGATTTTCGTAGATAGACTTGAAGTTTCGTTCCATTTCCTGTGGTGACAGATATGCACTGTAACAACAGATCCAGGCGAACTTATCCATGTTATTGAAAGCGGTTCTCAACGTTTGACCTCCTCCCCGGGAGAAACCACCAATAGCACGGCTCTCTTTGCTGGGCACAGCCCGATAATTTTTCTCAATGTATGGAATGATGTTCTTCACCAGATCGTCTTCAAAAGCTTTGGCCCTGGCAGTAGCATCAGCACCTTCTCTCGACATCGGGTCTGCAGGCTTGGGTTGCCCGGTTTGCTCGGCTACTCTCGCCTTTATATTGCCATAGGGCATTACAATGATCATGGGCTTCGCTTTTCCTTCGGCAATCAGGTTATCCAGAATAAAATTAGTGCGACCAACTTTAAACCATGTTTCCTCTGTATCGGTAGTACCACTGATGAGGTAGAATACAGGATATTTTTTGTTGGGATTCTTATCGTAACCCGGAGGTGTGTAGACCACCAAAGAACCTGTTGTATTTTCAACTGAAGGATAGTACGAATACGTGATGGTACCATGAGGCACATCTCTCATCGCGTGAATTAATGGTGTGTCACCTGGAACATCAACGAGGCTTGCTTTAAAGCGTTCATTTGGAAAAAAAGAAACATTGGCAGGATCCATTACCGTTACGCCATCCACGTGAAAAGAATACGGATAGATATCAGGTTTTACCGGACCTATGGTTATGCTCCATACACCGATAGAATCCCTCGTCATATCCACGGGAGATTTTTGAAACTGTGCACTCAGCTTTACCTCTTTGGCGAGTGGAGCGAGGTAACGAAACGTAACGGTTTTGTCAGCATTTACCTGGGGAGAAACGATAAAGGGACCTCTCGGAGGTTGACCTACCGCCACGAAGCAAATACATATCATTACAAAAAAAATGAGAAATGGCAGAACACTTATTTTCCACGGAGTTTTCGCCATTGATTGACCTGGGTATTTCATATTGTGCTGAGTAGGTATTACAACTTCCTTTTTACGCCAACTTTGATTTGTGTAAATGAGTGCGGAGGAAATGTGTAAGAAATCTTATTATTCTTTATATCAACATCTTTTTCAGAAGGCTGATAGTTTGAATACTCATCATAAGTAAAAGCCTCTTTGAGTTTATCTCCGGTGATTGAACTAACTTCCGCCTTACCTGCGAATTCTCCCGAGTTATTCATCACCTCAGCGGAGATTGATTTATCCATATGTCGATTTACAACATTAATAAAAACAGCACCGGTTTCCTTTGAGTAAACGGTCGTAACATCGAGATAAGGAATACCCTCGTATAATTCCGTGTCGAATGTATCGCACTCCACGAATGTATCAACCGAACTGCCGAGGCAGTTGTTGGAGAACATTTTGAATGTATAAAATAAAGGTGTTTTAAAAGTACCTTTCTTGTTATCACTAGCCAGCAAAGAGGTCATCAGGGTGTAATTAGCCATCTTAACAACATCAGCATGACGGACGAAAGAATTCAGGTATTCCGCCACCGCCAGCGTTGACATCATATTCTGCCCAAAGGGAGCATATTCATCGATTGACAGGTACATCGGCTTCTTCATCTTGTATAATGCTTGTGCCGTGTAGAGTTGTGCCTGAAGAATCTTTATTTTCTCCTCTATATCCAATGCGCTCTGGCCCACATATGTATAGTAATCGTCTGATCTTTCCCAATAACGGTGGATCGAAATGTAATCCGCAAAATCCCGCAGTTCAGAAATAACTTTCCAGTTCCAGTCAACCCACGTCCCGGGACTGTAATGCGAAGAACCGTTTGCTATGAACTTAATTGAATTGTCCGTGGCCCTCATCGCTTTAGCCGCTTCGATTGCGATCTTGCAGTAATCCTCAACATCCTTGTGGCCCATGATCCATGGTGCCCCGTCTACTTCATTTCCGAGGCACCAGTACTTAATATTGAATGGCTCCTTGTGCCCATACTTCACCCGCAAATCGGAATAGTATGTTCCGCTTTTCAGATTGCAATACTCGACCCAGTAGCGTGCATCATTAATATTTCCAAGACCCAGATTAATACATAAAACATTTTCGCTGCCAATTGATTTGTTTAGCTGCACCCATTCATCTGTGCCTACATGATTGTTGTCAATGCCACCCCAGGCAAGATCTTTACGTACTGGTCTTTGATCTTTTGGGCCAATGCCGTCTTGCCAGTTGTAGGCCGCCACATAGTTGCCACCTGGCCAGCGCATGTTGGTCACTTTGAGTTCCCTCATCGCTTCGATGTAATTTTTTTTGAAGCCATTCTCATCTGCCAGTGGCGAGGATGGATCGTACAGGTTTCCATAGAGTGTATTGAACCTGACGCTATCCGGCAATCCCATCCTTCTTCCGCTAAACTGAATGGGCTCCATAAATACACCATAGATTTTGGGATCAATTTCCCCGATCGTTCTGTTTACTTCAATCTTGATTTTTGCTGTTTGAGGAAACACATAAAAGGGACAAAACAGCATTAGGGTAAAAATTACTTTCATCATAATGTGAGATGTTATTTCAGAGATAGTTTTCAAAACCTAAACCCCCAAGATGCCCGACCGATTTGCCTGTGATCAAACGTTTGAACAAGAGCTAAATTTAGAAGCTAAGCCCCCTCACTCCAAACATTTGCGTAAAAATGTTTTTCCTACACTTAATTTTTT
>DASUGQ010000377.1:0-5277 GCA_036273935.1 Cyclobacteriaceae bacterium | reverse complement strand
GCGGCGTAAGCCTTCGAGAAGGATTTTGTCGTTTTCGGTCAGGCCACTAGTCACCACGAAAACATGAGGCATCTCTGCGCCAACAGTAATTAGTCTGGACTTTACGATATTGTTTTCATCGATCACAAAAACATACTTCTTGTCCAGAACCTCAAAGGTTGCTTTTTGTGGAACAAGCAAGCCATCTTTAATTGGCACGTTTAGCAAAACATTTCCCGTTTCACCATGCCTCAGGAGCCCATCAGGATTTGGAAAGGTGGCACGAAATGCAATATTTCCCGTTTCATTGTTAAAATCAGCTTCAATGGTTTCAACGACACCTTCCTGATCAAACATCCGACTATTGGCCATCATTAGCTTAACTTTTGTTTTGTCTTTTCCTTTGACATTGGATTCATACTCCAGGTATTCAGCCTCGGGAACATTAAAATAGACCCACATCTTACTGTTGTCAGCCAGGCTGGTGAGTAAGTCCCCCTCATCAACCAAACTTCCAAGTCTTACATGAAAGCGATCCATGTAGCCATCAAACGGAGCTTTTATTTCGGTAAATCCCAGGTGTACCTGGGCGAGTGCTAACTCGGCGTTTGCCTTGTCAAGCTTCGCTTTCGCCATTGCCAGCTCGTTGGGAGCCACAATGTTTCTGCTGGCGAGCGATGCCGTGTTCTGGTATTCGATTTCGGCAAAATTAGCCTCCGCCTGGGCTTTTTGCAGCTCGGCGTTGTACAGCATGGGCATGATTTGAAACATTCGCTGCCCCTTCTTTACAAATTGTCCTTCGTCCACAAATATGTTTTGCAGGTAGCCTTTTTCCAGTGCCCTCAGTTCGATATGCTGTATCGAACGAATTTGACACACATATTTCTTAGTAACTGCAGTGTCTTTTCTTTCTGGACTCGTTACCGAAAACTTGGCTTCGCTTTCTGCTTCTTTTTTTCTTGACCCACAGCCTGCCGAGCACAACAACCCAAACAAGCTCATGACCATGAGGATTCTTTGCATATATAATTTTACTTTTTGAAGTGAGATTTTCATGACCGTTTTTTTGACCGATATATACCTGTAGCTGCACTAACATCTTGCTAATGGGGACCGATATATGAAAAATAACCGATGGGTTAGGCAGTTCCGGTTGGCTGCCTGCAACTAAATCAAATCCTGATCAGACGAAAGAGGAGATACAGAGATCGGGATGATGAAAAATAAAAAAAATGATGATCAAGTGATAACCTTGGGTTAATGCCGGGCAGGACGGATGGCGGCACGAGGTCGTAAAAAGGAGTGACCGAACAATTGATGCTCTCCAAATACTTTCTGCCTGTTACCCATTCTTCTGCTTCCTCAATATCGGTCGCATCGTTGCCTTTCCTGTCCTTGTTGGATTTGGAAGATGAGTCAACGACCGAGGTGTGGTTACCCAGTGAAGGAGCAAAGCTGGTAAGTCCGCTAAGGCGTTCTTTGAAAGAATTAGACGAACAATCCTTGCAGGTATGGGCAGTCAGCTGGCCATATCCGCTCGATAGTAGGAAAAACAGAGTTAAAAAATAACCTATGGACGCCCTTCTCATTTTCGGGCACAAAAGTATGGCATGTTAACTATACAGGCAAGTATAATTCAAACTTTAGGTGAATTTGGCTTCCGCTATCGATTGAGTAACAGGCGAAGCCACCCGATTGGCCATCGTAACCCCATCCGGCAATTGCTCCTTTTCTAATAGGTCCAGGACTCGACGGTTCGAAATAAAGGCAGCAGAGGTAGAAGTGCACTAATTTCGTTTTGGAACGACTCACGTACTTTGCCATTCAAATCGTCTAAGCGTTCGGGTCGGATAACGTGCATCACACTGGCGTCGTAATAGCAAGTGCCTTTCTGTTGGCTTAGGTTCTTCACCAGACTTTTGATTTTAGAGCTGGCCAGACGTGGTCACCGTTGAACCCAAATCATAAAACAACAACGAAAGAATTTACATGTCTAACAGTCATCTTTCCTGGCAAATTTCACCACCATTAACCTTAACTGGATTTCCAATCGCACCACTGCTATAGAATTGATAGTCTATATCTCAACGCCGTCGATACCCCTCATTCATCAAACCCGAAAACAACAACTTGTTGAAGAAAATACCCAGCCCGGATATCCTCTAAATCTTTTAAATAAAGAATTTCAACTGTATTAAGGATGGCATGAAACTGGACTTTTAGAGGATGGAGCTAAAACTAAAAATGAATTTTAAGATCAACAAAGGTAAATCGTCGATCATTTTGTCGGCAATACACGACGGTCAGAATATAAGGGAGGAACTGTTACCCTTTTTGAATTTGAGACCGCACGAACGGCTGCGGGAGGAGGATCCTTATACAGAATATCTGACTGAAATTTCAGACACCAGGATCGTGGTGAACACGTCGAGGTTTGAAGTTGATTTAAACAGACCGAGAGACTTGGCCGTATATCGTAGCCCTTCCGAATCATGGGGATTAAAAGTATGGAAACAACCACTGCCGGTTGATATCCTTTCAAGGTCTTTGGAATTTTACGATAAGTTTTATGCTGAAGTTGGAGATTTAGTATGGTCAATCATTAAAAGCTTTGGTCATTTTGTTGTTCTAGATATACACAGCTACAATCAACGCCATGAAAGCAATGGAGCATCAGATGCCATGAATCCAGAAATAAATATTGGAACAATAAGCGTTCGGCCTGAGTGGCATTTCCTTGTACAGAATTTCATTTTGAAATTATCGCAGGGTTCTATCCGGAATCGTCGGCCTGATGTTCGGGAAAATGTAAAATTTCTAGGGGGTGAATTCTGTAAATGGATAAATGCCAAATTTGGAAAATACGGTTGTGCAATTGCTGTCGAATTCAAGAAAACATTTATGGACGATGCGACAGGCAGGCTCGACATCCATCATTTAAACGAACTCCGTCAAACGTTGGCCTTCGCATTACCTTACTTGACGAACCGACTGGACTTAATGCTAAAGTCATGACGCAGTCATCAGAAAAGAAATTTTTACATCGCATCACTTCACAGCTCAAGGCACGACAGCCCATTCGTGAAAACCTACCCTTTGATGGTATGTTGAATATCGACCAGCCTGTTCCTTTTTTGATTGCCTATAGAATACCGCCGCATGGAAAGGATGATTTCACTTATCAGCTGGGGAAAACGGAATCATCATATCTCACGATTAACAAAGATTCCACTGACTTTGTTCAGAGTCTTCTCAGAGCTATAATTCATCAGGTTTCCGACATGTTCGGTGCCTTTCTATTGCTTGAAGTGTGGATTGGGCAGGGTAAGGAATCCGATGATTTTACGGTCCATATCAATCACAAGAGCGCTGAACCAATTGCGGCTACGTTACAAAAGGAACTCAGTAAGTCAATCGGCGTGCGCAGGTTAACAGCCAACATCAATACATCTGATAGGATCGCTCCACCTTATTATACGCCCTTTATTGAATATGCGGAAGCCAAGAAGTCAGGCACATTGTTGATGGGATTGGAAATCAGACCGGGATACTTAAATGCAAGTGGAGAGCCTTACCCGCTGTATACACGGGAATTGAGAAATGTATTAGGAAAGGCCCTGAAAAAATCCTTCTATGAATTTGTGCGACTGCATACATCCTTCATCGCGTCGCACTTTCAAATGTTGGGTACAACTGTGTTGGAGGATCTGGTTTGGAAAATTGACCAGGAACTTGCTCTGTGCAGTTCGAAATTTGATTTTCTTTTTTTGATCACTCCCGTAAACACCGATGAAGCGTGGAAGGATTTTGAAAAGAGCGGTTTTCAGAAACCTCCGGTATTCCATTACCGTCACATGCCGATCGACCCTGAGCTTGTAAAACGAAAGCTTTATGACCTTCCCATTGAAGAAATAGCAGACCCGACGATCGCTTTCCTTTTTCGTGACAAGCGGAAAGAAATTGATCGCATGCTGACCATGTTGATAGACCGTGAAAAACCAGATTTCATTCAAAGCAGTATTCAACTTTTCGGCAAAATTGATGAGAACTTAATTGAAATTGCAAAGGCGCTATTGGTTGCCACCGCCGGGTCGAAAGGAAGAACAAAAGAATACATGCAGTTGGATGAGTTTATATCCGTGGCCAGGGAGGAGTTGCAATACCTCAAAGATCAGTACGGCGAGGTAAAAACGGATATCATGGTTCGCGATGATATAGAAGGTATTATGGTATCGCGTGGTGTACTATGTATTAATAACAAATTCAGGGTTGAGCGTTCAAGAGCGGAAGCCCTGGTACAACATGAAGTAGGGACACACATTGCAACGTATTTCAACGGCTTCGCCCAACCATTCAAACTTTTTTACATCGGGGTTCCTGGCTACGAGCAATTGCAGGAAGGACTTGCCGTTTTTGCAGAATTCCTATGTGGGGGCCTGAACAGTAGTCGTTTAAGGACATTGGCAGCGCGAGTGATCGCAGTCCAGCAGATGGTGACCGGTCATACATTCATTGACACTTTTTTCCTCTTATCGGAGAAATATCAATTCAGCAAAGAGCATGCCTTTTCCATTACTATGCGGGCCTATCGTGGAGGCGGCCTTACAAAGGATGCGATCTATTTGAAAGGATTGATCAGTCTGCTCGAATACGTGAAGGCAGGGCATGACATTACTCCGCTTCTTATGGGCAAGATCAGACAGGATTATTTACCCATAATCGACGAGTTGATCTATCGGAAATTACTGAAGCCAATTCCAATCAAGCCCAGGTACCTTCACAAATATCTTGAAAGCGTTAAAAAAATGGAATCGAAATTAACGGTCTTTAATCTGACACAAGCATGCGAATAGGATTTATTGTTAACGAGGTGGAAAAAGAACACAATTCATACTCCACAACTCATATGGCGCTTTGCGCGAATAGACGAGGGCACGAGATCTACTATATGGGTGTGGGTGACCTGGCATGCTATTCAAGCGGAATGATGGGGGCGCATGCCCGCCGATTGTTACCCGAAAAGAAATTCCGCACAGCGGCGACGTTACTGGAACATTTGGTGAAGACGGAACAAGTGGGCATCACGGCCTCAGATCTTGACGTAATCATGCTGAGGAATGATCCGGCGGAAGATATTGAAAAGCGACCCTGGGCACAGAACGCGGGACTCATATTCGGACAAATGGCTGTCAAGCAAGGTGTGATCGTGTTAAACGATCCGACTTCTCTCAGCAATGCCATGAACAAAATGTACTTCCAGTATTTTCCTGAGAAAGTGAGGCCAATGAGCATCATCAC
>DASUGQ010000376.1:0-5765 GCA_036273935.1 Cyclobacteriaceae bacterium | reverse complement strand
CAGTTCGGGTTATTCCCTGGTGGAGTATCAGACCTTGCTTTTGCAGCAGTTGATCAGCAACAACGCTCACGGGTTGGTACACAATTTCAATTTATCATTTATTAAAAAGAGAATAACCATGATGAAAAATAAACAATCAGGGTGGCCAGGCAAAGCTAAAGTAGCCACGGCCATAGCAGCCAGCGCATTCATTGGAGCAATACTGGTTCAATGCAATTCGAGGCTTGATGAGTCCTTACCATCAAATGCCAAAACAACAATCGATGATTTTTCCAATGGAGTCAATTTACCTGTACTGCCGAGTACAGGATATGCATTTAAAGGAGATGCAACGGACGTGCTAAACTTCACCGTTGCAGAGAACAAGCTAACCGTCGACGGCAACCCCCTAGAGGTAGCGGATATTGTATCTTTGATAGAAAAAGGTGGTGTCCCTTCCCTTCAAGGCTTTGTTGTGATGCGAATCGACAAAGATCAAACGATGGGGTTGGTCAGGAGCATCGATTGGGAGCTGAGGAAAGCTGACCGCCTAAAAATTCTTTACGTGGGACAAACAAGTGACGGAACAAAAGTAGAAACCTCACTCCTATTGCCGCCAACACCTGAAAATGCCGCCATGAACGGGATGCCATTGCAACCCGATATTTCGGATGTAGAAGCAGAAGGCAAAACGGATATTCTGAAGATTGATATCGGTGATCATACGGCAGATGTCAGTCAGCAGAAGGTTTATGATTTTGTTCAACGCCATATCGCAAAGAAATCATCCGACTATGTCGTAAGTTTTCGCTACACGGATACTGATACCTACGGTGATTATTTGGTGAATCTTGTACACATAAAGGAAGGATTTAATCAAATCTACCAGGAGCGGTCACAGAAGACATTTGGAAAAGACTATTACAGCCTTGACAAAGGGGAGTTTAAACAGGTTCGGGAAGGAATTCCAATGGCCATGTCCATTGCGGAGAAGAGAGAGTTATAGTGTTTTAATCCAACTTAGTCTTCACAAAAAAAGAGAGCCTGAAGCTCTCTTTTTTTTCATTAACATAGTTAAGATGCGCCAACAGACGAGACACCCAACTCGCTTGCGTACAGATAACGGTGATTAAAAATTTTACTATCGCAAACTCCCCAACAAATTATGTTTAGATCTTGTTAACAAAGATTAAGATTAAAATTCATTAGGTTTGGTTTCGCTTTACCAAATCAAACATGGAGAAATTTGCCCGTAAGATCGCAGTGGTCGGATACAATCGCATCCCTTTCGCTCGCCATAACACTGCTTACATCAACAGCAGCAACCCGGATATGATGACAACAACCCTTAATGGTCTTATCGAGAAATATCATTTAAAAGGACAGCGGCTGGGCGAAGTGGCGGGTGGAGCAGTGATCAAGCACAGCCACGAGTTCAACCTCATGCGGGAATGTGTTATGAGCACGACGCTTGATCAATCCACACCGGCGTGTGATCTCCAGCAAGCCTGTGCGACCGGGATCGAAGCTGCTATATATATCGGCAACAAAATAGCGCTCGGACAAATCGATGCGGGCATAGCAGGTGGGGTGGATTCCACGAGCAGTGTACCACTGGTTGTCAACGAACACTTGAGGAAGATCTTGCTGGAAACGAGCCGGGCAAAATCCCTCGGGCAGAAGGTCAGTTCATTACTCAAAATAAAATTGAAAGACCTCGCTCCTGTCGCGCCCAGCAATAACGAACCCCGAACGGGCTTGTCCATGGGCGGACATACGGAAATGACGGCGAAATATTATGGCATCACGCGGGAAGATCAGGACGCTTTTGCATTGCAGAGTCATCAAAAAATGGTGAAAGCCTATGACGAGGGCTTCTTCGGCGACATGATCACACCCTTTCTCGGTCTTGCTCAGGACAATAATGTGCGGAAAGATACCAGCATGGAAAAACTGTCAAGGCTGAAACCTTCATTTGATAAAGACAATGGAACACTTACGGCAGGCAATTCAACACCTCTAACGGATGGGGCATCCTGCGTTTTATTGGCAAGCGAAGAGTGGGCACGCGATCATAGCTTGCCAGTATTGGCGCGGATTACCTATGCCGAGACAGCCGCAATTGAATATGTAAAGAACAAACAGAACCTACTCCTGTCCCCTGTCTATGCCGCTGCGAGGATGCTGAAGAAAGCGGGACTCACCTTACAGGATTTTGACTTTTATGAAATCCATGAAGCTTTTGCCGCGCAGGTACTTGCTACGCTGAAAATATGGGAAAGTGCAGAGCTGATGAAGACCTTCGGTTTCAATGAAGCGCTGGGGAGTATTGATAAGGCCAAACTGAACGTTAAGGGCGGAAGTCTCGCCGCTGCCCACCCATTTGCAGCGACGGGTGGACGAATCATTGCTACCATGGCAAAGCTGCTCCATCAGAAAGGATCCGGCCGTGGATTCATTTCAATTTGCGCTGCCGGAGGACAAGGTGTGACAATGATCATGGAGAAATAGCCGCCCCGTACGACAGGCATCCATCCGACTCACAAAGTACCCTTAATGATATTGAATTGGGTATCGCCTGACAATGAGGTATCGCATCCAATGGATTCCGCTTTAGCGTTAATGGCCTCAATCCGGTTATCCGGGTTAGGATGAGTACTTAAAAACTCAGGAGGCTGAGCTCCATCACCTTCTTCGTTCATCTTGATAAAGAATAGCGCCGCACCATTACAGGCGTATTGGGTGTGGGAAAGATACTCCACAGATTGTCCATCCGCTTCCTCCTCAAACTGACGGCTGAAGCTTAGGCCGGCAAGGGTACCGGCGATCTGGGCAGCGATCTGTTCCAATTGCGAAGGCTCGTTACCAAGCGCAATTGCCAATAATAAGTTTACACCATATATCTTTTGCAGATTTCGCACGGTGTGGCGAAGATCGGCATGGGCCATCTCGTGCCCAAGCACGCCGGCCAGGTCATCGGCATGATCAAGGTATTTAATGAGGCCAGTGTAGATATAGATGTAACCTCCGGGTGTAGCAAACGCATTTTGGATCTGATCATCCTTAAGGATGTACAAATTCCATTCAAATTCATCCCGATATGCAATCTCTCCTGAGTTGAGGATGGCATCTCTCAGGGAATACAGGTAGCTGTAAGCCTGGGGAAAAGATTCCGGAGGCAATATTTCGTACTCCGGACTGTTGGCTATTTCGTTGTGAACCTGCTGACCGAGTTGTACATCATTTTCAACAGAAAAGATCACGAAGTTATTATTCTCATCACAGGCTGCGACACACGACAGGCACAAGACAAGCGTGAGGGAGCGTATATTCTTTTTCATAGCAATGCATTTTGGGACCTAACGAATTGGGGACAATTAGCATACCAGACCGTTGATTTAATCATAGGACTAGCGCCGGTCAATGGGAACCGATCGGCCAAATCTTAATCGATTGCGATCAAAATTAATGATAGTGTAGTACAGAAATGGGTGGAAGGCGATACCTTCATTTTACAATTCCATCTCCATGAAAACAATCAGGTCAAAGACCATCGTATTTGTTACAGGCGCCTTCGTAAGCCATACGGGCTGGGATCCCTGGAAAACTTACTTCGAAAGCAAGGGATATATATGCCTGGCACCGCCGTGGCCGACGAAAGAGGCGCCACCTGCTGTACTACGAAGCAAACAACCGAATCCCGAGGTCGCCGGCCTCCGCCTGAACCGCCTCATAGATAGCTTTGAGACTGTCATCAACGGTCTCCCTGAAAAACCTATTCTCATCGGCCACTCACTGGGAGGAATGCTCACACAGGTCCTATTGTCCCGAGGATTGGCCGAAGCAGGAGTCGCCATTCATTCATTACCACCGCAAGGAATAGTGCCAACGCAATTCCCCTTCTACAAATCCGCTGGGGCAGCACTTGGTTTTTTCACATCAACCAGAGAGGCTTACCTGATGTCATTTAAAAAATGGCAATATGCTTTCACGAACAACATGCCGCTGGAGCAACAGAAAATAGCGTACGAGAAAAATGCTATTCCGGAATCGAAGCTCTGCATCCGCGACACGCTCACCAGCCTGGCCAAGGTTGACTTTAGCAAACCTCGCGGTCCACTACTTTTCACCGCAGGCGACATCGACCATTGCATACCGGCTGGTCTGAATTTGACCAATTTTAAAAAATATAAAAACAACAAATCGGTTACTGATTACAAGGTATTTCCAGGCCGCAATCATTTTGTCCTGGGTCAGCCTACCTGGCAAGAAGATGCAGACTATATTTTAGATTGGCTTAGCGAGCATTGATTAGTACCTAAATAATAGAGTGGAAGGATCCGTCTTTAAAAACAAATAAACAAACCTAAGAGAAATCAGTACTTCAAGTCAGCTTGCACTGCTGCTCTGTATCGCACTGGGTATTCTAAGTTCCCTGACCAATCCCACGAGGTTGTCCAGTGACTTTTTAAAGCTAACCTCCATCTTCCTGCGCTTTGTAAGAGAAAACAAGATGCGGTAACCCATGCTTTTCCTAATATAATAATCAAGGGTGAGTCTGGTCTTACCTCCTACTTTTTCCAAAGTATAGTAGGTGGAATTTCTTTTCTGCTCATCTGTCTCGCTGAATTCAATTCGATCCGGTTGGTAAAAATAGCTACTGGAATAGATGACCTCTGCCCCATCCTTCATTACGAAGCGGGAACGCATACCTACACGGGGCAAAAAATGATTAACCTCCTCGACTTTGATCACCCCTTCCCGCCACTGCGGCCGATAATTAAAGTTACCGGTAGCATGAAACAAGGTAATAATATCCTTATCATATTCTTTTGACCAGGATATTGCTTTGAATTTATCGGCGATCTCGAACCGAGGCGTCGGCTCTGGCGAAAGCTCTTTCTTCAACTGGCTCAATTGCGTGTAGTGAAAAGGAATTTCCCCACTTTCTGTTTGCTTGACACTGGTGTTCCATTTCATCCAATCGGCAAAACCAGTAAGGACATGCTCCTGCAAAAGATTTTTTGTGACGAGCCAATATTCGTGATCATCAATGTCATTCTTCAAAAGTTGATGAGCAACGATAACGTCTTTGCCAATAAGTTTGCTGAATTGCTTAACGTTATAACCGGTGAATTCACCATAGTGTGTAATCACTTTCAAAGACAGGTCGATGGCTGACAGACAAGCCTTGCATTGGCAGTATTTCCGGGTATCATAAGCAATGAGACTTTGATGAAAACTACGGAACATTTTCTCAACTTGCCTGTAGATAGATTCTAGTTCCGGGGGATCTCCAAATTTATAGAAAAGGATGGCATCGCCCTCGATCTCGGAGACTTCAAGACCAAGTTCATTGGCATTGATAAGGATCTCAAGCAATTCCTTGATGATCATCTGACTATGTGAAATCTCCGTTTCTGTGACAAACCTGGTAAAACCACTGATATCCGGAATAAATAGGAGCCCTCTGTTTTCCATTCAATTCGGCGTTGGAAAGTCAAAGATAAGAACCAAAGGTAGATTGCTTATAAACAAATACTATAACATTCCGGCGTAAAGGTTTTCTTGGAATATTCCAGTAAATACATCAAACGGTGCAAGCATTTGTCCCGGAAAATTGTAAATTATATTTGAAGTACGTCGGGAAGATTTGCATGTGGCCGAAAAGGAAATATAAAGTACCCTCATTCATTGAAGATTTACAGACCAGGCCCTTCGAGTTGCAGGTATGGTGTGTCATTACCGCTATTGCTGCCCTGCGAACATTGAAAGCCGTCGTACAG
>DASUGQ010000375.1:0-14531 GCA_036273935.1 Cyclobacteriaceae bacterium | reverse complement strand
GGAACGGTTGTTTTGGATGGCATAAAAACAAAAGAACAACCTTATCTCGTTAAGCAACGCATTGGCATCCAACTTCAGTCTTCGGCTTTTTTTCAAAACCTGAAGCTGACCGAACTGATAGAAATGTTCAGCGACCTTTATGGCTCGAAGGCCAATCCAATAGAGTTATTGACAGAGGTAGGCCTGGCGGATAAAGCCGGTTTTCTTGTGAAGCAACTTTCAGGGGGCCAGAAGCAGCGTTTTTCGATTGCAACAACATTGGTGAACCAACCGGTAATGGTCTTCCTTGACGAACCAACCACAGGACTCGATCCACAAGCCCGTAGGAACCTTTGGGACTTGATTGCTCAAATAAAAAAGCGGGGCACCACCGTTATCCTGACCACTCATTACATGGAAGAGGCGCAATTCCTCTGTGATCGCGTGGCAATTATGGACGACGGTAAAATTGTTGCGTTGGACGCGCCGCAGCAACTGATCAGTGAATTGTTGTCGCGCGGATTTAAACCTCATACTGAAGTGCCACCAGCCACGCTGGAAGATGTATTTATTGATCTCACTGGAAAACACCTCCGCGACTGACATGAGCCAAACAACACGACCTTTTTTCGCCCTGGCAAAGGCCTCGCTTAAAATGTACTACCGCAACCGAAGCGCCATTATTTTCAGTCTGATTTTGCCGTTAGCCCTTATGTCAATCTTTGGTTTTCTTTCCAAGGGAAGAGGCAACGCTCTAAAGCTGGGCTTGACGAATCACGCTACAAGTGAACTATCGATCAGGCTGATCGATGCCCTGCATAAAGTAGAAGCATTTGATGTGATAGAAGAACCTGAGGGTGAGGCGGCAGAAGCGCTCGGCAAGGGCAACATCGACTTACAGGTCATCATCCCCGAAGATTTTGGGATCATCGTGGACGGAAAGCCATCCACGAGCACGGTGCAGACCCGGTATAACAAAGCCAGGCCTCAAAGTGGACAAATTGCCAATATGGCCATCGTGGAAATCATTTCAAACCTGGACAGGCAATTCACCAGTACACCTGCTGTTCTTAATGTGAACAGTGAGGGAGTGGTGACAAACAACCTTGGCTTTTTTGATTTTATTCTTCCCGGGCTTTTGTCAATGAGCATCATGCAGCTCGGAATATTTGGGGTAGCTTTCAGTTTTGTGGCTATGAAGTCCAATGGTGCGCTGCGAAGGATTCAGGCGACGCCGGTTCATCCGATTTATTTTGTATTGGCGCAGGCAGTGGTGCGGTTGTTTGTTACGCTGGCGACTGTCTCAATTTTATTGGGGCTCGGAAAATACTTTTTTGACTTTCACATGCTGGGGAGTTACTTCACGTTTGCGTTCGTTACGATTATCAGTATCCTCATTTTTCTGGGGATTGGTTACGCTATCGCCGGTTGGGCCAAGGACGAAACACAAGTTGCACCGGTGGCCAACCTTATTCAGCTTCCATTATTACTATTGTCGGGTGTGTTCTTTTCCCGGGATGGATTTCCTGGCTGGCTTAAGAGCATTACCGATTTTTTTCCCCTTACGTATGTGAGTCATGCATTGCGAACAATCGCCAACGAAGGTGCGGGTCTTGCCCAAATATCGGGAGATCTGATTGGTATGGGTGTCTGGCTTGTTTTAATTTATGCGTTGGCCGTTAAGGTTTTTCGTTGGGAGTGATTGTTGGGAGATAATTTCGTTTAAATTTCATCTCACCATTAATCGTCCTTTTCACTGCGCGAGGTATCCTCCATCCACCGCATAATATGATCCGGTGACAAATGAAGATTTGTCTGACCCCAGCCAAAGAATGAGTTCTGCCACTTCATTCGATTCGCCCAATCTTCCGAGAGGATGAAGTGCGGCGACAGCCTTCAGGGTCGCTTCATCAAGAATGTTCAGCAATGGTGTCTTGATGTAACCGGGGCCAATCGAATTGACCCTAATATTTTTGCTGGCGTATTCAAGTGCGGTGGTTTTTGTCAATCCTACAACACCATGCTTGGCGGCTACATAGGCAGGGGAATTTTGTGTGCCAACCTGCCCAAGAATCGAAGCTACGTTGACAATGCTTCCTCCGTTAGCAGTCATGACTGGTATTTGATATTTCATTCCATAAAATACACCCGACAGATTGGTGTCAATCACTTTTTGCCAGCCATCGATTGGGTAATCGGCAGTGGGAGTAATGGGACCGGCAATACCGGCATTGTTAACTGCAATGTTCAGCTTCCCGTATTTTTTTAAGGTTTGATCAACAAGATTCTTATTGTCCTCAGACTTCGAAGTATCAGCTTTAATAAAGTATGCCTCTCCGCCCTTCTTTTTAATTTCATTCACGACTTCGTTGCCATGAGCTTCATTGATATCGGAAACAATGACGTTTGCACCCTCGGCTGCAAATAGTAAAGCAGCGGCCCTTCCAATACCGGAGCCCGCCCCGGTAATAATGGCAACTTTGTTTTCCAGCGTCTTCATAGTATGCTATTCTGTTTAAATCCCACGCTATTTAGTATTGAGACGGCCGGAATAGAATGATGCAAGTTTGTTTTTAGGGTGAAATATGTCAGGAAAAGAATTGGTGCTCTTAAAGGTCTGCTAGTAAAGCACTCTGAACTTAATGGTATTCTCAATTTTCTTGAGTTCTTTGATCACTTCTTTATCATACTCTTTATTTATATCGGTGATCACGTAACCAATAGTCTCGTTAGTCTTCAGGTACTGCCCAACAATGTTAATACCATTGTCGGCGAGCACCTGGTTGATGCGGGCAAGAATGCCAGGAACATTTTCGTGAATGTGAATGAGACGGTGAGCATTCTCCAGGGTAGGCAGCGTGAGGTTGGGAAAGTTTACGCTGTTTGAGGTGCTTCCTGTATTGATGTAATCCGTAATCTTTGATGGAACAAAATGACCTATGTTCTCCTGTGCTTCTAAAGAACTTCCACCAATATGCGGCGTGAGAATGGTGTTGGGAAGCCCGCGAAGTTCTGATTTAAATTCTTCGTTATTGCTCACCGGTTCATAAGGAAAAACATCTATGGCACATCCGGCGACCTTGCCACTTTCAACATTTCTTTTTAATGCAGCAATATCAACGACATGGCCACGACTAAGATTAATAAAAATGACTCCCTTTTTCATTATTTCAAACTCGCGATCACTGATCATATCAGTGTTTGATTCGCGACCATCCACATGAAGTGAGATGACATCAGCCTGTTCGAGGACTTCACGCATCGTCTTGCATTTTGTCGCATTTCCCAGGGCGAGCCTTTCTTCTGCGTCAAAGAAGAAGACTTTCATGCCCAGCGCTTCCCCGATGACAGAGAGTTGGGTTCCTATATTTCCGTATCCGATGAGCCCAAGTTTCTTTCCACGCACTTCGAAACTTCCTTTCGCTGATTTGTCCCATTCCCCTTTGTGCATTTTCATTGACTTATCGGGAATGTTGCGAATCAACATAATCATTTCAGCAATGGCCAGTTCAACGACCGAACGCGTGTTACTGAACGGAGCATTGAAAACTGCGATGCCTTTTTTCGTCGCCTCCTTGAGGTTGATCTGGTTCGTGCCAATACAAAATGCACCAACCACCATCAACCGGTTAGCATGTTCCAATACTTTGGCAGTGACCTGCGTTTTGGAACGAATGCCCAACACGGAAACATTCTTAATTCTTTCGCATAGCTCATCTTCCGTCAGCGCAGCCGCATACGTTTCTACATTGAAACCCTCTGCTTTTAATGTTTCTACAGCAATGGGATGAACGTTCTCCAACAGGAGAACATTGATTCGATTTTTAGGATATGATGTCGCGGTGTTCAATTTATTTAAGTATAAAACTTCATCAAGACTTGGTGTAACATGGTCGGCATTACTGACAACACTTTCACGTTCTACATTTTCTGTGAACGCATAAAACTTGTTGGCCAGTCCGGACTTCTTAATTTCATAGTCTGTATATCCATCACCGATCACGTAGACATCACCGGTAAGGTTCAGACGTTTCAGTTGTTCTGACTTTCCATTATTTACCGACAAAGGATTTTCGCGATCAAAGCCCACCACCTTTCCACCTTCGTCAAAGATAAAATCATTGGCCAGCACATTTTCGGATTTGATGCCAAATTCTGTGACGATGGGAATAATAAAATCCTTAAAGCCATTCGAGATGATATAGATATTCTCTGAATACTGTTGAAGAAAGTCCTTGTTCCTCCGGAAGGAAACCGAAACTTTTTGTTTCAGTTCACTCACAAGCACAGGGAGATGTTTTTTATGAGGTTCAAGGAGTTCAATTCGCTTCTCCAGTGATTCCCGGAATGACAGCGATCCACTCATTCCCAAACTAGTGATGTCTTTGATCTTTTGAATTCGTTCTTCTTTATCCGGGTGGGCGGTCAATGAAATGTCTGCGAGCACATCAAATGCTTCTACCTGCGTAAATGTGCTGTCAAAGTCAATGACGAAGTACTTATTGAGCTTCATACAAAAAAATAACGGCGCAAAGGTAACAGGAAGGATTTAAAACAATAAAACTTTTGGCGATGATCGTTGTCACGTCAATTGAAGCATAAATCGGGAGTGGTTCACTCGATTGCAGGGAATTGCTACAAGATCAATTCCATACAAACGGCACCATCATGGCACACTTCAGAAAACTCGGTTGACGATTTGACTTCGGTAGGAGCCTCGTTTCGGGGGATATCCTTAAAACCCTTGCGTTTGAAAAAGAGACGCGCAGATTCTGTCAGCAGATAAATGGATTTGATTTTCTTCTTTCGGGCTTCAGCGATAAGGTCATCCGTGATGCGCGACCCGAGGGATCGTCCCCGCATGGCATCCATGACCGCCAGCGATCTGAGTAAGGCGTAGGGGCCATAGGTTTCCAATGCTCCGGTTCCAATAAGTCTCTCATCATCGTAATAACCGATGAGGATATTCTTTTTAAAATCCAGATCCTGGTGCGGTAGTCCCGCACTCTTGAGCAGCTGGCAGAACTCATCAAAGCTCGCCGCGTCTTCTATTACCGTGCCTCTGATTTCCATTTCCATATCGGATGTCAATTTGCACAACATATCCCTTCGCGGCAAGCTTCCTTGAAATATTTATTGCCTGATCGGTGACTTAATTTTCCCCGTTTTTGGGCTCAATTAGTTCTTTCGACTGATGAATATTTCATCGAGGATGTATCGATTGCTGGAGATGTAACCGGAATAATTGAATGAGGCCGTTGGTCTTGCCGGGTTGTGATATTCAGCAACATTAGAGGTCAATAGCGGAACATTGAGTCGCTCCAGGTTTCCTCCGCTTTTAAACACTGAAACATTATAGGTAGCAGTTTGCAAATTCACTGTTACAATAAATGTATGCGCGACATTATCTCCTATTGAACCAATATCGGTGCCATTACCGGTGACGATGTCATTTACCAGTCTCACGGTGCCATCATCCAGTATCCTGATTCTCGCGGCGACCACGCCACTGCCATCGGATAAGTCAATATAGAGAGATTCGGCCGTGAGTGACGCAATCCGTCCTGCCCATGTAAACGTCACGGGTTTGGCAAAATTGCTTGACTTGGATTTGAACGTGACCCACGAACTGTGTCCGGAGACATCGCCGGATGGCGAATTGCCCTGGTACTCCAGAGATTTATTTGATGTAGACCCGGGTGTTGCGATAATTTCAAGTTGAGTTTCAATGGCTGCAACATAAAGTATCTCGTCTCCTGAGGGATTGCCGGGAAGCGTCTTGTTTGGCAGGTTTCCAATAGTGTCGGATTCAAATTTTGCCGAGAGCAGACTCGTGCAGTTTGAGAAGGCGAAGAGGGTGACCAGCAGGGAAATAGAAATACCACACCTGATCAAAGTGTACTTTGTTTTCATGAGAGTTATTTTTTGTTGAAAGAAAATTACTGGATTAAGTATACGATCATGATCGCAACTTATCAATGATCGCTATGGAGGCATGAAATGATTTTTATCTCGAACAGCGCGGCCTCATAGATACAACCTGAAATTATTTAGATGAACCCCTTCAACCCTGGATGCCATTGAATACTAGTAATACCTTCCCATCAAGGGATGCTCGACGATGGCCTTCCGCAGGGCGAGCATGTCTACAGCTCCCTGGTAGCTGTACACAACTTTTCCTCCTGGCTCAACCAGCAAGGTGTATGGTAGCGCGCCATTCCAATTAGGATCGACAGCCTCGATTAGCTTGTACTTATCGGTGCCTTTGAATAAATAATTCTTCACCGGTGAATGCTTCGATTGCAGAAAAGCCAGGGCCTTGTCCTCGTGCTCAGGATTGTCGGCAGATAAAGAAATAAACTCGAAATTCCGCTGGCCATACCATCGTTGGAGTTGAACCAACTCCGGATATTCGGCCACACAAGGCGCGCACCACGTAGCCCATACATTTATCAGGCGAAGTTTTTTCGACGGATTACGGACCAATGCTTCAATGCTATCGGTGTCTACCGGCTTGATGGCGACTGGTCTCTTATTCCATTCCTCTGTAACTTTCTTGCCATAACCCCCTTTCCAACACCACTTTACGGAACAACCAAATGCTTTTGTTATTTGATGTTCTATTTTTCCACCAGCTAATACAGCGTCTACGGCATTACGGAGGTCCTCCGCATTTGCAGTTCCCGGTTTTTCTGATGAATCCAAACGCCCCGCGTACTGAAGTTTTCTGTCAGCATCAAAGACAAAGGCATGAGGTGTCGTTGAAGGTCCGTAAGTTAGAGACACAGCCTGGTTGTCTCCGTCATACAAATAGAGAAAATTGTAGCCTTTATCCTTCGCGCGTATCTTCATTTCTTCATAACTGTCGTTAAGGTCGGTGTAGCCGCATTCTTCCGGCAACAATCCCATCACGCTGTTGGGCATAATACCGACCAGGGTGACGCCCTTATCCTTGTAGTCCTTCGTGAACTGAATTACCCGATCCTCATAAGCTTGGGCAGTAGGGCAGTGGTTACAGGTGAAAACAATGACCAGTACTTTGGCGTCTTTAAAGTCGCTTAATGAATAGAACTGCCCTGTTATATCGGGAAGGCTAAAATCAGGGGCAGCATCACCGATGGCCAGGGTATGCACCTCCTGTTCGGGTACGTCCTGCGGATTGGGTGTGAAGCCGACCGGTTTCGCTTCATCTTTCGTCTCATCGTTTACTGTTTGTCCTTTCGGTTGACAGGCAGCAACCAATAGTATGGCCAACATTAGCACGTGAACTCGTCTGATACCCTTCATGGCGATATTTTAATTGTTTTAATATGTGAAAATTATAGAAGAGAATCCATTATATTTTCTAAAATTATCTGCATGGAACATTCCGGCTTTTTGAATGGAAATATAAAGATCGAGCGGGTTGCGTCATGGTTATTTGTCATTGGCATAATCGTTTTGTGTCTGATTTACTTCAGCAATTTTCTTCAACCGCTGGTGTTAGGCGTAATGGCATGGTACCTGATCTACGTTTTTAAAGAATATATGCGAAGGGTGAGAATCAGGAAGAAGCAATTACCGGAGTGGCTGCTTACTATTTTGGCTTTTGTATTCATTTTCCTTGTTACCTATGGCATCGTTGAAATGGTGAGTCATAATCTCGAACTTATTCTTAGCCGGGCGCCCACCTATATAGAGAATTCGCGCCCTATGCTGGAAAGCATTAAAACCATTGAAGGCTTTGAAGCGGTGAAGCAAAGACTCATTGACAAGGTAGGTGATTTTGATTTACGGCCAATCGTTACGGGTCTCTTGAATGGAATATCCAGTTTTGCAGGAAATATTCTGCTGATCATTATTTATGTTGGGTTTCTTCTGGCGGAACAGAAATTTTTCAGGCGTAAACTGAAGATCGTTTTACAAGATTCGAAACAAGGTCCGGAGTACATCGTGATTCTCAGAGAAGTGAACAATGCGGTGCAGAAGTATGTCCTGGTAAAAACGCAGATCAGTCTCCTCACCGGTGTTTTGAGTTACTTTATCCTGCTCGCGTTCCGGGTCGACTTTCCGATACTATGGGCATTTTTGATTTTTCTTTTTAACTACATTCCCTATGTGGGGTCACTCATTGCTACGCTGCTTCCGGCGCTGTTCGCTGTATTTCAATTTCAGTCTTTCATCATTTTTGTCTGGGTGTTTCTGGCCATTGAGGTTGTTCAGATAATGGTTGGAAATGTGTTGGAGCCGAAAGTGATGGGCAGGACCCTGAACCTGAGTCCTCTTGGTGTGCTTTTGGCACTTGCGTTTTGGGGTATCATCTGGGGAATTCTGGGAATGATTATCTCAGTGCCGATCACATCCATACTTGTTATCATCGCTTCGAGGATTCCGAATTTACGTTTTGTTGCGGTTTGGCTCTCAGAAACGGGTGATCTTTACAAAAGTGAAGTTTGACTTCATATGGCGGGACTATTTTTCTAGTTTTGTACAAGGCTCCTCAGCAAGTATCCGGTTCCGGAACGTTTTAAATCAAGGGATATTTGCTTATTTTTTAAATATCGATGTGTATAAGTTTTATGAATGACCTCCGATTAATTATTGTGCTCGTCTTTCTTTTCCAGGCCCCGGGTTATGGCCAGGTCAGCAATGATGATGCGTATAAATTCATCCGGCTGGATGTTAATAAAGGTCTTTCTCATAACCAGGTCAATTGCTTTTTGCGGGACCGTAAGGGGTTTCTGTGGGTTGGCACAGCCTCAGGCTTGAACCGGTTTGATGGCTACAATTTTAAAGTTTTTCTCAACAGCACGCATGACTCGACTTCCCTTATTGACAATTCTGTAAACAGACTTTTTGAAGATCCGCAGGGAAGAATCTGGGTTACAACGTACTTTGGTATTTGCGTCTACATTCCGGAGCAGGATAACTTCGACCGGGATCCTAACAGACTCCTCGCCCAATATGGAATTCCCGAAGGCGGGATTGCAGACATCATTTGCGATCACCTCGGCAAATACTGGTTCATTCATCAAAATGCAGGTTTATATCGGTACGACCCTGTTAAAAAAGAATCCGTCCAGGTTCGTTATAAACCGAATGATATTATCTCCTCGATATCGGTAAATAAAAATACAAATAACGTATGGGTTATTTACCGGAGCGGGACGCTGGAAGAAGTCAATACGGATACCTACGAAGTGCTTTACACAAACAAGGAACTTGTTCGTCCGCATACCTCCGAGTTTCTTGATTACAATTTGCGCCCCGACAATGACGGAGACCTCTGGATATACGTAAGCAACGCCAACCTGGGTGTCTTTTATTTGAATACGAAAGACCACGCTTTAACTCACATTAATCGTACCTCTTCAAAGGTGAGGTTGAACAGTGATATTGTACGCAATCTTGGCATCGCGAAGAATGGACTTATCTGGGTTGGCACTGATCATGGGGGAGTCAATCTTATCAATAAAGATAACTGGACGGTTCAATATCTTTTATACGATCCGGGTGATGACAAGAGCCTTAGTCAGAATAGCATCAATTCAATGTACATTGACTACGAAGGCATTATCTGGATCGGGACATTCAAGAAAGGAGTCAGCTACTATCATGAGAATCTCACCAGGTTTCAGTTGTTTCGCAACCAATACAACAACTCAGCCAGTCTGCCTTATGATGATATCAACGCTTTTGCCGAAGACCAGTTGGGTAATATCTGGATCGGTACAAATGGCGGAGGCCTGATATATTTTGACCGGCAGGCGAATTCGTTTAAGCAATATCTTCACGATCCAAAAAATGTCAACAGTTTGGGAAACAACGTTGTGGTGAGCTTGTTGACTGATCACGACAATAAACTTTGGATCGGAACCTATTTTGGCGGCCTGGATTATTTTGACGGACACACCTTCAAACATTTTCGCCCGGCACAAACTGATCCCGAGTCTATCTCTGATGATAATGCCTGGAGTCTGCTTGAAGATAGCGATTACAACATTTGGATTGGAACGCTTGTAGGCGGACTCAATAGATATGACCGGAACACAAATAAGTTTAGACGATTCTCCGCGCCTGATGGTATTCATACCGGCTACGTGCCGTCGCTAATGGAAGATGATGAGAAAGATATTTGGGTAGGTACAGGATTTGGAATTTCGTGGAAGCGGAAGGATGAGGAAAAATTTAGACATATCCTCTCGGGCACTACCCCTGGCAGCCTCAGCAACAACAGCATTACAACGATGTACCAGGACAGCCGGGGCCTTATCTGGATTGGAACGCAAGACGGACTGAATGTCTATGACGACAAAAATAAATCCTTTAGGAACTACAGGATGGAAGACGGCTTGCCTCATAATACGATCGCCGCCATTCTGGAGGACGACCAACATAATTTATGGATCAGCACGCCGAATGGTATTTCAAATTTGATTGTGGATGCGCGTGAATCCTTTGATCAGTTCGTTCCACATTTTAAAAATTATGATGAATCGGACGGATTGCAGGGCAAACAATTCAATAACAGGAGCATGCTCAAAACAAGGAATGATGAATTGATTTTCGGTGGGCCTAATGGATTTAATCTGTTTAAACCGGGAAACCTTGTCCTTAACGAGACTAAGCCGCCGGTTGTGCTCCTTGATTTTGAGATTTTCAACAACACGGTCGAGGTAGGCGAGAAAATTGACGGAAAGGTAATTCTGGAAAAATCCCTCGCCGAAACGAAAAGCATCACGCTGAAGCACAACGAGAACATTATATCGATTGAGTTTGCAGCGCTTAGTTTTTTTCACCCGGTGAAGAATCAATACAAATACAAGCTTGTTGACTTCAACAAGGACTGGCTGACGACGGATGGAAATTCGCGAAAGGTCACCTATACCAATCTGGACCCGGGAGAGTATGTCTTTCATGTCATTGGTTCTAACAACGATGGAGTCTGGAACGAAACAGGAGCAACCTTGAAGATCACGGTGCTGCCGCCGTTTTGGAAAACAAAAATAGCGATGGCCATTTACCTGTTTGTCATCCTGGGAGCACTGATGTTGACGCGACAGGTAATCCTTCGGCGGGAAAGAATGAAAGTTCGCGTTGAACAGGAACGGGAAGAGGCGCAAAGAATTCACGAGCTGGATATGTTGAAGATAAAGTTCTTTACCAACGTGAGTCACGAATTCAGAACGCCTTTGTCGCTCATCATTACGCCACTGGAGAAAATGATGAAGCATGCCAGGGATACGGCAGACAAGAATCACCTGCAATTGATTCATCGCAATGCGAGACGGCTACTGAACCTGGTCAACCAGCTTCTGGACTTCAGGAAAATGGAAGTACAGGAAATTAAATTGAATCCAGCCACTGGCGACATTGTCAATTTTAGTGAAGAAGTAGCCCAATCCTTTTCCGACCTTTCCGAAAAGAAAAATATCCAGTTTTCGATCAACTCCAGCGTCGAAAAATTGGATACTATTTTTGATCATAACAAGTTGGAGCGAATTCTCTTTAATCTTATTTCAAACGCCTTCAAATTCACGCCGGACGGTGGAACTGTTGCAGTTGATTTTTCAGTGTTTTCGGAAGATGGTGCACGTTGGTTCAAGATCCAGGTAAAAGATTCCGGAATTGGCATTCCCAACGACAAAAAGGAAATGATCTTCGAGCGTTTTTTCCAGAGCGATATGCCCGCCAGCATGGTTAACCAGGGAACCGGTATCGGACTTTCCATCGCAAGGGAATTCACCCGGATTCACGGAGGTTCAATAACGGTGGAGAGTGAATTAGAGAAGGGAAGCTGCTTTACCGTATTGATTCCCGTTAAGGAAGTCAGCAGCCCTTCTTCTTCAAATGACTATGTGACCGAAACCGACGGTGAAATTACTTTGCAGCAAGCTATCAATGAACATCACAAAGGAGAAAAAAGAAAACCTGTCTTGCTGCTCGTTGAGGATAATGAAGATTTTCGTTTTTACCTTAAGGACAACCTTAGATACAGGTATCAGGTAATCGAAGCAGGGAATGGAAAAGAAGGATGGATGCAGGCGGTAGCACAGATTCCGGACCTGATCGTGAGCGATGTGATGATGCCGGAGATGAATGGCATCGACCTTTGCCGGAAGATCAGAAACGATGCCCGCACCTCTCACATTCCATTAATTCTTTTGACTGCGCGGGCGGCTGAAGACCAGGTGAAGGAGGGATTCGAGAGTGGCGCGGACGATTACGTAACGAAGCCGTTTAGTTTTGAAATCCTTCAGTCGCGCATAAAAAACCTTTTGACCCGCAGGACGCAATTCCAAAAGTCGATCGTCAACAAACTTGAGATCAAGACCAGCGAAGTCAAAGTATCTTCTCTGGACGAAAAGCTTATTGAGAAGGCGGTCAAGTTTGTGGAAACAAAAATTTCCGATCCGGATTTTTCAGTGGAGGACCTCAGCCATGAGCTGGGAATGAGTCGTGTCCATTTGTATAAAAAGCTGATTTCATTGACCGGTAAGTCGCCCATTGAATTCATTCGAACCATCCGTTTACAGCATGCAGCGCAACTGTTGGAGAAGAGCCAGCTTACAGTTGCGGAAGTTGCGTACAAGGTTGGGTTCAATAACCCAAAGTACTTTGCCAGGTATTTCAAAGAACAATTCAACATCCTTCCTTCCCTCTATGCATCGAATAAAAAAATGCAATAGCTCCTGAGGCAACATTTTGATCCGTCATCATAACGATTTTGTAGACCCTGAACGGAGAATTGCGAAGTAGATTTGTGAAGATAAATTTCACAACACAAATGCCTTCAGAGGATTACAGGAAAAAGAGTAAGTGGATGCTGATTCTTGAAATTGCTTTATATTTTTTCATTGTTGCCTGCATCATCCTTGTTTTTTTCCTCTAGGAAACTGCTAATTCGTTCCTTTCATATTTGTCGCTGCCCGATTGCCAGTCAATTGACATCATTGGATGGTTGGGTTTTGAAATTCTGTAAGTCTCTCATATTTAGTGAGATTTAAATCAGGCACGTAACAAAAAGCACCGCTTCCTGAAACATTTCGATACCATCCGTTAACGGTTCAGCCGTCATCCCGTAACATTTCCATACCCTCAAAACCGATTCCAAGAGCCATCTTTGACATTGGCGACAAACGATTGCTTCACAATAAATCAGTAATCGGTTGCAGCTCTCCAGCGGCGGAAAATTCTGCCCGGCAGTTGTAAAAAATAAGATTTTGTAATCAGGCTCCTTTCCGCTTCTTGGCAGGGGAGGATGAATAAAAAAGAAACTGGATCAGAGGCCTTTCACATGGTTTGGGTGACAAGATTCTCACCTGTTGGGATTTAAAACCCCAACAGGTGATCCGGTAAAACGATGTGTAAATAACTAGACCAATTTAAACCCTAAACTAAATCTATGAAAAAAGTTTACCGAAGCTTAACACGATCAGCCTTCGTAATACTTCTCCTGTTGGGATTTATTGCTGCCTATGCGCAGCAGCGAGTCGTTACCGGGAAAGTTACGGACGCCGCTGGTAACGGAATGCCTGGCGTTAATGTGGTCAAGAAAGGTACCACGGCTGGTACAGCCACAGATGGAAATGGAAATTTTTCCATTGATGCAACCGCTGAAGACATTTTGGTGGTCTCTTTTATCGGCTACCTCTCGCAGGAAGTGAGAGTCGGCGCGCAGTCGAATATTAGTGTTGTGCTCGCCGAGGATGTAGCAACCCTCAACGAAGTGGTTGTGGTTGGTTACGGTGAAATGAGAAAAACTGACCTGACAACTGCGCAGACGTCGATCTCCTCCAAAGACATTGGGCGTACAATTAACACTACTATCGAACAGGCTATCCAGGGGAGGTCGGCAGGCGTTTATGTAACGCAAAATACAGGTGCTCCCGGTGGTGGTATCTCGGTAAACATTCGTGGTGTGAACTCTATCAACGGAAGTAACGAGCCGCTGTACGTTGTTGATGGTGTTCAGATACAGGGATCAACTTCAGCCACCGGTACGAATCCGCTTTCAACCCTCAATCCTGCAGATGTTCTGAGTATGGAAATACTTCAGGGGCCCTCTGCCACTGCCATTTATGGATCTCGGGGGACCAATGGTGTGGTGCTGATCACTACAAAACGAGGTAAGGCAGGCGACATAAAGATTTCATATGGTCTGACATACAGTATTCAGACCGCGCCTAAGAACATTGAGGTTATGAACCTTCGCCAATACGCGCAAATGGAAAACGAGTATAAGGCCATTGCAGGGGGAGAAGTTCGGGAAGATTTTCTTGATCCCTCAATCCTGGGAGAAGGTACCAACTGGCAAAATGAATTATTCCAATCTGCGGCTATGCAAAATCACCAGATAAGTTTCAGCGGTGGTACGGAGAATACAACGTTCTATCTATCCGGCGAAAGAACGGTTCAGGATGGTGTGGCTTTGGGTTCAGGGTTCGATCGTACTTCCGCCCGTTTAAATCTGGACATAAAACCCCGCGATTGGTTTTCCGTTGGAGCCACGCTTAACTATGCACAGACTAATGAAAAATTGGGATCAAACAACCTCAATGGAAATAATCTTA
>DASUGQ010000374.1:0-6621 GCA_036273935.1 Cyclobacteriaceae bacterium | reverse complement strand
ATAGGTAGTTTAGAAGCGATTGTTCAAGAGAAAGTTGTGCCTGTTCTAAGATGTAATTCTTGTCGCGCGGGAAGAATTTTCTAATCACTGATCAGGATTTTCGGAGCCAAAGATACAGGAATTAAAAATTTTCGTCAAATCGGTTGTCTGAATTAACAAGTTCCCCAGCCAGTTATTGATTGCCCGATGGTTGAAGACGTCTGACTCCATTCATTTTTCAAGAATCGTTGCAAGGATTTGAAAAGATTTAAAATCAACGATAGACGCACAGCCCATTTTGTCACTTAAGTTTAACTTTGCACCTTTTAAACCAATGACTTCAACTGTGAAAAACAATATTGATACCGTAATATTTGACCTGGGAGGCGTGCTGATCGACTGGAATCCGCGGCACTTGTATAGAAAGATTTTTAAGGAAGAGCATGAGATCACCTGGTTCCTCGAAAACATCTGCACAAGCAAATGGAACGATCATCAGGATGCCGGCCGTTCATTTGCTGAGGCGACCGAAGAGCTCATCGCAAAGCATCCCGAATGGGAAGCTCCTATCCGCGCGTGGTACGACCGGTGGGAAGAAACAATTAGTGGGCCTATTCACGACACGGTAGAAATATTGAGGCACTTTAAGGAGGCGAAGGAACATCGGCTATTTGCGTTGACAAACTGGTCAGCGGAAAGTTTTCCCATTGCCCAGCAGATGTTCGAATTTTTAGGATGGTTTGACGGTATCGTTGTATCCGGTGAAGAAAAGACACGCAAGCCGTTTCCTGACTTTTACAAAATACTTTTCAACAGATACTCCGTCGTTCCTTCAAGAGCAATTTTCATTGATGACAACCTCAAGAATGTTGTGGGGGCGAAGGAAATGGGACTGAATGTAATTCACTTTCAGTCGCCTGCACAGTTAAGAAACGAGCTTGAGGCGTTTGGTTTGATTTAAAAGGCACTCCTTAAGTCTGCTCTACGGGTAAGGATGTTCATATAGATGCTCCGGGACAAAAACTTTCTGCTTAAGGATTTTCAACAAAGTATTGTGATCTCAAATTATTAGTTTAGGGAAATACCCCAGACCGATGATTCGCAACTACACATTCTGGACCAAGGCTTTCATTGCTACTTCCATTTTAACGGCCGTGATCCATTCAATCAGCTTGTTTGTAAAACCGGTAGCTACCAACGATACTGAAGAGCAGTTGCTCCAACTGATGGCCACTTACAAAATGGACGCCGGTGCGGGCTTTAATCCCAGCATGCGGGATCTGTTCACGGCATTGAGCTCCTGCTTTTCGCTGGTTTATTTATTGGGTGCGTTAGTCACCTGGTATTTGCTTCGAAAAAAATTAAATGCGGAAATATTGAAAGGGATAGCCGGAATCCAGTTGATCATCTACGGTATTTCCTTCGTTGTCATGCTTGTCTTCACTTTTCTACCACCAATAGTCTTAACCGGTTTAGCCTTGATCTTCGTCAGTCTTTCATATGTCTCAAACCGAACTGCGCAGTAGAACCGCGTCTTTCAATTTCGCCATTAAAATAAAATCATTGCGATTCTGTCAGAAGTATTGCAAGCTTTCTTGTAGCTTAAAGCCGTTTCAAAAGAATGCCATATATGGAAATTAGAAAATTAGGATCACAGGGAATCAAGACTTCACAAATGGGGTTGGGCTGCATGGGTATGTCTGAATTTTATGGACCGGGAGATGATAATGAATCAATAAGAGTAATTCATCGCGCTATAGAATTGGGCGTGACTTTCCTCGACACAGCGGATATGTATGGACCTTTCACGAATGAAATTCTTGTCGGAAAAGCGGTAAAGGGGAAGCGAAGCCAGGTCACACTGGCTACCAAGTGCGGTATTGTACGTGATCCCAATGATCTCACCAGGCGAGGCATCAATGGCAGGCCTGAGTATGTAAAGTCAGCTTGTGAAGCCAGTCTTAAACGACTCGACGTAGATGTTATTGACCTTTACTATTTACACCGCAAAGACCCGAACGTTCCCATTGAAGAAACCGTAGGTGCAATGGCCGACCTTGTAAAGGATGGCAAAGCAAAAGCCATCGGACTTTCAGAAGTGTCGCTACCCACGTTAAAGAAGGCTCATGCTGTATTTCCAATCACAGCTTTACAAACAGAGTATTCATTGTGGAGCCGCGAACCCGAAGATGAACTATTGAAGGCCTGCGAAGAAATGGGGATCGCTTTCGTAGCTTATAGCCCGTTAGGAAGGGGATTTCTTTCCGGACAAATTAAACGATTTGAAGACTTCCCGGTGAATGACATAAGGAGAAACTGGCCACGTTACAGCGGAGAAAACTTTCAAAAGAATCTCGAGCTCGTCAAAAAAATAGAAACTTTTTCAACAAGTAAGGGTTGTACACCCTCTCAACTGGCACTAGCCTGGGTGATTGCACAAGGGGATCATATCTTCCCCATTCCAGGGACAAAGAGAATCAAGTATCTTGAAGAAAATGTCGGTGCACTGAATGTCAGGTTGTCCAAAGCAGATCTTGAAGAGATCGATGCAGTCTTTCCAAGAGACGCCGCCGTCGGGACGAGATACCCGGAAGCAGCGATGAAAATTCTTAATGTAAATGGCTGAATAGACTTATCCTTTCGCTCTTCCTTATTTCAATAATATTACTTTCTCAATCTTGTCACAGCACTCGTGCAATTGATCTTCTGTGATCACAAGCGGCGGAGCAAGTCTAATGATATTTCCGTGCGTAGGCTTAGCAAGCAATCCATTCTTCATTAATTCCAGGCACAGATTCCAGCCAGTATCGCTTTCAGGTGAATCATTCACGACGATGGCGTTCAGTAATCCCTTGCCGCGAACGAGAGTGATCCGGTCTGTTTTTCTTAACAATGCGTTCATCCGCTGACGGAAAATTACTCCCAAGCGATATGCATTCTCCGCCAGGTTCTCATCTTTTACAACTTGTAACGCTTCGATGCATACAGCCGCGGCCAATGGATTTCCACCAAAGGTGGAGCCATGTTCACCCGGCTTTATGACCAGCATGATTTCATCATCTGCCAAAACGCATGATACCGGCAGCACACCGCCTGATAAAGCTTTACCAAGAATAAGCACATCAGCCCTGACATTCTCATATTCTGATGCCAGCATTTTCCCGGTTCGTGCTATTCCTGTTTGAATTTCGTCAATCATGAGCAACACATTGTTCTTATCACAAATCGCCCGCGCTGATCGTAAATAATTTTCCTTTGGAACAAAAACACCAGCTTCTCCCTGGATAGGTTCAATCAATAAACCACAAACATTGGGATTCGTCAATGCTGTTTCCAATTCCTCAACATCATCATATGAGATGACTTCAAGTCCCGGCATAAAAGGACCAAATCCTTTCCTTGCGAACTGATCGGTAGAGGCCGAAATTATCGTTGTCGTTCTGCCGTGAAAATTCTGACTGGCAAAAACAATAACGGCTTCATTATCCGGGATTCTCTTCTCAGTGTAGCCCCATTTGCGGGCAAGTTTTATTGCGGTCTCAACGGCCTCTGCACCGCTATTCATGAAAAGCGCTTTTTCATAGCCGAAGTGCTCGCACATGTACCTTTCGGCAAGCCCTAGTTTATCATTGTAAAAAGCTCGTGATGTTAACGTGAGTTCTTTCGCCTGCTCAATCAATGCATTGACAATGCGTGGATGGCAATGACCCTGGTTCACCGCACTGTAGGCGGAGAGAAAATCATAGTAGCGCTTTCCCTCAACATCCCACAAAAAAACACCTTCACCTTTATTCAATACCACCGGTAGAGGATGATAATTGTGCGCTCCATACTTGTCTTCTAATGCAATAGCATCTCTGCTTGATGTAATAACATCCGCCATATCATTCTTTTAATAATTGCGTCTTCAAATTTAAGTAAAACTACTATAACGGTCGCGAAGCTCCTTTCTGACACAGCTTGTCATAGAAATGCAGTGCCCCTAACAATGATCTTTAGCGAAAGACCCAAATAAGAAATACCTTTGCTTACATGGAAATTATCTGGATACTTGCTGGAATAGCTATTGGCGGAACTACGGGATGGGTTATTGCCCGATATAAATTTGCCGCTGATCAACAACGAGAGTCCTCACTTTTTCTTATTGAACAGGAGAAAACTAAAGCTCTTCATCAGCAGCTGAGTGAGTTGAAGTCGACAGTCGACGCTGAGCACACCAAAGTAATTGAATTAAATAACGAACTCGCCACCGCGGAAGCTAACTATCGAAACCTTGAAGAAAAACTTCAGGAAAAACTGGAAGAGCAGAAAACTCAACTCAGTGAATTGCAGGACAAGTTTACCACACAATTCAAAAACCTGGCGAACGACATCTTTGAAGAAAAAAGTAAGAAATTTACCGAGCAGAATAAAACTAACTTGTTTGATTTGCTGAAACCGCTTGGCGAAAAGATTACTGAATTCGAAAAGCGCGTTGATCAAACACATAAAGACTCCGTTGAAAAGAACGCGGGACTATTCAGCGAGCTCAAACACCTCAAAGACCTGAATCTTCAAATGAGTGAGGACGCCCGCAATCTGACCCGGGCCCTGAAAGGTGATACCAAAACGCAGGGCGCCTGGGGGGAAATGATACTGGAAAGCATCCTCGAAAAATCCGGACTTGAAAAAAACAGGGAATACGTTGTACAGGAAGCATATTTGACATCTGAGGGACGGCGACAGCAACCAGACATTGTCGTTCATCTACCCGACAAAAGACACATTATCATTGATTCCAAGGTTAGCCTGACAGCTTACGATAGCTATGTCAACGCAGAGACTGATGTTGAAAGGGATTCGCATGTGAAATCACACCTACAGTCCATTCGTCAGCACATGCGCACACTTTCAAATAAGAATTATCAAAAGAATTACAGTGACAACGGGCTCGATTTCGTCATCATGTTTATTCCGCTGGAGCCCTCTTATCTCCTGGCAATTCAAAATGATCCAAGCCTCTATGTTGAAGGGTTAGAGAAACGGATAGTATTTGTAAGTCCAACCTTGTTGCTTCCATCCCTTCAATTGATAAAGAATGTATGGAAGCAGGAGTATCAAAATCAAAATGTAATCGAAATTGCCAAGAGAGCCGGCGATCTGTATGATAAGTTCGTCGGCTTCTCCGATGATTTGCTCATGTTGGGAAGACATCTCGATACATCCAAAAAGTTCTATGAGGAGTCCATGAAGAAACTCTCTGTAGGAAGTGGGAACCTCGTCAGCAAAGTAGAGCACCTGAAAAAACTGGGGGCAAAGGCCGATAAATCCATCGATCCCAAACTCATAAGCCGGTCAGAAGATCAGGGGGATTTGTTTGGATAAGGCACCCTACCCGCTCTTAGCTCCACTCAACGACACCAATCCAACAATTTCTTGGCACTTATATAAAATGGTTTGACATTTGCCCGTTACTTTTGTAAAACCATTTTTTCATTGGCCAGGGTTAAGAAGATCTTCTTTTATTTTTTACTGGTAGTGGGTGTTGTTTCCGTGACGCTGACTGCATCGGTCCTGTATTATAGAGACCGGATCATTAGTGAATTCATTCGCCAGGCCAACAAAAACCTAAATACACCCATCAAAATTGGGAGAATGGATGTTTCATGGTTTGCCGATTTCCCCAACCTGTCCATCGTATTCGAGGATGTTTATGTAGAAGACAGTCATCCAGGGTTATATCCTTTGCTAACCGCCAAAACGGTCTCCTTCCAGTTGAACATCATTGACCTTCGGAATGGGAAATACAATGTCAAAGGTTTGAAGATAAGCGGTAGTGAAACAAATTTAAAGATCAATGCTGAGGGAGTAAACAACTATACAATTGTAAAAGACAGCCCCAATAACAAAGAGGCTGAATCCATCAGCTTTGAATTAAAAAATGTGTCCTTGAAAAACACCAGGGTACATTATATTGATGCGTCAATCAACCAGGAATTCACCTTCCTCAGCGATGAACTTGCAGCGTCTATCAAAACATCTAAAGACATTTATGACATCAATGCCAAAGGGGACCTTACCACAGAAAAAATACGAGTGCGACAAATTGAGCTATTTGCAGGAAAGAAATTTACCGTTGATGCTGATCTGATATATGATGATTTGCAACGGAATCTCTCCATCAAACCCTCCAAACTTGCGCTGAAAAATTCCAGCTTTAACATCCAGGGTGAATATCGATGGAAGGGTCAAACTTATGTTGACCTCATCGCGGAAGCGAAGGACACCGATATTCAAACGCTTATTTCGCTCCTGCCTGAAAAGACTGCCAAGAACTTAGAAAAATACCAGAGCAAGGGTGACATGTATTTCAAGGCCAGACTTAAGGGTGATGTGAATAAGAATACGAGTCCATCCTTGTCCGTTGATTTTGGATTTCATGATGCCACCTTGTTCCACCCCGACTACAGGTCCCTGGTTCAACACGCCTCAATGGAAGGTTCATTTGCAAGCAGCGACGTGTCAGATGCAAAAAAAGCTGTATTGATTTTAAAGGATATAAATGGAGAGTTAAATGGAAAGAGTTTTACAGCCAGCCTTACTGTTCAGAATTTCAAAGACTCGGATGTTCAACTCAGGTTCAAGGGGGAGCTTGACGCGGCA
>DASUGQ010000373.1:0-5424 GCA_036273935.1 Cyclobacteriaceae bacterium | reverse complement strand
GTTTTCTTTAACAGCGAGCCCTGGATAATTTTTGTTTGGCCAGATCATGGGATAAAAATATCCGTCCGGATCGGTGAGACTTTTGCAATCACTGACGGGCCGCCATTTCACATTGTCCCATTCGCTGGTGATCGCAAGGTGGATTCCGACATCAACATTAGGATTTTCGGCAAGCATCTTTACGGCTTCCGGAAACCAGGGCGACGGAACAATAACTTCAATGGAAGTCTGTATACCTTCTTTAAAGCACTTAATGAGCGCCTCATTTCCGGCATGAGAATAACCCATGTCATCACCACGGATAATCAGGCGAATGGGTTTTGCCTGCTGACCGATGCAACCGGACAAAACGAGAAGGAATTGCAACGCGAGTAAAATCTTTTTCATCTATGATTATAGTTTAAACCATTTAACAGCATTGTCATGAAATATCTTGTTGATTACTTCCTTTGGTAATTTCAAACCTTTGAACTCCCCATTCACTTCTTTTGCGGTCATCACCTCGTCTGTCACAAAATATTTCCAGTCCTCAAGCCATTTTTCATGTACATACTTTCTAACACCATCAGTATCGGAATCCGACGAAATGCCGGAGTCTGTTGCATAAATCAGTCGATCCTGGTATTGAATGAAAAAGTTTCTAACCTTATCCCGGTAGGTTATGGTTTGATATTGCAAATGCGGAATGCGTGCAGCCATGTCGACCGCCATGTTTGGAAATTTTTCGAGACGCCTGGCTAGTTCATCTACATCCCATTCCAGGCTGCCAAGATGGGCGCCCACGAAACGCATATTGGGGTGTTTTTCTAAAAATCTATCGCGAGCAGCAATCTGATCTTCATAAGACGGGTATTCAGGATGCAGATACAGGTGATACTGCGGATGTTCCCTGAAATAGTTTCGATCATTGTTTACCGTCATTTCATCGAGGGGAAGCCAGCAGTTTTGTGGTTCGCCGATATGAGCCATTACCGTTTTGTCCTCCCTGATGACGAAGTTGATCACAGGGTCGAGCCGGGGATCATCAACCATAATAAATGTGCTGTCTGGATTCCGGTAAGCCATCCCGATATTTTTCCAGAGTTTGATTCCAAGGGCACCTTTGTCAAATGAGCTTTTTAACCGGGCAATTGTGCGATCAGCCCAGCCGGCAGAATCAATGTCATTTAATGTAAAAGCCGTAAGGTATTTTACCTGGTCGGGATTGTGTTCAATCTGCAGTAAAGCCAATCGCTCCTGCTCCTCCACTGATGGATAATCGGGCACATCCACACTTATATCCAATAAGAAAAATTTGTCTTCCCTGGCTAATTCAGCAAGTGCTGTACTCTCTGCCTTTAAATGAACATGCGTATCAACCTTCTCAACCGAATAGAAATCTTCCGTAGTGTAGTAATCCGCCTCACAGGAAAGTAAGGCGAAAAGAATTGTTGTGTAATACACATGAATTCGCATAAGACTGAATTATCGGACTTAAATTAACGAGTATTTATATAGAATCGAAAGAATTGAACCATAGCAATAACTACGGTCTGTTAATCTATACAAACGGTGGTTTATAAGTTTGTATCCTCAATAATTTCTACTTACAATCGTAATTCCTAGTCGGACGAATTTATGGTGAATCAACCCACTACTCAGCGACTCCTCTCGCTGGATTTCATGCGCGGTTTGATCATGGTCCTGTTAATGATGGAAAGTACAGGGCTGTATGAAAATCTTTATGAGATAAATGAACATTCCGCTTTTGGTTTTTTCATGCTTCAGTTTTTTCATCATCCCTGGAATGGGCTTCGTTTTTGGGACCTGATTCAACCAGGGTTCATGTTTATTGCCGGAACGGCCATGGCCTATTCACTTCATCGCCAACAGCTAAGTGGAAAAAGCTGGCGAGATTCTTTTATGAAAGCACTCAAGCGATCAGGCTGGTTATTTTTTTGGGGCGTACTCGATTATGCCGTAAGACCCGGAGGCCTTTCATTTGAACTATGGGACGTGCTTACACAACTGTCATTTACCATGTTGGTGGCATTTTTGATTTTCAGATGGAGCTATCGTGATCAGATCATTTTCAGTATAGGGTTACTGTTGCTGACTGAAATATTGTATCGCCTCATCAATATTCCCGGATTTGATCAACCCTTCACCGATCAACACAACTTTGGAAACTATGTGGACCTGTTGTTGATGAATAAAATTAATCAGGGTGGATGGGTTGCTATTAACTGCATTCCCACCGCAGCTCATACCATTTGGGGTGCTGTTGCAGGAAAGCTTTTGCTCTCAGATAAATCTGAAAGGCAAAAGGTAAAATGGTTATTACTAACTGGTGCAGTCGGTTTATTGATTGGTTATGGCATGAACGTAACGATAACACCGATTATTAAACGGATTGCGACAAGTTCATTTGTGTTCGCGTCAGGCGGATGGTGTTTGCTGATGCTGGGATTTCTTTATTGGTGGATTGACGTGCTGAATCACAAGAAGTATTTGCAATTCTTTGTAGTGGTCGGAATGAATTCGATTTTCATTTATCTCTTTTTTGAAATCGTGGGCAGTCGCTGGTTCAACGGATACGTTGCCGCTGTTACAAATGGATTGATGGAGCTAATTCAATTTCCGACAGGCGCAATGCATATCATTACCTCTCTTGCGATCTTTGCATTGGAGTGGTACATGTGCTGGTTCCTCTATCGCAAAAAAGTGTTCTTTAAACTATAACTAATAATAGATAACCGATCACGAAAATGAATAGAAGACAATTTATCAATCAATCGATCCTTGCGGGAGCAGCAGTGTCACTGGCGAATATTCAATCTTTTGCCGATGAGAAGAAAGCAAAAGTCAGGCTTGGATTTATTGCTGTTGGACTCCGCGGGCAAACTCACCTGGAGGAAATGGCCAAGCGAAGTGATGTCGAGATCATCGCTATGGCTGACCCGGACAAGTACATGATGGCACGGGCGCAGTCTATATTAAAAAAGTATAATCGCAAGGAAGCAAAAGAATTCACCAATGGCCCATACGACTATCGCAATCTTTTGAAACGCGATGACATTGATGCCGTATTTGTTGCTTCCCCCTGGTCATGGCACTTACCGCATGGGGTGGAAGCAATGGAGGCCGGAAAGATTGTGGGCATGGAAGTCTGTGGTGCTGACAAACTTCAGGATTGTTGGGATTTTGTGAATGCGAGTGAAAAATCTAAAGTCCCTTTGATGGCGCTTGAAAATGTTTGTTATCGCCGCGACATCATGGCCATCTTCAACATGGTGAAGAAAGGAATGTTTGGAGAAATTCTTCATTTGCAGGGAGGTTACCAACACGATCTCCGTGAAGTATTGTTCAATGATGGCACTCCTGATGGGTCAGGTGTTGAGTTCGGTGAAAAAGGATTTAGTGAAGCCCGCTGGCGTACGCAAAACTATATTGATCGCAATGGAGAAATTTATCCGACACATGGATTGGGTCCCGTTGCTTCCATGATAGATATCAATCGCGGCAATCGTCTGACAAGAATGTCATCCATTGCTTCTAAGGCAAGAGGACTTCATCGCTACATTGTCAATCATCCGAAGGGCGGTCCTGAACATCCCAATGCGGCGGTCAATTTTAAGTTGGGTGATATTGTGACAACACAAATTCAATGCGCAAATGGTGAAACAATTGTGTTGACGCATGATACATCATCACCACGGCCCTACAATCTTGGATTCCGCGTGCAAGGTACCAATGGCATCTGGCAGGATAATCACGCAGGAGAAAGTGATGCCGGTCTCATTCATTTCGAAGATAAGAGTCCCCATCACGCCTGGGAAAACACGAAGAAGTATATGGAAGAATTCGATCATCCGTTGTGGAAGAAGAATGAGCAGGCTTCTGTCGGAGCAGGACACGGAGGAATGGATTATTTTGTTGATAATGCATTTATAGAATGCATCAAGCGCGAGGTGGAATTTCCCCTTGATGTTTATGACCTTGCGACATGGTATGCCATCACACCGCTGAGTGAAAAATCTATAGCAGATGGGGGACAGGTTCAGGATATTCCCGATTTTACGAAAGGGGCGTGGAAGAATCGTAAGCCAATCTTCGGTTTGCAGGAGTGGTAAAATTCGAGGGTGATCAATGGGGACGTTGGTTCAGTATTATTTTTAACGGAAACTTTTTTGACAACTCCTGTCATCCCTGTTTTCTGAAAGGCACGCACTCGTTACGTTTGTCGTATGAAAATACACGAACTAACGCCGGGCATATATAAAATCAGAAAACGTGACTACACTATGCCGTTCGGCGCCAGGCGATTGCGATCTCAAAATCATCCTGTACATCTTTTGCGAGTAATGGGAAGCGGCGATAAGAAGCGTTATTATATTGATCATGACCAGTTAGGCCAACATCCCACGGAGTTCGGGGACGAATATGACGTGCTCAGTAAGTACGATGGGCAGCCTCAAGTGGGAAATTGCACGGTTACATTAAAATTTGCTGATGCTTCCGGCGAACAATTTGAATTTGTCATTCACGACGCCTGGTCGTTGCGCGCTGTCTTCGATTCAATGCCCTGGCTGCACAAGCCGTTTGGCTATCTGAGACGGAAAAATAACTAATCTTTTGAGGTTATCCTTTTTTGCATATTGAAGTCTTTTCCTGGAACCTTCATGAAATCTTAAAAAGGAAAATGTGTTCCTTAAGTCAGTATTTTCCCTGACCAACTCTTCAGGGAAAACACTGATCCTTATTGTATTGTGGCTTCTCTTACTTTATAAACACCTTACTCCAACCCAATGAACTCCGTCGTATTAATTGATCATGGGAGATTTGATGATTTTTTGAAGAATCACGTAGTGGATGCGTTTGTGGTGGCACATGAAGACAGCCAACGCAACTTCAATGTAAAGGACATTATTGAAGTGTGGTACAAAGCTACTTCAACGTCCCGGTATGGACGTTATTTAGCGGTCATTGTTCGGAATTTCGGGCCATCGGTCCAACCCTGTGTGTTAAAGATCAAAATCCAAAAGCTTGGTAATTGGAACTGATCCCATGTGGTCGCTTGATCAATTACGCAGTGGTATAAAATAAAAAAACCCGACACTGAGACCACAGTTGTGTCGGGTATATAAGAAAAACTTACTAATCGCCTACCAGTAAGGGGCTCTTTTTCTTGTCATAAATTTAGATTTATGTTTTTGTAAAACAAAACCGTTGGTCAACTTTTCGCGACCGTCTATTTGTTTGGACATGCATTAGTAGAATTTAAGTTCAACGAAAACGGACATTGAGTGCTTTATTCTTCCAGTGCCTTTACGCCAGGCAAAACCTTTCCCTCAAAATATTCCAATAGCGCTCCGCCACCGGTTGAAACATAACTGACCTTATCACTAAAGCCCAATTGGCTAACGGCAGCGGCGGAATCACCCC
>DASUGQ010000372.1:0-23828 GCA_036273935.1 Cyclobacteriaceae bacterium | reverse complement strand
CCAGCAACATGGCGAAGGCAAAAGTTACCATGCCGCAGATAACGATCGAACAACCAGGCTTTATTTATATCTTTGTATACAATCGCAGCAACAGCGCGAATTGGGTGTACTTTGACGAGATGTTGGTTACTCATGAGCATTCGGCGATAGTGGCGGGTGCGGACTATTACCCGTTTGGATTGGCAATGGATGGCCGTGAAATTACAGACGAAGCATATCGCTGGGGCTACCAGGGACAATACGCCGAAGAGGACAGCATCACTAATTGGAATGAGTTTCAGCTAAGGATGTATGATGCGAGGTTTGGAAGATGGTTGAGCCCGGATCCATTTGGACAATACTGGAGCCCTTATCTGGGTATGGGAAACGCACCGAATTTGACGATTGATCCAAGTGGCGGACTCAGCAATTTTGCTGCCTTTAGTATTGGTTTTGGCGTAGGAGCCATTGGTGGGGCCATTGCTTCTGATGGCGATCCAAGATGGACGGTTTTGGCAGCAATCGGAGGCGGATTTGCTGGGGTTGGTTTAAATAACCTAAACCTAAACTCAATTAAAGGGTCAGCCGGGAAATTGCCATCTCCCTCAACGCCGGTTCCAGGTAATTTAAACGTTCCGACAATTAATCTACCCGCTATAGTCGCTCCCACTTTGGAAAGCATGGCAACGCGTTTAGCACAAGAATATCACAGGCCTCTGGATTTTCCTACCTGGGACACGCCGACAAATAGACGCATCCGAGAGCTGCATCCTAGGTTGGGGATTGCAGCGCGCGAATTTATAAACAGCGTTGAGAATGAGCTCGGAATACAGTTAAGAATAACTCAAGGTTTTAGAAGTATAGAAGAACAAGATGCTCTGTATGCCCAAGGTAGAACAACTCCTGGGGAAGTCGTTACAAACGCGCGCGGTGGCCAAAGTTATCATAATTATGGCTTAGCTTTTGATGTTGTAGAAATGGTCAATGGTCAGGCAAACTGGAATACGACCATGCAAAACTGGAACAGAATCGGAGCCATCGCTCAAAGGTTTGGATTGGAGTGGGGAGGTACTTGGACCCGTTTTGTAGACTTGCCCCATTTTCAGATGACCTTCGGACACACGATCAGAGAATTGATGCAAATTCATGGTGTTAGACTTGGTGGGACGAGATAATCATTAATCGATTAAAATGATACATGCCATTTTTCTTTTTTTAGTTACTATTCCGACAAGCTCTTTTGGTATCACGAGCAGTCTTGCTGCTTGCCAACAGATCGACACAACTAAGGTCATAGAAAATATAAGGAAGCAGTATTTAGAGATAAACTCCAGACTAGATACTTATCAAAAGGCTACTAAAGATATCCTTGGCGAGTCTTCAGAAGGAGGGCAAGCCGATGTTTATTATGATGGAGATAGTATGAAAAAGATGGTAATTACTCATTATGGTGCGATTGGAAAGGTAACCGCGGAATATTATATCCAAGAGACAAAGGTTTTCTTCATCTTTATTAAGCGCACAGTGTATGATAAGCCCATTTACGAAAAGGGATCGAAGGTATCTGCTGTGGAGGAGGATAGGTTTTATTTTTACGAGGATAAAATGATAAGATGGATTGACAGCTCAAAAAATATTGTTAATCCAGCCACAGAAATTTTTCAATTGAAGGAAAAAGAACTTTTAAATGCAAGTCTTCTGAAGTTTGACGATTAAAAAGAGAAAGGTAGGCTAACCGCGAAAATGCGGCTTATGATTATCTTAGAGGATATGAAGGGAGTTGTTGTTCTTTCTTTCTTCCAGTTTTTCATCGTTTCATTGGGTGCACAGAATCTTGTACCAAACCCAAGCTTTGAATGCGGCATCGATCAATGTTACTACACGACCGTTTCACTCGACTATCAAAACAACGTCTGTGAATGGAGTTGCCCCACGAGCGGAACATCAGATATTTTCAGCACCACTGTTCCGGATATTTCGTGCTATGGCTTTATGCCAGATAATGGTATTGACAAAGAAGTGGGGCAGGGTCGAATCGGCTCTCAACGTCCCCGTACAGGCAATCGATTTGCTGGGATCTACGTTTACGGTCCCTATGAATACCGCGAGTACCTGCAAGCGCGCTTGGCGGCTCCGTTGGTTGCCGGCCGAACATACTGTGCAGAACTTTATGTATCGTTAGCGGACTATACCGGCTATGCAAGTAATAACATTGGAATGTACTTGCACAGGGACAGCGTATGGCAATATTCTTCCAGCTATCTGCCGCTGCAACCTCAAATTATTGACACGCGAATCATCATGGACTCCATTAATTGGGTGCGCATCATAGGATCGTTCACCGCCACTGAACCTTTCCAATATTTGACAATTGGAAATTTTTTCGACAATACAAATACCGCTGCCGAGAAAAAGCCATTTTATAAAAATTATTATGAACCATGGGGTTATTATTTTCTCGATGATGTCGCCCTTTATGAACTAACACCACACACATTTGAGCTAGCGGGCGAAACTGCGATCTGCAAAGGGCAGTCCGCCAACCTCTACGCTACCGGTGCACTGGATGACATAGAATGGAGCACATTGGACAAACCGTCTCAAATCATTGCACAGGGCAGACAACTTCTCATTGCTCCAGAGGTAACGACATCCTATTTGGTTACGGGAAAAAATTGCAATCTTTTGGTAAAAGATACGGTAACGATTGAGGTGTACGATGTGGTTCCCGTACTTCTTCCTGATGACACAACAATTTGTGAAGGTGAAGTTTTTAACCTCGACGCTGGACCGGGTTATGTTACTTACACGTGGCAGGACAACTCAGATGATCGGTTTCTCAAAGCTCGAAGCGCCGGCGTTTATTCTGTGTGGGCGGAGCAAGAAAATGGGTGCAGGACTTACGATGAGATAAGTATTGCGGTCCAACATCTTCCTAATATTGATATCGGTCAAGACAGATTATTATGCGAAGGCAATCAAGAAATACGGGCTTTGGGCGATCCCGCAGCTTATTTGTGGTCAACCGGATCGACTGCCGATCTCATAGAGGTTTCCGAACCAGGTCAATACTGGCTAATAGCAGAAAATCAATGTGGACAATTAATGAAGACCGTAAGCGTGTATAACATAGAAAGCATTTTCATTCCAAACTTTCTTTCTCTCAACGGCGATGGCTTAAATGACAAATTTGAGATAAGGGGCATCGGCACCAATGAGACATTGCATTTACAAATTTTTAACCGATGGGGTGAAAAGATTTACGTCAATAGTGATTATGATGGAGACTGGCCTCGCAAAGGCGCTGATCTGCCCACAGGTACATATTATTATAATCTGACCGTATCTGATTGTACGACTTTTAAAGGCTGGCTTTTTATTACGCGTTGAATTAGTACAAAAGTACTAATGTGATCCGTTTCTTATCGGCTTATTGTTCGTTAACTTTTAAACCATCGCCAGGTAAATTCAGGGTTGTGCGCTTCGCGTGGGCATTTTTATATGGAAAGGGTTAAACATGAAGGCGCGGTGAAAAATTTTTTTAGACCTGAAAAAAGGTTGGTTCAAAAGTGCAGGCAGACCGAAAACTTTAATATTTGATCCCGACTATTTGTGATACTCTTTTATAACCAAAATTTTCATGTCGCATGAGGTACTTGAATTTAATTTTACTTCTCATCCTTTTTACTTTTGCAACTGTCCAGACTCTAAGCGCTCAGGATTCGTCTGGAGATGCACTTGCTACCATTTATTTTTACAGAGTAGCAAGCATTAAAGGCGCTGCGATAGGTTTTAATCTTCATCATGAGGATAGTGTTATTGGTCGGATTACTTCAGGCTCATCAATCGTTTATCGTTGTCGACCTGGTGTTCAGGAATTCTGGGCGCAAACAGAGAGCAGACGATCCGTTTTTATCGAAGCAGCACCCGGTGGGACTTACTTTGTTCACTGCACTATATCAATGGGAGCAGTGGCGGGTGTGCCCTCGTTTCGGCAGGTGAGCGCACAAGATGCCGTTCCCCATATAACGCAGATCTTGCAACAAGTCGCAAACTCTGGCGAAACTATTTCTGAACTGGAAAAATTGCGCGGATCCATCGCTAAACCGGAGGAGAAGGACACCGTTAGGGCAATGAACAATTTATTCGAAAGAAAACGCAAGGGGGGTACGACAAGAGCTGTGATCTTTGGAATTCTTGGCGTGACTGCCATGGTCCAGGCCGCGCAAGGTGAACCGACAGCATGGGCCGGTGTAGGTTTATTTGGCGCGGTCGCCGTGACCGGAATTACTCAGACAGCCAAGTACAATTCGGAAAAATTGCAAAAATTGCTTACTGATTATAAAAATGGAATTCCATTGCAGGGCGGTATCAAAAAGAAATTTAAGAAAAAGGACTTCGAGTGGTAGGCACGCAATAAAGTCATTCTTGTGATGAGACAATGTGTCCTTGACCAACAGTTCATAGGAACATCATTAAGTGGTGGGAATAGTTCCTCATGAGTTGCTAGGCTCCTCAAAAACGCTTGGATGGTTGGTACTTTAGTACTATCGATGATGGCGATATGTTGCCCGTAGAAAGTTTATCTTAGTAAGAGTTGACTGCGTTCGCATGCATTACCTAAAACCAGAGGTAAGAGTATTCCGATATACTCTTTTTTTAGTCTTCCTCGGCCAAAATTTAGCCAGGGGTCAGGAGGTTGGTATTGATTCGATTGCTGATAGAACCGCGCAAAAATTTATGGCCGTTGAGCGGAATGTGAACGAAAACTTGAATAACAATTTCGAAAAAGCCAATGCATTCATCGATAGCCTGAATAATAGCTCTATTTCGTCGGGCACCTACAAATCAAGGGTTGATAGTATTTATAAGTGGGTTTCCTCCAGGAACTCATTGGCCATTTACGGAAAATCGGATAGCTTAAATGAAGAGTTCAAACGGCGTTTTCAGCATATCCAAAATGTATTGCTGAAAAAGAAAACTCGACTTGATAGTCTGTTGACGGGTTATGAGGATAAGTTGCCGGTCACCGACGACATTAAGAATAAGTTGAAGGCGAAGATCCACGCTGATGAGTTGAAGATCCCAGAGGTGTCCAATCCATTGAGACTTCCCGGTGCCTTGGGGGTTCCTGATATCACCCTTCCGGATCTGGATATTCCCGAGATAGCGGACAATTTCGCTATGCCACAACTGACATTACCTGCGGAAATTCAATCCTTTAAAATCCCAGATGGTGACTTGACATCTCTGAACATTGATGAAATTGCCGGACGAAATCTAATGAAGCTGGACGAAATAAAATCAGTAACCGATGCGTCGGGGTCGATCAATGGTCTCACCAAGACGGTGAAGGATCTTACTATTACAATGAAAAATTCACCCGGCGTAGGTGGAGAAATTCAGACTCAGACAAAGCAGAAATTTGTTGATTATTTTTCCGGCCACGAGGATAAGATTGAGTCGGAGATCGCATCAATGGAAAAACTACAACGAAAATATTACAGCGTCACGGATGTACGATACTTGCCAAGGCGTCGAACAAACCCCGAGAAAGAAAAACCATTTATCGAACGGTTGATTCTTGGAACCAGCTTTCAAATTGACAGGAGTGATGCAAAATGGACCGGGGTTGATATTTCGCCTTACCTTGGTTATAGGTTTTCAGATCGTTTCCGGGCTTGCCTTGGTACAACGTACAGGGTTACTGTTGATGTAAAGACGCTAGAATTTTCCCAACAGAATAAAGTGTTTGGGTACAGAACATTTGGCGACTATAAAATTTTCCAAGGCTGGTATGGTCATCTGGAATTTGAAGCACTCAATACTAAAATACCCTATCACGCAAAAAATCTTAAGCAACAAAACCCGGATGCGGCAAAATGGGTACCAATGGCCTATGCTGGTCTGTTCAAGTCCTTCGGTCTTGGGAGGAACCTTCAGGGGCAAACACAAATTCTGTATGATTTTTTAGACGTTAGCAAGAACTTCAACTTTAACAAGGTTGCCTTCAGATTTGGATTTGAATACAAGTTTTTCAAGCGAAAAAAACAACAATAACGCTCTGCTACGCTGTATGAATTGGATCGGTCCGGCACGACTGACAGCAGCGAATGTTTGGCGGTGAATATCTTCCCAAGATGTGTACCAACTGTGTAGTTTTTGATTTCTAACAAGCTGCGAGTCCAAACAGTCCGAGGCAGGCGATGACGACGGTGAGGATCGTAAAGATGGGCACGGTTTTGCTCGTTCTTCGCTCTGATCGGAACATAGCGTCTACGTTTTGATCAAGAAAGAAGATTTCAAAAGGGCTCGACGAATACTTTTTCCAGATGCTCTCCAATTTGTCAATTGCTTGCGAGTGCCAGATTCAAAAACTGATTGGCTTCTTGCGTAAGCCAGCTTGATTTCGGCTTCAAATGGTAATTTTCACTATTGGCTTCCCGACATCAGAATCAAATTCTGGCGCTAACCTATTTCCGGGTGGAAATACGGAGTCTTGTCAAAAGACTACGGCATAAAATTCAATGTGCCTTCGGCTTTGTGTTGTTTTCAAATTTATTCCGTTTCCTTTTGACAAGCCTGCCACCCTTCATTTGAGGCGCACCATAATTTAATTCTTATGATTATGGAAAGCACAAAGCAAGAAACATTGTTCGAAGTAGCAGAGATTCAGCTGACCTACAAGTCAAAAGTAAAGCCGTCTTTACGGCCCAAGATCTCTTGTTCCCGGGATTGTGAAAATATCCTGAGAAAATATTGGGATGAAGACAGGATTGAATTTGTCGAACAATTCAAGGTCCTTCTTCTCAACAGGGCCCACAAAGTACTCGGCTTGTATGAAGTGTCCACCGGAACAACGGCTCACACGGTCGCAGATCCTCGCTTGATCTTCGTTGCCGCAATCAAAGCGAATGCATGCGCAGTGATATTAGCTCACAATCACCCGTCCGGAAATCTCAATCCCAGCCAAGCCGACATGGACCTGACAAAGAAAATGAAAGAGGCCGGCAGGTTTCTTGAAGTGTCCGTGCTCGACCACATCATATTAACCACGGAAGCGTACTTTTCATTTGCTGATGAAGGGCTCCTGTAGTCCTTCACATTCTTGATCAGTGGACTTGGTGACGCGGATAGTCGCTGGCAGGATAATGCAGCCTGATCATTTCAGCACCCATTCAATTTCCTGATCGATCTCCTCATAAAATGTTTTGGTTCCAACATATACATGGTCCTTCACATTGATCTCCATGAACAGTGAAGCATGTTTTGCCGGGACGATACCACCACCTTTGAGGTTTGCGAGACTATTTCGGAGTTTGTCGGTTTGGTCCTTGGTTGGCTTCAGATTGAAGCGATAGTCAATATACCGGTCAAGATTGTCGATCACTCTTTTCACAAGCGTGTCACGATGGGCAATCAGTATTGTTCTCAGGAAATCATTAAGTTTTTGCGACCCGGGTGCGGCATCGTCAATCCTGGATACACCGTTTACTGTTCTCACGGTTTTCATGGCCTCAGTGATTTAGTGCATCAATTTAAGGGGGTGCGCAGGAGGTATTCAATACCTCAACACAACAGGAACTGACAAGTCGTGTCGGATTATGTCAATAACTATTGGGCCGCCCTCAAACGGGCCAGGGCTCCTGGATATTCCTGTTTTCAGTACTCTTAGTTGTAACATACACTAAATCAATACATTAATAATTAACAAATTTGTTTATAAAACTTTATTTATATTAATTTGTTTATATTGCATCCATGATTATTACGCTCTTCATCTAATGAATGCAGAATTAGACATCCTCAAAGGAATTCACCCTGGAATTGTTCTGGAGCAGAAACTCGGCGAAAGGAAGATTCGGAAGGGACCTTTTGCTCTTTCAATAAATGAATACCCCCAGACATTAACGGCCATAACAAAAGGTAAAAGAAATATGAATACCGCATTGGCACTGAAGATCGAACATCAACTTGGTTTGGAGGAGGGGTACTTTATGATTCTCCAGGTTTACTACGATATAAAAGAGGAAAAGCGCAATCAGCAAAAGATGTCGCAGCCTGATTTCTCAAAACTGCGACGGGGAATCTTCTGGGATACCGACATGGAGAAAATCGATTGGCAACGGCAAAAGCGCGCTGTCATTCGACGGGTTTTCGAACGTGGAAATGATGTCGAAAAAGCGGAAATAACCCGCTTCTATGGCGAACCGGCAATCAGGAAATTCATGGAAACAAATCCAAAAAATGCCTGATCGTTTGTATTGGAATACGGTAACTCCACTGCTCAAATCTTCCCTGACTGGATTAATGGAGAGTGGCGAATTTGAATAACTGCACAATTGATCAAATGATTGCGCTGCACAGTGCGCGCTATCCCTTTAACCATGATGAAGAGGCTATCCGCATTAATTTTTCCGACTTCTCAGACGCGGATGATGATTTTGATCCGGTTTGTCTCCGGGGAAAACACTGGGAATTGGTCAAGCTCGATATCATAAGGGCGCTGAAAGACTGATTCAATATTTTTTTCTCGTTTGATGAAAAGCCAATTGCAGGTCTCCCGGTATTTCCGCAAAAATACGTTAAGACCACCCGGATTTGAATTGAAGCGGACAGTGGCCTTATTCGGTCGTTGTCGAGTCCAATGCTTTCAGGATCTTGTTCACATCCTCTTCCGTTGTGGTAAGTTTTGATTTACAGATTTTGATCAGTTCAGCAGCGCGTTTCACTTTTTCAGAAAGCTCATCCACCGATATCTCGCCTTGTTCTATTTCGGAAACGATCTTTTGAAGTTCATCGAACGCTTCAACGTAGTTAATACGGTCACTCATTGCTTTGATGTGTTAACGGATTTCACGGCGCTGGTAATATTTCCGTCGAGAACGATTGTGCTCAGAATATCACCATCTTTGATTTGCTCCACAGTCTTGACGGCCTTACTGTTCAATAAGGTGATGCTGTACCCACGCCGCAAAACATTTTCCGGACTCATGTTAGAAACATTCTTCTCTAAGTTGATTAATTCGGCATTCCTGCTCCTGATGATGGAGGCGATATCCTTTTTGATCATCGTCCCGGCTTGCACTAATGCATACCTGGCAGCATTGCAGACAGAAAGAATACCCTTTATGGTCCGTTCAACGATCGAACGAATGTCTTCCTTTTCATTTCTCAAGACAAACAACGAATGCCTCACCAAAGACTGTTTCAGGGTATCAATTGCGTATCTGTTGTTCGAAAAATGTTTCCCGGTCACGGACCGGAATAATTTGACCTCGGAATGGAATCTACTGTTTTCATCTGAGAGCAAGCGCCTCGATCGATCGACTATCTTCGCTTCCGCCTCTTCAACGGGATCAGAAAAGTTATGAAACCGTTGAATTAGAAAATCACCAAGCTTTGTTGGCGTAATCGCATTGGAAAAAGAGATCAATTCAACCACGGTTTCGTTAGTTGCATGTCCTATGCCCGTGATTACGGGGATCGGAAATAAAGCAACTTCCTTTGCCAGTCTAAAATTGTTGTAAACAGACAAACCAATGTCGCCGCCACCTCCACGAACAATAGCAACAACATCGAAATGACCGATCACCTTTCTGATTCTCTTTAGCTGCCAGATTATTCCTTCCACGGCTTTTTCACCTTGCAGGATGGCGGGAAAAAGGAGATGGAAAAATTTATATCTCCATTCATTATGGTCAATCACGCTGAGGAAGTCTGCATAGCCTTTGCTTGTCTCAACAGAAATGATGGCAATTCTTTGAGGCAACAAAGGAAACCTAAGGGTCTTGTTTTTTTCGTAGATCCCTTCTTGCTTGAGTTTCACGATCGTCTCCTGCTTCTCGCGTTCGAGATCGCCCAGGCTATAGGCCGGATCGATATCGAGAATATTAAGTGCCAGTCCGTGTGATGCATCAAATGTTATTCTTACCATGGCGAGTACCTTGATCCCATCCTTTAATGGCTCCTTCAGCGTTTGGATGAATTTGTCATTGATAGCAAGGTAATCATCTTGCCACAGGGTGGACTTCAGTTGGCAAATCACTTTTCCCTCTTGTTTCTCGACCAGTTCCGGATAGCAATGCCCGGACTGATGATACAAATTGAGTTTGCCGATCTCGGCTTTCACCCAAAAGGAACTTTTGTACCGTTCGTTCAACGTCTTTTGGATGCTCCGGGCGACTTCGAAAAGTGTAAAGACCCTCTTATCGTTCACCGTCTCTGACATGCCTTAAAAATACATAATTTTAGGTAGCATATATCTAGATGATCAGGGCAGACTGAAGAGGTTCACCTCACCGGGGAGAAGTATTGGGCTGCCCTGCAGTTGCCTGAGTCAGAAAATAACTTGTCTGTATGATCGCTTCAGGTTCGGTCGATAGAGATGTGGCGAATATCGCGAAGTGGAATGCTTGGATTGAATGTCGCGATTAACCGTCAATGTATTGTCGTTCGTTACTCATATTTTAGCGCATCTACAGGATTACGACTGGCCGCTTTCCATAAAAGGGAAGCAACTGTCGTCATCAGAATGCTCAATAGGATAACAACAGGGATACCGTAATGCCACCATTGCAATTCGATCCGTTCGGAATACCGCATCAGGTATTGCTCGGAAAGCACCCAGGCGATGGGGATGCCGGTTACCACGGAAACCATCAGTTGTTTGAATGTGGAACCCAGAAGCACAAACGAGATGTGTAAATGATGAGCACCCAATATTCTGCGAATGCCGATCTCCTTCGTTTTGTCTGTGATCTTGTTGGCAATCATTCCCAGCAGGCCAAGGCACGCTACGCCTACGGCCAAAAATGTAAAGAATGAAATCTGATTGCGAAGAATTTTTTGTTGCTGGTAGTGCCTGCCGATGTGGTCATCAAGAAAGTACCAGTTGAAAACATCGCCGGGAAAAGTTTCTGCGAATAACCTTTCCGCTTCACCGATGAACGTGTCCAGTTGCCCCGGTATTAACTTAACGGATACCCGTTCCGGCAAGTCTTCCTTCCACAGATTATCCATGTAGGCGAAACATTGACCCCTTTCAAGAGATTCCGGATTATTTTGTGAGCTCAGGAATGGCAACACGCGATAATCCCTGAATACACCGATGATCTCAGCCCTGGTAAAGGGTTCTGAATAGTTGTTGACTTCTACAAGACTGCCAATAGCCTCTTCAGGAGAATCGAACCCAAGGCGTTCAATCGCGTGCTTGCTGAGTAAAACTACATCCGGTTTTTCATCCTTTTGAAAATTGCGGCCGGCAAGCAATTCAAGCTCATAAAACATAATAAAATTTTCATCCGTTCCTCCGTAGGTGTCGAGAACAGATCCTTGATCCGTCCCTGGCCTTCGGACAATAGCGGTATAGGGATAATCACCGGGAACCCGGCCGCTCAAAGTTACTTCCGGTCGACCTGTTGCTGATTTGATTTGTCCGGCGAAACTGATCATTTTATGTACACCGTTCTCTTCAAGGCCGACAACAGGAGCTTCGATTACAATGACGTTCTCCCTATTGATGCCAATGTCTTTCGATAAAATAAAACTCAGCTGTGTGTGACTGACCAGGATGAGCACAATAAGAACAAGTGCTGTTATGTATTGTGATGTGGTCAGTACAGAGGGAAGCAATCTTCTTTGCGTCACTGATGTATCATTGATCAACTGACGCGGCGTCAACCCGGCAGTTACCCAGGTGGGGTATATTGCACAGATGAGAATTCCAGCCGCTAATATGAGCGCAAAAAACAAAAACACATTCAGGTTGTGTTCTTTAAAAGGAATAATATAGATATTAAAAAAGACTTCAAATGGGTTTCTCACGAGTTGAATGATGGTGATTGCCACGAGAACTGCGAATAAATTAATCCACGCCGACTGACTGATAAATTGAACAAACAGATCGGCGGTGCCTGCTCCTGAAACTTTTCGGGCAGCAATTTCTTTGAATCTATTCCTTGTCCTCGAGATGGTGAGATTGATGTAGTTCATCCAGGCCATGAGCAGGACTACGAGCGAAACCGCTGCAAGCACAGTCAAAGTGAACTTCGCCTTGGTTGTGTATCGCTCTCCATCAAAGTAGTTTTTGAAAACAATTTCGGGTAAGGGTTCAACTTTATAGTCAATGTTCAATTGTTTCATGTCGTTGAGAATTTTCCCTAAAACTCTTTCTTTGTTCTTGTTCAGCGTTTCTAGCAATGATGCGCTGTCTTCCCCTTTGCAATAGTGAAAACACCACAATGGCATGGTTGATGCCATGTCATTCCAGAAGGACAGTTTGGTGGCGTTGGAAAAAACCACATCGAAATTAAAGTGTGAGTTGGCAGGCAGATCTTTGAAAGTCCCGGTGACATGAAAAGTCAATCCGTTTACGGTTACCAATTCGCCAAGGGCGGGTTGGTTTCCGAACAGTCTGTTGCTGACGCTTTCGGAAAGTGCTATAGATTCTCCCTGGGATAACGCGGTGGCCCTGTTCCCAGTTAGAAACGGAAGGTCGAAAAACTCGAAGAAATTTTGATCGGCACAAATCGAGTTTTCAATTTTAAAAACTGGATTCTTTTTTACACTTCTGATTACCAGGTAGGCTTTTAAACCCGGTGTGTGGGTTGGCCAAAAGTTATCCTGTGGTATGAATCGCGTATACTCATCGATCAGTTTTTCATTGAATAATGTACTGGTGACAATACTTGGTTGCATCGTGCCGGTATGCTCTTGCCCGGCTGCAGGACCACCGACTACCTTAACATTGAACAGGGTCCTGAATATCTTTTGACGATCCTTAATGAAGTTCTCACTGTCGAGCTCTGCTTGTGTGAAGGGCCACAAAATAAAAAATACTGCAAAGCCCACCGACAAACCCGTGACGTTGATGGCAGTAAAGAATGGGCTGCGGGCCATGAGTCGAACGGCAAGTTTAAAGTAGTTCAGGAGCATGGTTTTTATTTTTCTCTTAACACTGCTGTCAATTTCAAATTTTACATCACCCGCATTATTATTTGTCTTCTTTACTCCGCACGAAACGACTTCACCGGATCAATACGGGAGGTCTTATAAGCGGGATAGCCCGTCGTGAAAAAGGTTCAAACCCGCTGGCATGGCCATTATGGCTGCAACCAAAACCAGCTTCCAACAACTATACCGAATGGAAGAACACAGATAATTTAAAAAAATAATGTGATTCTTGTAGTGAGGCTGCTGCCTGCGTTCTGAAATGAAACGATTTGGGTGTTTCATTTCATTACAAGCCTGCGTAAGTAGAACTGTAATCTAATTTTAAATCACCTCTCTTCCCGGGATTATGAAAATATCCTCTGGAAATATTGGGATGAAGAAGGATTGAGTTCATTGAACAATTCAAGGTCCCCTGCTTAACAAGGCGCACTAACCCCATCACGGTGAAGCCTTGTCAATATAGCGTACCATATCCATCAGAAGGCTTCGCACAGAGTCACGGGTGCCGCTTTCCACATTGTAGAACTTGATCCGGAAACTCTCCACCGAAATGTTTTCGGTACGCTTGGTCATGACAAACTTCGAAAGGAATCGAAGCAGCTCCGCAACATTGTCATTCCGCACAACCTTGGTCTCCATAAAGATCCTTAATAAATAGGCTAACTGTGACACCGACGTTTCCAGCTTCAGCTTGAAGGTGCTCACGACACCTGGCCTTGAACCGCTGGCAACAAATAGTAACTGCACGCGCTCCAGGTGATGGATCTCATCGAGAAGGTATCCGCATAGCTGATCCTTTAGGGAAGGAGCAAGTGGATTATAACAAAGGCCGGCTCTCACATGCGCCTGGCTGATCTTTTTTAACGCATAGGACAAACGCTCGATCTTTTCCGCGCTGGTTTCTGCACCGGCTAATAGCGAACAATAGTATTCTGCATGATAGGAAACGACACGGGCAGCATTGTAGTTCACAAGATAGATCAGCGAACGGAGCGCCTCGTCAACCCCGGCTTCCGGCGTCGGACACTCCACAAGATCAAGGAGCGCTCTTTGAAGGGCCTGCACATAACGGAGGTCGCGGATCGACACAACACGGTGGGAGGGACGATGGATGATCTTGTGGGCATCAAGAAGCAAATGGATGAGCCGTTGGTCTGCATGTAAGGCGACTAACCTGGCCTGTATGCGCCTGACGTTCCCCGTAATTTCCTTTTTGACGCGCGCCAGGTAGACTTCAGGTACTTTGACACGGCCGTCTGCATGACTTCTGAAATGCCGCTCGATAAAAAGGAACAGGTCTTCCAGCTGACAATAACATTCGTCTTCATGGGAAAACAGGCTGTCCATTAGCCATACAAGGGCCTGCTGGTAATACTGCGTAACCTGTTCAATGGCTTCTGCTGGAAAGACTTCGATCATAAGCAGGCGCCGGATCCGGTCAACTTCGGCCCTGACGCGTTCTTCGCAACGATGGCCCTCGCCGGTGAGGAGCTGCTCAAGGTTCTTGAGGGTGTTTTTATGTTCGGTCATAATTTACGAATATCTCCGCCAACTGCCTGTACCAACTAAACAGAGTGGACAGGTTGATTTTAAGTCTACTTTTTATTTCGCACATCCTCCTCCGGAAAGCCGGTACCCTCCGTTAGCCGCAACCTCGACCTTAAGGTCCAACGCTTCGGCCAGGGAGCGGATGAGATCAACCGCCATGTTCGTACCATAAAATGTTCCGGTAAAGGGACAACCAAGCAACTGGTCATTGGAAACATCAACGCGGACGCCGTATTCCTCCCGTAACACAGCAACGACCTGCTCAAGTAGCACGTGGTCAAAACTGTGGCTACGCATTTCTCTGCGATCATTTCGCGTGGACAACACGTAGGGGACGAGGATCGCCGCAGCAAGGAAAAGGACCCCTCCGGCAAGAATTCGAATGCGCTTTCGCCGCCGGTCATTTCTTCTGATGCGGGCCCAGATCTTGGATAGCCCGTCGTTGAACCCTTCGCGGTCCTCCATATGTAAACTCCTTTTTGCAGGCCTGGACTTGTCCATCATAGGAAGTTTTTGATGTTCCTCCATATATAACTCCCTAAAACTGGGCTTTACCCTATGCTTGGCGGGAGAATTTTTTTTATGGCCCCTTGAAATGCCTCTAAATCAGGCTTATTGAATGTCATCCCAGTATTTGCGCAACCGCTTCCGTGCACTGGTAAGGCTGCGCTCCACCGCCTTGCGGCCGACTCCTAGCTTCCTGGCTATTTGGTCCGGGGACATTTCTTTGTCCACTTTCATTAACAGGCACTGCCGCTCCCGGCGCGGAAAGGTGGAAACATAAGCACGCATGGCCTGTGCAACTTCTGCACGTATGAACGTTACCTCGGCCGGCTCGGCTGTCATCCCGCTGGCGGCATGGTCCAGCAGTTTTTCAATATCTTCGAAATTTTTCACATGCTCCAGGTAGTAGGATATCGAGCGGTTGCGGACCATGCCGCCCATGAAGTTTGAGATGGATTTGTCACTCCGGCTCAGCACCCGGCGCTTCTCCCAGACGAGCGCGAAGGCATCCTGGACAATGTCCTTCGCAGCTTCATCGTCGTGGGTGAAATGTTCAGAAATGCGCAGGAACTGGTGGTAGTACTGCTCATATAGAATGTTTATGGCCTTCTCCGGAAGAAAGCGCATAAGCTTCCTCAGTCCCTCATGGTCTAGTCCATCAGACATCAAGTGGTCTTTTTTTATAGCGTTCGAAGCACTGGGGTTGGACACACATAACCGGCACCCTGTCAGCAGTCGGAACAATCGGGTACGGTTTCAAACGATTGAGCCATTGGCTCTCTCTTCAAATCATTGCCTTTCTAAATGTAAAACTTTAATGCGTAAAAGTAAAGCCGTCTTTCTGAACAGGCACAGCGGAATACAGGCCAGTGGATGATTGCAGAGATTGTGTGAAGCGCGTGCCTGCAAGAATGAGGAAGGATGACTCGAGGGATTGACAGAGTATTTTGGATAAATGTTATTGGCAACACGACTTCGTTGAGCGCGTACTGGTGCATAAAAGGAGAACATCGCCTTGGCTCTTATAACCTCGTACCTGACGCGACCACCTTTTTGTTCCGGGCTGATCCGATGTCTCCGGAGCGAATCTGTCAGCAATCACGCACTTCTCACTGCTTCCTGGAAATAGGTTGTTTCAGGAGCTCCCGTGCTGAGGCTGGAGGGACAGGCGTCAAATTGAATGAATGCCGGGTTGAACATCAATGAGCAGATAGCTAATCGTCTGAGATGGATGGTCTGTTCGACACAAAATCTCGCTGAGAACGTATACAATCGGCTTCGAACAACCATTAGTCGCTGGCTTGCCAGCAAGATATTTTTTACGACCTTTAGATAGAAAAGCATCGTGAAAAGTTCGTAATCTATATGAACAATAAAATGATAAGTAAGGGTTCGCTTTTATTGTACTAAACGCGCCAAGGATGATCCAGGATTCGACAACGGTAAATTTCAATTTGAAGCGGACAGCGCTGAATGCCTACGATGCAATCGTGATTGGTTCCGGGATCAGCGGCGGCTGGGCAGCAAAGGAACTCTGTGACAAAGGATTGAAAACACTCGTCCTCGAGCGTGGAAGGAATATCGAACACCTGAAAGATTATCCAACAATGACAAAGGCCCCGTGGGAGTTGGAACACCGGGGAAGCATGTCCTACCAGTTTTATAAAGATAATCCGTTGATATCCAAAGCAGCCGGGTTCGGAGAAGACACTTCACATTTCTTCATCAAAGACAGTGATCACCCATACGTCCAGGAAAAACCCTTTGATTGGATCCGGGGATATCAGGTAGGGGGTAAGTCAATTATTTGGGGAAGGGCCTGTCAGCGTTGGAGTAATCATGAATTTGAAGCACCCGCCAGGCTGGGGTACGGACATGATTGGCCCATACGTTATGATGATGTAGCGCCTTGGTATTCGCACGTTGAAAAATTTATCGGTGTGTGCGGAAATAAAGATGGCATCGATGCAATGCCCGATGGCGAATTCCTGCCCCCCTATGAGTTCAATTGCGTGGAGAAACATTTGAAAGAGTCCTACCTGATGCATTACAAAAATCGCTATTACGTTCAGGGGCGTTGGGCACACCTTTCTCAGCCGAGTGAATTGCATCAAAAGCAGGGACGTGGCCGCTGCCAGGCAAGGAACCTCTGCATGCGAGGATGCCCCTATGGCGCGTACTTTAGTTCTGTTTCAAGCACATTGCCCTGGGCTGCCAGAACCGGTAATCTTACCGTACGACCTTTTTCTGTCGTCCACTCTATTCTATATGACGAAGTAAAAGGCAGAGCGGCCGGTGTTCGGGTTATCGATACAAATACAAAAGCGGTGACTGAATATTTTGCAAGGATTATTTTTGTCAATGCCTCTGCACTGAACACGAATTTGATCTTACTCAATTCCATCAGTAACCGCTTTCCAAATGGCTTGGGAAATGATAGTGGAATGTTGGGTAAAGGTATCGGTTTTCATATCTACCGCGGCTTTGTCCGGGCTGCGTTCGAGGGGTTTACGGATAAATATTATTACGTTCGAAATCCTACCGAAGGTATTATCGCCAATTATCGAAATCTGGGCAAACAGGAAATGGACTATGTCGGAGGGTTCACATCTTTTTCAGGCGCATATCGGACGCGGGGGACATATGACGAAGGAACGCCGCGGGTAGGTGTTGATTACAAAGAAAAGCTTCGCGTCCCCGGCCGTTGGGAGGCTTACATGTATATGCAGGGCGAAACCATCATGAAAGAATCCAATCATGTCCGCTTGAGTGAAGATAGTGTTGATCAGTGGGGCATGCCGCTTCTAGTCACATCGGTTGCCTATGATGACAACGATGAAAAGATGGTAAAAGATTTCCTTCAGCAGGGCAGTGAGATGTTGGAAAATGCCGGTGGCAAAGTGCTGGAGGCTGCCGATAACAAGCAGCCCCCCGGCCTTGATATTCACGAGATGGGCGGGACAAGAATGGGAAAAGACCCCAAAACTTCTTTGCTTAATGACTGGAACCAGTTGCATCACTGCAAAAATGTTTTTGTCACTGACGGCGCCTGCATGACCAGCACCGGAAATCAAAGTCCATCTATCCTTTATATGGCGCTGACGGCCAGGGCAGCTGATCATGCGGTAACTGAATTGAACAAAAAAAATCTTTAGTCATATGAACAGACGAGAAGCCTTGGCGGCAACTGCAGCCTTTTTTGGTTCCGCCATCATTGGTTCACAGGCTTTTCTGTCGGGCTGCAGGCACAGTGAAACCAAAATAGAAGATTTTAACGACGAAGTCTTGAAATTGCTGGACGAGGTCGGCGAAACCATTCTTCCAGCAACGGCGTCATCACCGGGAGCCAAAACTGCTAAGATCGGTGAATTCATGAAAGTGATTGTTACGGATTGCTATAGCCCGGAAGAACAGAAGATATTCTTTGAAGGAATATCAACCATTCAACAAGCCGCTGATAAAAAGTACGGGAGGTCCTTCGTTGAATTAGATGACCAACAGAAATTTGATCTCATGGTCTTGTTCGATGAGGAAGCAAGGAAGCTTGAGGGTGAAAAGCGCAGCGAACAAATGCATTTCTTCTCGATGCTCAGCCAATTGACGGTATGGGGGTTCTTCTCATCGGAGCCTGGCGCTACGCGTGCACTGCGTTATGTTCCCATTCCTGGTCGTTATGACGGATGCATACCATATAAAGAAGGGGACGGCGCTTGGGTATATTAAATGCAAGAGACTGTGATCAAAAATTTTACTCACTCGATTACCCCTTCCTTTGGTCACCTCATCACATGCCCGATAGTACCGGAAATATCATGATAAGAAAACTCTAAACAGCTCCATACCAAAATGCAGAAAGTGAAAGTATCGATCCTTGGCGCTGCTTTCATCACTGACAATTCATCTGGAAAGCTATCGCCGCTTTGGTCCAAACGAAGAATTCGTTGGTCTCTACCCTGTAACACCTTGACTCCCTATTGAACTATGGACCTTCCTTCCTTACATGCATTTCTTTTTTTTCTCCACAAGATTTGAGGCAGCATCTTCATCCAGCAGGATCAAACTGTTTGGATGGGTTTGGAGTATACTTGCAGGCACCTGGTTCGTGATGCTCGCTTGAAATGCTCGCGAGACAATAGGAGCTTTGTGGATGCCACTGGCCAGCAATAAGGCTTTCCGGGCATGTGTCAAATGTGCAAGCCCTAGCGTGATGCCCATCTTCAGTTCTTTTTTTTGTGTGAAATATTTCTGCCCTACTTCCTGCGTAGTATCATCTAGCTCTGCAACATGGCAAAATAGATCAGGGGCTACACCTGGTTCATTGAAACCGATATGACCATTCATCCCGATGCCCACGACCATGATATCGACACCTCCCAGTTGAGAAATGGTGTTATCCATTTTCAAACATTCATCACGTAGATCAGATGCCATCACATTGAACAGGTGAAAATGGTTCCTATCCACGTTAAGGGGATTAATGATATTGTGCCGCAGAAAGTATTGACAACTACCTGGATCATCCGGGCTGACGCCAACCCATTCATCCAATCCAACAAAGTGCGCACCGGACAGATCCAGTCTTTTTTGGTTTGCCTCCTGAACAAAAATTTCACACGTTCGCCGGGGGCTATCGCCCGAGGCCAGGCAGATCACAGCGTTTGGTTTGGCTTCGATTGTTGATGCTATTTCCTCTGCTGCTCTTTTTGATAGTTCTTCGTAGTTCTTGAAAACCAATATCTTCATAGGGCTAGTTAGTTACCGTTATCGTTTCGTTCAATTTGATAGAAAATAATTCAATGGACTCGGCGATGGTAAGGTTCTTGTTAACAGCACGTAGTGATTGGCGGTGGCATGCCCGGTTTTCCTAACGGTCTGGCCTATGCATGTAGTTTTAAACCTGGATCGGTGGATGGTTATTACTCAAACCCAATCATGGTAATATCTATCACGCTGAAAAAGCCCAACAAAGAGGCTACCAATTATGTTCAATTACTACCAACAAATATCGCCGCAACCCAATGAACCGTCCTGGTGCTATCGGGAAGGTGTGAGAGACGCATCCGTGAATCTGGCGAATCACAGGCCCTCTACGCGATATCCGATGTTATTTTTCCTTTCGCTTAATAACTGATACCAACTTCTGTCCTCGTAACAATATTTTCAGACCATTTCTTTTTAATGAAATATGAGGCCGTTTCATTTCATGGTCGTCAATTCCATGTTTGTACGTTGCAAGAATGTCATGATAGGATAAAATACCGACAATGTTTTTATTCTCATTCGTTATAACTGGTAAAACATCAACATTTTCTTTCGCCATGGTTTCAGCAGCGATGCGCAGCGTATCGCTTAGCCTTATGGATGAATGATTGCGTGTTAGCAATGTTCCTATTTTATTTTCTGGAGAATTATCATTGCCGTACAAGTTTAAAGAATTTAGTATTCCCTTGTATTCTCCCTCATTATTCGAAACGATAAAATATTTTGATTTATAATCCGGCTCTTGATTCAACCACTCACGAACTTCTTTTATACTATTATCTTCGCTTATTATCATTCCATTGTTGGTAAGAACTTGTTCAACCGTTATTCTTTCCAATATATCTGGTTCGTATGAGTGTGGAGTTTTGACACCTCTTCGTGCAATTTTTTCTGTCATAATTGTGTGCTCCATTAGAAAGAAGGAAACAAAATAGGAGCCAAGGCAAGCGCCAAGAAGAGGGAGCAAGGCATTGGACTGAGAAGTAGTTTCGAATGCAAAAATAATTGAAGTCAATAATGCTCTTGAAGCACCGGCAAACATTGAAGCCATGCCCACTAATGCCGCAAGCGGAATATTAATGCCCGACTGAGGGAAAAAATGCATGATGGCCATACCTAACAATGCTCCGGCAGCTCCGCCAACGGTAAGTAATGGAGCCAAAGTTCCTCCGGATGTTCCACTTCCTAATGCAACAGCCCAGGAAATGAATTTTAAAAAACACAACGATAAAATAACTTGTGTCGTTAAGTTTCCGGAAAGAATATCCGTAATGTTTTCATAGCCAACGCCGAGAGTGCGAGGAGCAAAATAGCCTATCACTCCGACCAGCAGACCTCCTATGGCTGGCCACCACATCCAGTGGACTGGAATTTTTTCAAATCCGTCTTCAACAAAGTAAACTGCTTTACTAACCCCCACAGATAAAATTCCAATCATAATTCCCATTATGCTGTAGGCTAAAAGTGCTGAGTTAGTGGGAATTGCTATGGCATCCATTCCAAAGACCGGGTTTTGTCCGAATAAGAGATGATGCCCTGTCGAACCAACAATACAGGCTATTGCAACAGGAATAAGGGAGCGTGGTGAAAATTCAAACAATAACAATTCTATCGCTAAGAAAATTGCTGCAATCGGACTTCCAAATATTGCAGCCATGCCTGCTGTTGCTCCGGCCGACAATAATATTTTTCGCTCATTGTGAGATATTTTTAATAGCTGCCCGATCGTAGAACCTAATGCTCCGCCTGTTGCAATAATGGGTCCTTCTGCACCGAATGGCCCGCCGGTTCCTATTGCAATTGCCGAAGAAAGTGGCTTTAAAAAAGTTATTGCAGGTTTTATTTTGCTTTGATTGGTTAGAATTTGTTCCATTGCTTCAGGAATGCCATGTCCGCGAATCGCCTTTGATCCGTAAAACGCCATTAAGCCAACTACAACGCCTCCAATGACAGGAATAATTATTACAAATATTCCAAGCGAATGTGTTGCTGGATTGGAATGTGAAAATGAAAAACTTCCATAGAATGATATGTTGGTAAATAAATCGATAAGAAGAACCAAAAACTTTGCAATAACACTTACGAATACTGCAATCAGAAAGGCGACAGAAGAAATTATTAGAAGTCTTTTTTTATTTCCCCCCTTTCTTGGTTCAAAATGTTCAGCCTCCAAAGTCGGATTTAACGAAGGAGAAATTGGAATACCATTGTTTAATAAATTAGTTTTTCTCATTTCATTCTAATATTGCTGTCATCTATGTCCTAATAATGTACGCTAACTACCCATGTGACGGCTGCAGCTGGAATAAACTCCTTCATGTTGTCCCCCTTGACCGTTATTTATGCAAAGATAAAAAACATTACGCAGCACTGCGCCTCGCGGTTGACCCTGCATTTGTGCTGGCGACCGACATCTTTTATCACAGCCTTACAAGATGTCCGATAATCAAACTTTATTAGTTTGTCGTCCTTGAACATAAGAATTGCTCCTTTATCGCTCCCACTGCCGAACAATAAAACCAAGCCAAGCACTGCCCGTCTACGGATAATCTCGGCCCGTTTACGAACATCCCCACAGCACATCAACCTTAACACGAGCTGAAAAGCTGCGTGCGTTTATGGCACGAAGCTTGACTTCGCATCAATAAAGCAGACATGAAATCACTGACAACTTCCGCATTTCTTATCCTGGCCTTGATTGGCCACTGGCCTGACGTCTCGGCACAGAAGAAGAAAATTCTGGTCGACGTGGCCCACGGCCAGAAGTTCTACAGCGACCCGGCCGACATGATCTCTAGCGAGCTTGTCCCTACTGAGCGGCTAAGGTATATGACCGATCAACTCACCAAAAACGGCCTGGCCCACAATGCTGTCGTTGGCTACCTGAAGACACTCATTACCACAGATGCGCTATCCCAATGTGATCTGCTCTTTATTCACGTCCCTTCGAAGAACTATTCCGAAGACGAATGCTCTGCGATCGGGCAGTATGTGGAGAAAGGTGGCGCGCTGTTTATTGTGATCGAAGAGGACTACTGGGCCACGCTTGCGCAGGTCAATGCAAATGACATCGTTGCGCGTTTCGGTATTACTTTCAAATCGAACAGTTCCGACGCATCGTCCGGGGGACATTCCGTACCCGGTAAGGTGACAAAAAAGAAATACTCAATCCCGTCCCATGGTGCACGCATAGTTGAGGGCGGCGCACCCTTCGCGTACAGCAACGCGTCCGATACGAATCCCATCGGTGTTTATGCGGAAACAAAGGGAGGAGGCAAGGTCATCGCCATGGGCGAGGGGATGGTATCGCTATACATGACGAGTTGGCAAGGCGTTACCGACTACCAGTGCGCCGGATTTATGGACGAGGTGGTAGGGTGGTTGCTGGAGTGATCCCGACTCGTCGGGATGGTGTGAGAGGAGCACCTCATCGATGAAAAATCCGGTGCGGCCGTCTGCTCGATTAGCGGGACGTGATCCGACGAGTCTAAATCAACAGTCAAATGATGGTCAATGGGAATGAACTGCAAGAAGTCTTCATCTTAATCTGCATGTCTTTCTATCATGTCTTTTATCGTTATGATTGTCGTCTTACAATAAAATTCTAAATGTTTACGGATTGACTCTGTAGGAAAGTTGTTAATGTCAAGAGTCAGAAATGTGAACTTGTCTGTAGGTTAAAATAAATTCGAGGATTTAATACCAGATCAGCAACGATCAAAGTCATTGCTTCTGCCGTTGAAGATTTTTTCAATGTCAACCTGGGTGATTACTACCGGACATTTCAGGAGATTCGTTTTTCGCAAGAAAACCCGGACGCCATTCCTGGACCGGCTAAAGGAAAATTATTTCCCGGGTAAATGAATCAAACTAAAATGATGATGATACTAATATCGGATTTTTTCCAGCTCACGATCTCTCTCGCATGGTACAAAGCTGGGTGACCGTGAAAGCGAATTGCCGGAATACTTTTATGCTCTGGAATATCCAGTATCTTCCGCGCTTTTTTACCGTGGCTAAAAAAATACTTTCGTCCACAAAATGAACGGGAAAAAATGAAAAGTTATTGTTAAACTGGTTCC
>DASUGQ010000371.1:0-4991 GCA_036273935.1 Cyclobacteriaceae bacterium | reverse complement strand
CCTTTGTTGCCGGCCATGGGGCATCTTCCAGGTATGACGCTAATTCAAGTGTCCAGTACATATTACTCCTTAATTTTCCGCAAAAATAGAATTTAATTAATCAAAACAAACACCCCTCATTCTTTCTTTACGACCGCTTGAGAATCTTTCGGGTGGAATATTTTACAGGCAAACTTTCTGCAATCCATTGCTATAGTTTACACCACAAGCATATTTTGCCATATTTGCGCCTGAAAATAAATTCAGCTATTCATACCGTATCAATTAACGCATGAGTGACGAAAAAATAATCTTCTCCATGGCCGGGGTAAATAAAATATACCCGCCAAACAAACAGGTACTTAAAGACATCTACCTCTCCTTTTTTTATGGAGCCAAGATTGGCGTTCTCGGATTAAATGGTTCAGGGAAATCATCGCTACTTAGGATTATCGCCGGCCAGGACAAAGAATTTCAGGGTGAAGTTGTTTCCGATTTGGGTTATTCCGTGGGACTGTTGGAGCAGGAACCTGTTCTGGATAAAACAAAAACGGTAAAAAAAATTGTTGAGGAGGGCGTCGCTGCGACCGTTGCCCTGTTGAAAGAATTCGAGGCGATCAATGAGAAATTTGGTGATCCGGCAGTTATGGAAGATCCTGACGCGATGGACAAACTTATTCAAAAGCAAGGTGCGATACAGGAAAAACTGGATGCAACCGGCGCCTGGGAACTTGATCACCGCCTTGAACGGGCAATGGATGCCCTGCGGTGTCCTCCACCCGAAGCAAGCATCGAACATTTATCGGGAGGCGAAAAGAGGCGGGTAGCACTTTGCCGCCTGCTGTTGCAGGAGCCCGACGTTCTTTTGTTGGACGAGCCCACCAACCACCTTGACGCCGAATCGGTGCAGTGGCTTGAACAACATTTAAAGCAGTACAAGGGAACAGTGATTGCCGTGACCCACGACCGATACTTCCTCGATAATGTGGCCGGCTGGATTCTTGAGCTTGATCGTGGCGAAGGGATTCCCTGGAAGGGCAATTATTCATCGTGGCTCGATCAAAAACAGAAACGACTGGCAACTGAGGAAAAGCAGGAAACAAAGCGCCAAAAAACGCTGGAGCGCGAATTGGAATGGGTGCGGATGAATCCTAAGGGAAGGCAAGCTAAAGCAAAAGCTCGCTTGAATGCCTATGAAAAACTCTTAAGCCAGGAAGCAAAAGAACGCGAAGACAAACTTGAACTCTACATTCCGCCAGGCCCCCGTCTTGGCAATAAAGTCATCGAAGCTAAAGGTGTAGCAAAAGCTTACGGCGACAAGTTACTTTATGAGAATCTTACGTTTTCCCTTCCGCCGGCAGGCATTGTAGGAATCATTGGTCCGAATGGCGCCGGTAAGACCACTCTCTTTAAAATGATAATCGGAAAGGAAAAACCGGATGCCGGAACATTTGAAGTGGGCGAAACCGTTAAGATCGCATATGTCGATCAGGAACATGACGACCTCAAGCCCGACGAAACCGTTTGGCAAGCCATTTCAGGTGGAAACGAATTAATCGAAATGGGTGGCAAACAAATTAACTCCCGCGCTTATGTTGGCAAGTTCAATTTCAATGGGACCGATCAGCAGAAAAAAATAAAAGAACTTTCAGGTGGAATGCGTAATCGCGTTCACCTCGCTATCGCGCTGAAGCAAGGTGGCAACCTTTTGCTTCTCGATGAGCCAACGAATGATCTTGATGTGAATACCCTTCGTGCGTTGGAAGAGGCATTGGATAATTTTGCAGGCTGCGCCGTTATCATTTCCCACGACCGTTGGTTTCTCGACCGTGTTTGCACGCACATTCTTGCATTTGAAGGAGATTCGCAAGTGTTCTCGTTTGAAGGCGGTTTCAGCGAATACGAGGAAAACAAAAAGAAGCGCCTCGGTGATGACCAGCCTCATCGCATACGGTATAAGAAATTGGTCAGGTAAAACGTCCGCCGTCACGCAAGCAACAACACAATCCCCAATGAAAGGCTTTACAACAATTGTGCTTCTGATCCTTTCAAATACATTCATGACATTCGCATGGTACGGACATTTGAAGTTTAAGGAAATGAAGTGGAGCCAGAGCCTTCCATTGCTGACGATAGTACTGATAAGCTGGGGGATTGCATTGTTTGAGTACCTGCTTCAGGTACCTGCCAACAGGATCGGTTTCAAAAGCTACGGAGGACCATTTTCGCTGGTACAGTTAAAGGTAATTCAGGAAGTGACTACACTCATTGTGTTTGTGATCTTCTCCATAATATTCTTCAAAACTGAAACATTCAGGATGAATCACCTGATCGGATTTATTTTATTGATTCTGGCGGTGTATTTTATTTTCAAAAAATGAAATTGAAAAAAGACAAGTCTTAGATTGATTCCTTTGTCTTCCACCGTTCGTGCATCCACACCCACTGCTCAGGGTATTTTCTAATCCAACCTTCAATCATGGTGGTGAGTAATTGGGTGTTATAAATTATATCTTCTTCTTCGTTGTCAGAATGTCGCAAGACTACTTCTGGAAGGATGTGCATGTGCTGGAGGCCATCACGATCAAGATGCACATAGGTTGGAACAACGGCGGCTCCCGTTTTCATGGCCATCATAGTTGCACCGACAGGTGTCGACGCTGGCATGCCAAAAAAATTAACGAAGGCCGACTTAACCTTTGTATCCTGATCGATCAACAAAGCCACAGACCCTCCTGATCTCAATACCTTTATCATTCTGAAGGTTTCCCTGCCTCGTTCAATAGCGATAGCGCCGTGCTGATTACGATATTTCCAGAGCAAATCATTGAGCCTTTCGTCCTTTAGCGGAGTGCCAATAATATTTGGATTGAGTCCCCTCAGAGCCATGTTCGTTACCTGCAGATCAAACGCTCCCAGATGACAGGTGAGAAAGATTACTCCCCTTCCCTTGTTGTTAGCTTCCACAAAATTCTGATATCCTTCTGTTACAAGAATCCTTTCAAGTTCATCAAGTGTCTCAATTTTCGACGCCCGCAATATTTCCCCGGCATTTTTACCGAGCATTTTGAAAACATTTTTCGAGAGCTCATTTACCTCACCGTGTGATTTTTCTGGAAACGCCAGAGTTAGATGCCTTCTCACGAGGCCGCGGGTCCGGGAAGAAATGCGGTAATAGCATATGCCGAGATAGCCGCAGAAATTCAACCAGGTCCGACGGGCCGGCAGGTTGGAAATAAATATCAATGATTTCACCAACCAATAGAGAAGCTGATATTTGACTCCTTTCCTGATTTTTTTTAGGCCTGACATGGGTGCGAAGATAAGAATAAGCCAACCTTTGTTTAATTTTAGATAAGACAAAACCAGGACCCGTTGAAAACACTGCTACTCGTTCGTCACGCAAAATCCAGTTGGGATAATCCCGGCATGACAGATTTTGAACGGCCGCTGAACGAGCGCGGAAAGCGTGATGCACCCCGAATGGCAAAGCGACTTAAGGAAAAAGAGATCCCCGTTAACCTTATGCTGACAAGTCCTGCAAAGCGCGCTTTATCCACCTGCAAACGAATTGCGGAAGTTTTGTCGTATCCGGAAGAAAAAATCAAGGTGGACGATAAACTTTACCATGCAAGCGAGGATAAGATGTTGGACATTATTCACGGTCTGAAAGATCAAAATGACACGGTGATGATCTTTGGACATAATCCGGGGCTCACCGACTTTGTTAATTCCTTGACGAATGAACAAATTATGAATGTACCTACATGCGGCATAGTAGGGTTCAACTTTTCTGTTGATTCATGGAAGGATGTCGACTGGAGTAACGGGACAATGTTGTTTTTCGATTATCCTAAAAGCAAATCCGATCAGGATTGAACTTCACAGATTCAGGAGCTCTTTTGGAAAATCCCAGATGCTCTTCTTCAAGATGCCGAACTCACGAAATCGATAGCCGACAAGAAACCGGAATGTGCTGGTTGAATTGCTGACACGAATATCTTCAAACCGGACGACTCGTGACTGAACAACAAAATTTATTCCGGCAAAAAAACGATCATCGCTATAGCCGACCCCCACGCGTGAAGACGTAAAGAGATTAATTCCGATATCGTTTTTCTCCGGCTGATCTTCTTCTTTATAGTACGTCCAGTTATGAGCAGGACCCAGCATCAGGGCGCCACTTAGAAAAAATTTTCTGTAAATGAAGTTATAGGCATATCCCGGTGCAATACTAAACGTAGTATAGCGAAGTTCTTCAAAGGAAGATCCCCCACCAATTATGTTCCGGTATTTTGCACTCACCACCGCAGAGTCCGCTTTCAGTTTAAAGCTGTTCACGGTACCGGTAAGCAACCATGACCCCCCTCGTTTCAACTGGCGCTCAGAAAAGTTAAAGGCCGACCGTGCCGAAAATTTTTTTTCGTTAAACACATACAGTCCGGTTAGTCCAAAGTTTTTTGATGTGATGTCAGAGCGCTGGGGGTATGGTTTATTGTCAGGATAATATGAACCGTCATCCTCATAAAACCCCGTGTACTTTTGATAGTAGAGATCACCGCCCCACTTGCTGCTCAATGCGTTGATTTGAAAATCCCTGACTTTTGACTCTCCAAAAGTTTTCTTGTCCTTTTCATTAATTGGAATGGCAAATGTTAACTCAAGGGCAAGGTCAAAAACATACGCCCCCAACCCAACGGTGTAGGAATTGTTAGGTTTATAATCGATTGATTCATCTTCCTTCTTATCAGACACATTAAAGTTAAGGCTCTTTCTTTTTAACACAGGCCAAACAAAAAAATAGTCAGGATAGCGCAGGATATAATCACTCTGGAGTGTATCAGCTTGCTCCTGAGAAAAAACATTCGAATTTATTCCTACAAACAAAAAAATTATACAGATCCTCTGCATTAAAAAAATTACAGGATGTACTCACTAAGATCTTTGTTCTTCACGAAACCGCTCAGCTTATTTTTCACCATAGCGGCATCAATGAAAATCTTTGCATTATT
>DASUGQ010000370.1:0-3704 GCA_036273935.1 Cyclobacteriaceae bacterium | reverse complement strand
CGTTTATTCACTCGTCATCACCTCCGCTATTTTCCCGGTTTATTATAAAGCCAAAGCAGTCTCAGCCGGGGGAAGTGATGTTGTTTCTTTTTTTGGATTCCCAGTGCGCAATTCGGTATTGTACTCCTACGCCCTGTCATTTTCGTTCCTTGTTGTAGCTATCATTCTCCCTCTTCTTTCTGGGATGGCGGACTATTCCGGAAGAAAAAAATTCTTCATGAAGATCTTCGTTTTCATAGGGAGTTTCTCCTGCATGGGCCTTTACTTCTTCAAGGGGATCGACTCTCTTACCTGGGGAATTTTTTGTTCCGTTCTTGCCAGCATAGGCTATTCAGGAAGCCTCGTCTTTTACGATGCATTTTTGCCTGAGATCGCCAGTGAAGATCGCTATGATATTGTCAGTGCAAGAGGTTATTCGATGGGTTATTACGGAAGTGTGATCCTGATGATCATCTGTCTCTTCATTGTGATGAATTATAAAATGTTTGTCGTCTTTAAGGACGAGTGGCATGCGATGCGTTTCAGTTTCTTATTGGTGGGCATATGGTGGCTTGGTTTTTCGTCGCTCGTTTTCCGAATCCTTCCCGAGAATTCAACGGGACGAAAATCGACTGGAAACATTTGGCTAAGGGGATACCAGGAGATCAACAAAGTGTGGAATGGTTTGAAGCACTCTCCTGACCTGAAACGCTATCTATTGGCCTTTTTCTTTTTCAATATGGGAGTCCAAACGGTGATGTACCTGGCCACATTATTTGGTACAGACGAAATGCGTCTCCCCGGTGATCGGTTAATCCTCTCAATTTTGTTAATCCAATTGGTTGGCTCCCTTGGAGCGTGGTTCTTTGCGCGGGTGTCTCAAAGGAAGGGTAATAAGCTCACCTTGTGCGTGATGATTTTGCTTTGGATTGTAGTTTGTATTACGGCATACTTCATTAATCAGGAGTATCAATTTTATGGATTGGCTGTCCTGGTGGGCCTTGTAATGGGGGGCATTCAATCACTTGCCAGGGCGACGTATTCAAAACTCATCCCGGAAAATACGTCAGACACTGCGTCGTACTTCAGTTTTTTTGATGTGACTTATAATGTCTCCATTGTGCTCGGTACATTCAGCTACGGGCTCATTAATCAGATTACGGGCAGCATGCGTAACAGCGCATTGGCACTGGCAGTATATTTTGTGATTGGAATGATTTTTCTAATGACTGTCAAATCGAAAGACATTCAAAGACCTGTCAATATCTGAGGTGCTTCACTGTCATTCCATTGTTGATCAATTGTTTCAGCGATTCAATTCCAATTTTCAAATGTAATGGAACAAATTGTTGGGTAACACCTTTGTCGCTGACTTCCGTCTTGACTCCCTGCTCGATCATAGGTTGATCTGAAACCAACAACAGTGCACCCGCCGGAATCTTATTGGCAAATGCTGTTGAAAAGATTGTGGCCGTCTCCATGTCAATTCCCATCACCCTGATCTTGCGTAAATAGTTTTTAAATTCATCGTCCCATTCCCAGACTCGTCGGTTGGTCGTATAAATTGTACCTGTCCAGTAATCCTGGTTAAGATCACGAATGGTTGTTGAAATCGCTTTTTGAAGCGCAAAGGCCGGCAGGGCAGGTACCTCCGGGGGAAGGTAATCATTAGAAGTACCTTCACCTCTGATGGCGGCAATCGGGAGGATATAATCTCCTATCACGTTCTTTTTTTTCAACCCCCCGCATTTTCCAAGGAACAAACAGGCCTGAGGTTTTATTGCGCTCAGGCAGTCGATGATCGTTGCCGCATTCGGACTTCCCATACCAAAGTTGATAATCGTGATTCCGTCAGCGGTTGCGTTTAACATCGCTCGGTCAATCCCATTCAATGGCACTCCATGTTGCTCAGCAAACATGACGACGTAGTTGTTGAAATTGGTCAGCAAAATATATTTCCCGAAATCCTCCAGCCTTTGTCCTGTGTAGCGGGGCAACCAATTTTCTGCTATCTCTTGTTTTGTTTTCATTTGTCTTTTATTTGTTCTGAAAGAATCGCTTGATGCTTGCTGATTTTCAGGGGAGGTTAATGCGATTCATTATTAAAAATATTAGATTATGAATTGCTGTAATTTTAGCGCATGATCAAACTTAATTTGCCTTCTTATGAATATAAACTTAAGAAAACGGAAGGGAAAATTTTTGTTTTTGATATTATCCGCAGAAAGTATGTGCTACTGACACCTGAAGAATGGGTGCGCCAACATTTCATACATTTCCTCATCAATCAATTAAATTATCCCAGGGTGCTAATTAAGGTAGAAAGCGGATTGTCATTTAATCATTTGAAGAAGCGTTCTGATATTGTTATTTATGATCGATCGGGCGATCCGTGGATGGTCATTGAATGTAAATCTCCTGATCAAAAAATAAACCAACGGACTGTTCAACAGGTGTCGGTTTATAATCGGACCATTAAAGCAAAGTATGTTGGACTCACGAATGGGTTAACGCATATCTGCTGCGTGGTAAACCATGAAGAAAGGACGACTGATCTCCTCGACCAATTCCCACAATTCAACGGAATTGGCTCCTGATACTGACTTTATTAAATGAATTCTGATAGGTCGGTATAAGGCAAGTTAAATGCGTCTGCGACCGCTTTGTACACTACCTTACTCCTAATAATGTTTAATCCCAGCTTTAGGTCTTCATTTTCCTGACAGGCTTTTTGCCACCCGAGTTTGGCCAGCTTGATCGCATAGGGCAGCGTGGCATTGGTTAGCGCCAGCGTTGAAGTATAGGGAACGGCTCCAGGCATGTTTGCCACGCAATAGTGAACGACGTCATCAATAATGAAAGTTGGATTCTCATGCGTCGTTGGCGTGCAGGTCTCGATACATCCACCCTGATCAACGGCTACGTCAACCAACACAGTACCCGGTCGCATGGTCTTTAACATGTCCCGTGTAACCAGCCGGGGAGCTTTGGCGCCTGGAACAAGGACAGCACCAATTATGAGATCATGATCTTTTACAAGTTCCCGGATGGTATATTCATTGGAAACGACAGTATGGACGTTTTTTGGCATCACATCGTCCAGATACCGCAGTCGGGCAATATTGATATCAAGGACCGTAACGTCCGCACCCATACCGGCCGCTATCTTTGCAGCCTGGGTTCCCACGACGCCGGCCCCGAGCACCAAAACTTTGGCTGGTCTTACTCCAGGGACTCCTCCTAAAAGTATTCCCCGTCCCTTCAATGGCTTTTCCAGATACTTGGCGCCTTCCTGAATGGCCATTCTCCCGGCTACCTCAGACATCGGAATCAGCAGGGGCAAACTTCCATCCGCGCGTTCGACGGTTTCATAAGAAAGACAAACTGCGCCACTCTCAATCATGGCATGAGTGAGCGGTTCATATGATGCAAAATGAAAATATGTAAATACAAGTTGATCCTTCCTGATCAATTTGTATTCAGGTTCAATTGGTTCTTTCACCTTCATTATCATTTCGGCTTTCCCGAAAACTTCAGCTGCATCCTTAAGCATTTCAGCGCCTGCCCGCTTGTATTCTTCGTCCGAGAATCCGCTTCCATTGCCAGCAGTGGATTGGATGTATATTGTATGACCTCGTTTTATTAGTTCTTGTGTGCCAGCCGGTGTCAATGCAACCCGGTTTTCGTTATTTTTAATTTCCTTTGGAATACCTATTATCATAACT
>DASUGQ010000369.1:0-18645 GCA_036273935.1 Cyclobacteriaceae bacterium | reverse complement strand
GCGTTTGATTAAAGGTGCAACTTATTGAGGTTTTATAAGAGGGACAAAATTTTTATCAAGAAGTCAATTACGGATTAGCTCAGAGCATTTATTCTTTAAGCAGTTACCTAGGTGAGATATAATAAATAAATCGATAACTTTATTCACTTTTCGACATCCATTGGAGATATTCTAAAATTTCATCGTTAGGGTGTGGGCTTGAGGTCGGGAATAGTCAGGTATAAAGAAGACCGTTCTCTCATTTTTTAAAAAGGCCTTGCTGTTGTGCGTTATACCGTGAAGGTATTTTTTGGAATTAGACGAATGGAATTGCAATATGCTAAGGAGTTTTAATTGTTGGATTTTACTCCTATTACTCTCCAGCGCTTTCACATTGAAAGCACAAACCTCTACCATTGTAAGTGGTAACTGGACTGATGCCACTATATGGTCAAATGGAGTTCCCGGTGGCACAACAACCACGACAGTTAACTTCCCAACTATCCTGGACCAGAATATTCCTTTGGTGATGGGTAGCAAAAAAATTGCCATTACAACCGGCTACTATACATTCTCAGAAAATGTTACCGACATTCCCGATGGTACAGCCAACAACATCACGCTGGAAATTGGAAACGGGGGCACACTTGATGTGACCGCGGGGACTACAACTTTTCTGGGAAATGGGAACATCAACAATGGATCTTCCTTGTACGTCCGGTCTGGCGCTACACTTATTTTAGGTGGCGGAGGAAACACTGTCTCGATAGGAAACAATGTAAACATTGCAATAGAGGCCGGTGGCACTTTGATTATCAACGGAGATCTGCAAAACGGAAACAATGCTGGAACATTCACTGTTGCTGGACTCATTTATGTTAATGGTAACTTCAGCAATAACACAGGCTCAATAGATATTGTTGGATCAGGAGATATCATTACGACCGGAACGCTAACCACTATCGGTGGCGGTAAAGTGTTTGGATCGACAAATGATTGCAATTCAGGACCATGTTCCGGCCAAAATCTCTGTGGCTTCACCAATATTGCTAACGCCAACCAAACTCTCTGTTCAGGTTCATCGGCCAGTAATTTAACGGCGACAACAGACGCCACATCTCCCACTTATCTTTGGGAATATAGCACCACCACTTCTACTTCCGGATTTTCTTCCGCTCCTGGCACTAACAACACTTCCTCGTATTCACCTGGAGCCCCCACACAAACGACATGGTATAGACTAAAGGTTACATCCGGAACTTGTACAGGTACATCGCCTCCTGTTCAAGTTACAATTGTTTCAACGGGTGCCGGCGGCTGGCTGGGCACCACGAGTTCGGATTGGAATGACGCTTCGAATTGGTGTAGCGGCTCTGTTCCAACGTCAGCAACGGATGTGACCATTCCTTCGGGAGTATCTCATTCCCCAGACATTAGTGCAGCCGCAAGTGCTCACAACGTCACGATAAATTCGGGAGCGACTTTGACGATATCTTCTTCGGCTACTTTATCTGTTTACGGAAATATTACGAATAACGGAACCTTCAATCCGGCTAGCGGAACTGTTTCCTTTGTAGGATCTACGAGTCAGACGCTTACCAGTGGCTATTTAAGTTTTAACGGTATTGAGTTTAACAATTCGGCGGGTATTGTCTTCGATGCTCTTGCAGCAATTAGCAATCAAATTACATTGACGAATGGAACGGTAAATCTGTCGGGTAACAACATTACACTGGACGGCTCCACGTTAAGCCGGACATCGGGATGGTTTTATAATGGCCCGTTGACAAGGTCCATTCCAGGCGGAAATTTTAGTCCAAGCAAATTATTCCCGATGGGAACCAGTTCAGATTATCGCCCATTTACCGCTCGTCATACTGGAGGTGCGAATGGGACTGCCGGTACCATAAGAGTTGTTCATAGCGGATCGACCTCAACCACCGATGTTACCATAACGGATGGTTCCTCAACCATCGTGAGACGTCAGGAGTCCTTGTGGAGTGTAGCCAAGAGCTCAACGCTTGCAGGGACCTGGGAATTAACCGCTGGTGGCACTGGATTTGGCACTGTCGGTCTATTGAATGATTTGCGTCTTATCGTCGGAACCTCTAACCCAAATTCAGGTGTTGATGCCGGAGCCACAGGATCATTGACTGATTTTATAGTTACTAGATCAACTTTATCGTCCTCTTCGCTAACCAATAATTTTTACATTGGCTCGATAGATGCCATCCGAACCCCCCTGCCCATTCAATTACTCAATTTCTCTGGCTACGCTACTGACATCGGCATCATAGTTGAGTGGGCTACTGCTACGGAAGATAATTTCGATCACTTCTTGCTTGAGCGGTCAATAGATGGAATTGACTTCGAATCCATTGTCAGAATAACTGGTAAGGGCGGCCATAACGTGACTGCAAAATATTCTTATTTAGACGACTCTTCTCTCGCGGGACGAGTTTACTACCGCCTTAAAATCATTGACCTCGACGAAAGTTTTAAATACTCCAGGACCATTGCTATTGAGCGGGAATCTTCGAAGGAAATCGTTGTCTATCCCAATCCCCTGGTGGGCGGCGTTCTCTATTTCAACCTGAATTTCAGCCCTGGGGAGAATGATGTTGTCGTTGTCATCAATTCAATGGGAATAGAAGTAGCTCATGGAAAAGCCAACGGCTTCGAAAATGAGTTAAGCATTGGCACCTGGTTGAAGCCAGGTATTTATTTCTTTAAATACATCTCAAGTCATTTCGAGAAGACGGTAAAGATTATTGCGGTCCAATAATTTTAATCCGTCGAAGTTTCCACCCACTAGTCTTATATAAGTATTTTTAGCAGCATCGAGTGGAACAAACTCATATTTTCATAAATTTGAAAGATTTTGCCCTGTTAAATGCAAGATTTACCAAGGATGTCTGATTCACTTATGGAACGATTTGAGCAAGTTTGATTATGAGGAGAAGGTCTTTCTTTTTTTTAGCATTTAGTTTTTTTTTTAGTGGATCACTATTAGCTCAAACCTGCACTATAAATGGATCTGGAACAATCAATTGGCCTTCTGCTACATGCCAGGAGGCGGGAGTGAACCCTACTGATGCAAATACAGATATCATTGTCCCTGCTTCTGTAACTTTGAATATTCCCAATGGTGGGGTATTTAGTCACAGCGGAGATATTACAGTTTATGGGACGCTAATAAACAACAAAGCCAACGCACTATTGAATGGCAGCATACTCGTCAAGTCAGGCGCATTCTTTCAACTCAATGCTAAAATGGATTTAGGAAGTTCAGCAGGGTGCGGCTACAATTTGGTGATCGAGAATGGAGGCTCGATGACACTTAATGGAAGCGGTGGAAGTGACTTGCTATCCATTTGCGGAATAAAAATTGCCCAGAGTGGAGGTTCCTGTACTAGTTGCGCCAACAACCCGCCGGACTGTCCGTTAAATGGAAAGCCGTATTGTGAGCCCTCGGGCGGGTTTACTGGACCAGCCGGGTATGATCAGGGTGGTTATAATATCACACTGCCAATCAAATTGCTCTACTTCAGAGGGTACTCATCAAGTATGTCGGCGACTCTTGAATGGGCAACCTCCAATGAAGAAAATTTTGACCTCTTTCAACTAGAAAGATCTCACGATGGGAAGATTTTTGAAGAAATAGCTCAGATCATTGGGCGCGGTGGAGTAAATACGGTAACTCATTATAGTCATGTCGATAATCACGAACGGTCTGGCCGATACTACTATCGACTTAAAAGCAAAGACCTTGATGGATCTTTTGAGTATTCAAAAACCATCACAATCTTGATCGGCGAAATCAATGATCAACTCGTTATTTATCCAAACCCAATCTCAGAGCAAAAATTCAAGATCAAGGGGTTGGCTGGGCCTGCACAACTTACACTGAGCGATCAATTAGGAAGACCTTTAATGGGAACTTATTTGTCAGCTGCCGACGACGAAGTCACATTAGAAAGAACCATTCCTACCGGTCTGTATTTCTTGAAAATTGAAGGAGTGGGATTTGCAAAAGTTCTTAGGTTGGAAATACCCTAGGCCAGACTCCTCACCTGCAAATTACTCAACATCTCCTCCGCCATTCCCTCTAAACCAAAAGAAGGCCTCCACCCCCATTGGTTTCTCGCCGATGAATCATCAATAGAGCATGGCCAGGACTCTGCGATCTGCTGACGATAATCGGGTGAATAAGAAATTTGAAAATCGGGAATATGCTTTTTAATAACCTCTGCCAATTCTCCGGGACAGAAGCTTAGAGCCGACACATTATAGCTGGATCTTACATTGATGTTTTCACTGGGTGCGTCCATCAGTTCCAACGTTGCCCGCACCGCGTCATCCATATACATCATGGGCAAGTAGGTACTGGCTGACAGGAAACAGGTATATTTTTTTTCCAAAATCGCTTTAAAGAAAATATCAACCGCATAATCAGTAGTGCCACCTCCCGCCTTTGAACGATAACCAATAAGGCCGGGATAGCGAAGACTCCGCACGTCCAATCCATATTTGTGATGATACCACTCACACCACCGTTCTCCTGCCAGCTTACTGATGCCGTAAATGGTTGTTGGTTCCATGATCGTATGCTGAGGTGTGTTGTCTTTTGGGGTCGTCGGCCCAAACACAGCAATAGAACTTGGCCAATAAACTTTTTCCACTTTAAACTCAACGGCAGCATCAAGAATATTCAGGAGACTCTCCATGTTCAGGTGCCAGGCCGACTTTGGGTTTTGCTCACCTTTTGCTGAAAGGATGGCGGCAAGATGATAGATCTGTATGATTTTATTTTTCCTGATAAAACTGAAAAGGACCTCCCGGTCCAGCGCATTAAGAATTTCAAAATTTCCCTTAGAGATGATATCGCCGGGATTTTTGATGTCCGTGGCAATTACATTTTCTTTTCCAAAGTGCTTCCAAAGTCCCTGGGTGAGTTCTGAACCAAGTTGCCCTCCTGCTCCCACCACGAGAATTTTATGTCCTTTACCCATGCTGTTTTATTACCGGCTCAAAAATAAATAATTTTATCAATCACCTATCACTTGTTAGGTCTCGATTATTACAGATCATTAACTTTGCCGTTGATGAATTTTGAAGACTACCTGATCAGCAAAAAAATTGATTCCAAACTTTTCCTGGAAAAAGAGAAAGAGTTGTGGTTATCCTGGAAAACTGCGTTCGAGCAAATGCACCCCAACAGTTTTACAGCGCAGAAGCTCTATCTGATCAACCCCATCCGGCGGAAGTATCAACTGAAAGAAATACCGGCGCCAAAAATGGAGGAGCAAAGGAAACCGGAAGGCGAGGCGTCTTCATCCCCCTCGCCAACGGAAAAACCGGCGGTGAAAATCGCCAAACCAGTCTTCAAACCGAAACCGAAAATCTAATACTTGATGTACGAGAAACTCAAACCATTCTTACTGCGTGAATTGGAATCAATCCGTGAAGCAGGCCTGTATAAACAGGAACGCATCATAACCACGCCGCAAGGGGCAGAAATCAAAACCAATGGGAAGGCAGTCATAAATTTCTGCGCCAACAATTATCTCGGCTTGTCCTCGCACCCACGGGTAATCGAAGCAGCCAAGCGGGCGATCGATACCCATGGTTTCGGCATGTCATCAGTTCGTTTTATCTGTGGCACACAGGACATCCACAAAGAACTGGAAGAAAAGATCTCTGCATTCCTGGGTACCGAAGACACCATTCTATATGCTGCCGCCTTCGATGCAAATGGTGGTGTTTTTGAACCTTTGCTTGGCGAGAACGACGCCATCGTCTCTGACGAGCTTAATCATGCGTCTATCATTGATGGCGTACGACTTAGCAAAGCCATGCGCTTCCGGTACAAGCACAACGACATGGCTGATTTGAAAACAAAACTGGAGGAAGCCAGGGGAAATGGTGCTAATCAAACAATGATTGTCACTGATGGCGCATTCAGTATGGATGGAACGATCGCTCAACTCGACGCGATTTGTGAACTTGCAGAACAACACGAAGCACTTGTTATGAGCGATGAGTGTCATGCCACTGGTTTTATTGGGCGGACAGGACGCGGTGTGCCGGAATACAGGGGAGTAATGGGTCGCGTGGACATCATCACCGGAACATTAGGCAAAGCCCTTGGCGGCGCGTCGGGTGGGTTTACTTCGGGGAGAAAGGAGATCATTGACCTCCTTCGGCAACGCTCCCGACCTTATTTATTCTCGAATACATTAGCGCCCTCAATTGTTGGCGCATCAATCGAGGTCTTCAACATGCTTTCTGAAACAACTGTCCTTCGCGACAAGCTTGAGCAAAACACGAAATACTTTCGGTCTGCCATGACAAAGGCCGGTTTCGATATTAAACCAGGCGAACATCCAATCGTTCCGATTATGTTGTACGAGGCACCCCTTGCCCAGCAATTTGCTAGTGCTTTGTTGGAAAAAGGGATTTATGTTATCGGATTTTTTTATCCTGTAGTTCCGAAAGGGCAGGCGCGTATACGTGTTCAGATATCTGCTGCGCACGAAATTGAACATCTAGACAAATGCATTGAAGCCTTCACCGAAGTTGGAGAGGAACTGGGAGTCCTGAAGGTCAATAGTTGAATGGTTGAATATTGAATGATAGAATATCACCTATTCAACCATTCACTTATTACTTGATGTTGTGATCCTTCTTTTTCTTTTGAACGATCTCTCCCATTTTAGACGTGTCCTTGGTAAGCAAGCCAAATGCCGGATCGATGGTCTTGGAGGGGAAGAAAAAAATACTTTCCTTCCTGCCTTTGAGTCGCAGCTTGTAAAGGTTGAAAAACGGTACAATTTTTAACGACTTCACTTCGGGCCATTCAAACCGGAGGTTACGATGCCCATCCATAATCACGATCTTATTTTTACCTATCGCCACTCGTTTCACTTTGTCGTTGACAAGAAGGAAAATGTAAAAAAAGACAAGCCCAATGGAGATGAATACAAGGGCGCCAAAAATGTGCTTATTGGATTCATTGAACCTGAAGAAGAAAGTTAGCGCCATGATCCATTGCAACAAGCTGAATGCAAGGAAAAAATACTTGGCAAAATAAAATTTAGTTGGACTAGCTTCTATCATCTTTTATAACGTTGAAAAAGTTATACAAAATTAAAACATATCTGAAAAAATCACCAACACTTATCCGGTGATTTGATCCTTGAACGAATTTTCTTTCAACACAGTATGGAAACAGACCACATAAAAAAATGATTCATTCATCCCTTCTCAACACCACCGGAAAATCCTGACCCCTTGAAAAGGTATATGGATACTGAGGCTTGCCCTTCATTCTCCTGGTCGTCTCCGGCACCTGGTCGTCCATGTATGATTTTAATTCATAGATGGTAACCTTTCCATCTTTGGGCGCCCCGTCAGCTTCGCCTTCGAGGGCTTTGATGAGAAGATACGTGAACAAGCCGTGCCCCAACGATGCAAATTCCGTAGCGAACTGCTCGCTGCCTGCCGAGGCCATCACGTGTATGCCGGCGCTTCGCGAAAGCTGGGCAATCGCCTTTTCTTCATTAGCCCCGCGAGTGCCCAACACTTCCACCGAACCTCCCGACTGACACGCGTCCATAATGATCAATTGCTTCAGTGCACTGATGTGACGAAGTTTCTCCTGGAGGACAGAGGCTTCAAGGGCTTCCTTCTGCAACGACTTTAAATCGTAAAGACGAATGCTTTCCGTCGGAATAAAAAAGAATCTGCCGTCGACCATGCTACCGTGACCGGCGTAATAAAAAATGAAGACATCCTCAGGATGTATTTGTTGAGAAACCTCATCAAGTGCGTGCAGGATTTTTTCTGAGGAGGCGTCCCGATCGTAAAGCGTTGTAAGCTCCACCGATTTGTACAAGGCAGCGGTCCTTTGTTCTAGTACCTCAGCGAGTGCCTGAGCGTCAGGTTTTGCGTAGTTAAGCGTCATCTTTGGGTTTTTGTACTCATTGATTCCGACAGCGAGAATGTAACATACACTGCTTTTTGAAGCGTGATCAGAAAAATATTCAATTGAAGCTGGGTCAGATTCGATATGATTTTGGTTGGTAGCAACTACCGAAAATGTATTCATCCCCCCGACAAGTTCGACCACTTGTTTATAAACAGTGTGCTCACCTTTTTGCGCCGGCAATTTTAATGCTTCGCGATGAATGGGAATATTTTTGTTGTTGTGAAACAGTTTAAGGTTGTTAACGCCACCACCCTGGTTGGTGATCTTGACATACAATTCGATTTTTGTCGGATCAGAAGTTTCGAGCGAGGCGATCTTTACCAATGGTGGCGGAGAGGTGTCTAATTCCCCCTGAATTGTTCCACCTGGAGCATCGCTGCCACGTGTTTTAAAAATTTGAGGTAACAATTCCGGTCGGTAAAACTCATTAAAAAACTGATCAACGGAATATGTTTTCATTCCATTTACAAAATGAATTGACTTGCGAGCGTCGTCAGTTCCGCTGAAATATCCATCGGTGTTGCGTACCAACCAATCATTTTTTCCAATATGAATGTGTTCAAAGAATTCAAGCCCGGTCTTTAAATCCCAAAACTTCGTGGCACCATCGGTGCTGTGACTAATGAGCATTGTGCCGTCCTGACTTTGCACAATGCTTGTCACTTCTGCCTGGTGCCCCTCAAGAGTCCTCACCATTGTACCTGAATCAACATCCCAAATCCTGATGGTGCGGTCAGCGCCTCCGCTAAAAATAAATCTTTCATCCCGGCTGAATCGCGCCGCGTCAACCGCTCCTTTGTGCCCGATGAATTTCTTTTCCATCAGGCCGGTCGCGATGTTCCACAACCGGATACTGCCATCCCAACTGGCACTTAGCAATCTCTTTCCATCAGCATCCAAGCTGATTGCGGAAACAATATCAGAATGCCCGATAAACTCACGAACAACTTTTCTGGTGTCCGCTTCATACATCTTCAGCGATTGATCAAGTTGTGCTGCAAAAATGTAAAGATCATTTTGACTGAATAGCGCGTTATAGACGGACGCATTTTCGAAATCAAAATATTCAAGTTGTTGACCGGAGTCCGTGTCAAAGATTTTTAATGTGGCATCCCAGCTGCTGCTCATTATTCTCTTTTCATCATGGCTAAACTGAACCGAGAACACGGGTTCGCGATGGGCCTTTATGATCCTGAGGGTATCTCCGGTAGCAGCATCCCATACGATGACTTTTCCATCCGCACCACCGGTAAGCAGCTTGGTTCCGTCGTGTGATAATACATAACAGACTGGCGCCTTTTCATGGCCCTCATAGTCGACAAGTGTTCGTCCTGTAGCGATGTCCCAACGTTTCATCTTTGCGCCGAATTTGCCTTTCAGCAAACTCTTTCCATCCGGACTTAGTAAGATCTCATTTTTCAAACGGAGATATTTTGCAATGTGCGACTCCCAGTAAGAATTCGGATCATACTCAACACCGCCTTTATCGCGTTGATTTAAGATGCCAGTCAGGATCCCAATCGATCGTTTGAGAGCTCCATCCCAAATCTTTCCCTCATTATCATCGGCGGCCAGCAGTACGGAACCATCCAGAGTGATCTTTGCTTCATTAATTTCTGTGTCGTTGACAATTGTATCTTCTCCCAGTTGATTACCCGACAGCAAATCCCATGTGATGATGGATTTCTTGGTAGTGACCGAGACATTTTTATCATCTCTTGAAACTAACAAGCTGGTTATCTCTTCGACATCGTCGGCGTACCTCACTGCGAGTTTACCATCGACCAGATCATATTTCTTTACGGGCCCTTTGTTAGATGCCATAACGAGTGAGCGATTGTCGTGGCTGAATGAAACCCAGGTAGCACAGCCACCGCACCAACCTTCCTCATATGTAAAGGTGTAGACTTTTTCCCACGTCGAAGTTTTATAAACATTTGCAACACGATTATCCTCACCTATTGCCAGCCATTCACCGTTGTTTGAAAAAGCCAGGTTAATCCCATAACCGAGGCCCTGGTCGGCATTGACATCTATTGTAGCAATAACTTTTTTTGTTTTGAAATCCCAGACCTTCGCCTTATCAGGATAGCCGGCGGTGACAAAATATTTCATGTCGGGGCTAAAGGCTGCGGCGGTAAGAATTTTTTCCTCCCGGGGCGTTGAAAAAATTTCCCTTCCCGTAGATACATCCCAGATCTTTGCCGTTCGGTCGCCGCTGCTGGTAATTATCAATTTGCCGTCTGAACCGAAGTCAATGCAATTGATTGAACCTTCATGGCCGAAGAAGGAGCGCACTTCACGGCCGGTATTCAATTCCCAAAGCTTTGCGGAGCGGTCACGACTCCCTGTGGCTACGTAGTTACTGTCGGGACTGCAGGCTACAGAAAGAACAGCCTGATCATGTCCCCTTTGAATAACCGTTTGCAGCGTTTGTGCATGAGAGATTCTCATAACTAAAGCCACGCATAGAAAAAGGAAAGCCTTGCGCATAGTCTGCATATAAAAAAATAGTGCCGTCGTCTTAAACGGCAATCAAAAAAATTACGGAGCCTGTTGTTGAGAATGCTGTAACGGCTCCTCCTCCAAAAGTGGTACTTCCTCCCAGTTGGCCGGCTCGTTGTTATGTAAATACTCCAAAATTTTCTGCTCGATCTGCTTCAATTTGAGTGATCTAATGTATTTTCCATTTCTGGCCAGTATGAGTCTACCCGTTTCCTCTGAAATCGCCAGCACCAACGTATCGGTATTCTCAGACATACCAACTGCGGCGCGATGACGCAAACCGAAGTATGGGGGAAGGTGATCATTCTCGCTAACTGGCAATACACATCGCGCAGCTTTTATCCGCCCTTTATAAATAATTGCCGCCCCATCATGTAATGGACTATGCTTGTTAAAAATCGAAAGGAGCAATCGCTTGTTTACTTCTGCATCCAGCAGGTCGCCTGTTTGCGCATAAAATTTCAACTCGCTATCACGGGTAAATACAATCAATGCCCCTGTCTTTGTCGCCCTTAAAGTCTTTGCCGCTTCAACCACCTGGCCAATATCAAAATCATCGTGATAGCCGTGACGAAGATTTGAAATTGTCTTTAGAAAATTCTCCCGAAACTCGGCGCTTCGTCCCAGTACAAGCAAAAACTTTCTGATCTCCGGCTGAAAGAGAACGATCATGGCAATCACACCGACCCCCATGAACTGCCCAAGTATTGTTGACAGAAGTTCCATCTGCGCAGCATGTACCATCAGGTAGACCAGGTAAAGCGCGAGAAGGCCGAGAAAAATATTAACAGCAATACTTCCCCGGATCAATTTGTAAACCTGGTAAAGCAACACACTTACCAGCCCGACGTCGATGAAGTCGAACCAGGTTACTTCCAGAAACCCTATCTTGAATGAAAAGATCATGGTGTATACAAATGTATTACATGAAGGATAATATTCGAAGGATTGCAGGACTGAATGATGCAATAAATAACTAATTATTAGGAATGTTCCCTGAACTCTTTGGAGTCGGGATCATTCACCGTTAAAATTGATGAATTCCCTATTGAACTAGTTATACTTCACTTTGAACAGAGTTTCTCCATAAGTTGAACCGTCTCACTGGCCGCTTTGACATCGTGGACTCGGAGGATGCTTGCGCCATTCTGCAGCGCAATTGCATTTAATGCCGTAGTACCATTGAGCGCTTCTTCCGGTGATACATTCAATGTTCGCCAGATCATGGATTTCCTCGAAAGGCCGGCAAGAATAGGTTTGCCGAGCGTCTTTAACATGTGCAGATGATTCAGGAGTTGAAAACTTTGACCGGCTGTTTTTGCAAAACCAAAACCAGGGTCAATAATGATATCATGTATGCCTTTCTGATTCAGGGAAAAAATGATCTGGTGAAAGTAATCGATAATATCTTTAACGAGATTATCGTAATCCACCAATTGGCTCATCGTTCGGGGATTCCCTCGCATGTGCATGATCACATAAGGGACATTGTATTTTAAAACGACATCACTCATGGCTGAATCGAGTTGCCCCGCCGAGATATCGTTGATCATGACAGCTCCTTCTTCAAGCGCCACCCGCGCAACCTCACTTCGAAATGTATCGATGGTTACCCACGCATCCGGGAATTCCTTCTGTATGATGCGCAGCGTAAACATCACTCTTCTAAGTTCTTCGTGAATCGGTATGTCATCGGCATGAGGACGGGATGAATAACCTCCGACATCAATAAACCAAGCCCCCTCACTCAACATCTTTTCCACCTGTTTGAGTATTTCCGTTTCCTGCAGGTACCGGCCTCCGTCAAAAAAGCTGTCCGGTGTCACATTCAAAACACCCATTATTTTGGGAACGGTAAGATCAACCAACCGTCCCTTAATGTTGAGTGTTTTGTTTGTTGAAAATACTGTATTTTGCTTCGCAATTTTTGTCATGTATTAGCGCTCTAACTCATTCATGGTGATCGACAAAACTACAACTGAATATAAGCAGGTAATACGCTTCTGCAAAGATTTGTTTGCCAAGAAGACACGCGATTATGGAACAGCCTGGAGAATTTTAAGACTTCCATCCATCACCGATCAGATCTTCATTAAAGCGCAAAGAATCAGAAGTATTCAGGAAAAAGGTATTCAGAAAGTGAATGATCCAATCAAGGACGAATTCGTCGGCATTATCAATTACTGTATCATCGCCCTGATACAACTTCAATTAAGCGATTCCGACAAATTTGAAATGAACTATGAGGAACTGGAGCCACGGTATGATCATGCTGTTGGCGAAACCCTGAATCTCCTTGAAAACAAGAATCATGATTACGGCGAAGCCTGGCGCGATATGAGGATCTCATCGATAACAGATATTATATTGATGAAACTTCTTCGGGTAAAACAAATCGAAGACAATGCCGGCAAGACGCTTGTCAGCGAAGGTGTAAAAGCAAACTACCAGGATATGATCAACTACGCAGTATTTGCGATGATCAAGTTGGGTATATAAAATCATTAAGCATGTTTCAAAAAATTACCGATCAATTTTCAAGATTCTTTGTTGGCAGCCTTTTCATTTTCTCTGGTCTTATAAAACTTAACGATCCAGTTGGTACCCAGATTAAACTTGAAGAATACTTTGAAGTTTTCTCGACGGATTTCGGATCATTCTTCCATTATTTTATTCCTTATGCCCTGGAGATAGGGATGGTCCTCATCGTTCTTGAAATAATTTTGGGTGTTGCAGTACTTTTTTATTACCGGATGAATGTAACGGCTACGATATTATTAGTGCTTATTATTTTCTTCACATTCCTCACGGGTTACTCCCATTTCCTGGACAAGGTCACGGATTGCGGATGCTTTGGAGATGCCATAAAACTAACACCAAAGCAATCATTCATTAAAGACCTTATCCTTCTTGTCTTTGTACTGCATCTCTTTTGGCATAGAAAAAAATATACACCCGTGTTAAGAACCCTGGAAGGGCATGCGGTAATTATCGCCGTCACATTGATCGGCTTTTTCCTTGGCATTTATGCGATCCGCCATTTGCCCTTCATTGATTTCCGGGCGTACAAAATTGGCAATAACATTCCCGAGCAAATGCAGCCACAGGAAACGCCAATAATTGAATACATATTTGAAAAGGACGGTAAAGAAGTGCGTTCGAAGGAATTTCTTAAAGAAGCAGACGGCTACCAATATAAGAGTTCATCTGTTTTGAACCCTGAAAAGATTATTCCCAAAATCACTGATTATGCAGTCATGAACGAGGATGGCGACGACATTACGCAAAGTACATTTGATGGCACAAAACTTTTTTTTATTATTTACGATGCAGACAAGGCGTCTACAAAAAACCTGGACGCCATAAGAACATTGATAAAATCCCTGGATGGAAAAATAGAGATGATGGCGCTGACTTCCTCCCCCGCCGAAATCTTCGAATCATTCCGTCACGAACACCAACTTGCAATTCCCTATGGCTTTGCTGATGCCACTGTATTAAAAACCATTATCAGATCAAATCCTGGTATTACGCTTTGGCTAAATGGAACCGTTAAAGGAATGTGGCACCACAACGATACACCTTCTGCTGAAGACGTTATGGAACTAGCTAAATGACAACGACCACAAAAATTTTACCTGTATGAAAATTTTTATCGTTGGTATGCCAGGCTCGGGGAAGAGCACTCTGGGGAAACAATTAGCAAAGGCAATGAACCTCCCTTTTGTAGATCTAGATGTGGAGATAGAAAGACAGGAGAATCAGCGCGTACCCGAAATTTTCAAACAATACGGTGAAGATCACTTTAGGATATTGGAATCATCGACGCTTAAGAAGTGGGCCACCTCTGCGAATGATTTTGTAATGGCAACCGGCGGAGGCACCCCATATTTTCATAATGGGATGGAGGTAATAAATAATTCCGGCATAAGTATTTTTCTAAATGTCCCGGTCAGCGAACTTTTGTTGAGAATGACAGGGAACAGTGACCGCCCATTACTAAAGGGAAACGCTGAGGAAAAACTAAAGGCGCTTTACGAAAAAAGATTCCCCGTTTACCGTCAGGCAAGATGGGTCATTGAAGGAGCCAATATTGTCCTGGAAGATTTGATTAGTAAGCTCGGTCCTAAAAAGGAAAGCCGATCGTAAACATGTAGCTTGTGAATTTATTTTCCAGCTTGGCAACAGGTATCGGAAACCCTGGCGCTCTATAGGGAATGCGTTGGTCATCGGCCGTGGTGTGAACGACAGCAAAGTCGATGAAGAATTTTTCTTTCCTTATTCCTAACCCACCGGTGATCGTTTGTGAGCTTCGATCAATCTCAGATGAGCGGTAAGGATCAGCCATAAACCGATATCCCCCTCTCAACCGCCAAATCCCATATCGGTATTCAGCACCTACACGATAATTAATAACGGATTCATAGAGTGACTTGATTGCGTCATTGTCGCCAGAAAAGGAAACGCCGCCCGTATTTGAGCTGTATTTTGTTTTTCCATAATTAACCATTTCAACGTCGGCAGAAATGAAACCTATTTTTGAAATTAATGTAGCGCCGGTACTAAATTTCAATGGCGTAGTGAAATTATACTCCGATATCAGAGGCGTATCGAATTCTTCTTCCACGAAATTGAGGATTGTACTTTGATCGCCGTAATAGTCAAAGGCATTCCATTGGCTCGATAAGCGAGCGTTATAGGTATCCGTCACCTGGTAAAACGTCGGCGTCACAACAGACGCTCCTACCTGGAGGAAATCTATTGGGCGATAAATCATGCCCAGGGTAAAGTTGACGCCTGATCCACGTATTTCAAGATTTTCTTCTGTCTGAAAATAATCGATGGGATTATAGTTAGGATCCTCGCTATATGAAAAATCGGATTCACTATACTGTAATTTCAGTTTGTACCGGAGCGTCGCTATACCAACGCCCGCCCCAATAAAGAATTTGTCACTGAAGTTAGCTCCGTAAGAAATTGACCATTGATTCTGTGCGCCGGTGCTTTCTACAGTCTCAGCCTGTCGAACCGTCCTCACTTCCGCAGGTATACCATTCGGTGGGTCTGCTGGTAACGGACTCAGCACTGAGCCATAAAAAAGGTTATTGTTATTGTCGTAATAATCTTCAAAAAGGTAATTGTTGTAAGCGAGGGCTGTCAGGTTATAAAAATCTTGTCCTCCACGGAGCATTTCGCCAGGATCATAATTGTAAGCGTCATCAAGAAAATAGTCAACAATTGAACTTTCACTGTTCATCCCCGAATAGTTGTAAGTTTGATTGAAGTCGTTAACGCGGGTAAGGGATATCCCCAGACTTCCTCCCAGGAATCCCGATTGCTTTCCGGTCTCATGATGATAGACGTAGCTGATCCCCGGAATATTAAGTTTCGTTTTATTGTCACTGGCAGATATCCCGGCGTAGGTTGATTGAATGTTGCTTAAACTATATCCGGGGGTAAACGTGAACTCCGATCGGTTGTACATCCCTAATCCCGCAGGATTGGAAAATGCAGAACTATAATCGCCACCGAGTGAAACCTGCGCTCCACCAATGGCCTGAATGCGGGCGCTTCCTCCGGGTGTCGTTCTACTAAACAACAAGGCATTGTCAACAAAACTTTGAGCGTAAGTTTGAAAACAAATTAACAAAGCGAAGCCGATGAAGACCAGATTCTTCATAACATTTGAATTTAAAAAATGTGTGCTTTTTAATCAGCGACCGCCTCGAGAGGATCTCGAACCACCCGATCCGCCGCTGGATCCGCTACTACTTCCTCCTCCGCCGTATCCGGATGAACTTCTTGAACTGGAACCACTGGAGCTCGGGGTAAAGGAATTATGGCTGAAACTACTGCTCCTCGACCCCGAAGAATTCGGCGATGAGTACGATGAAGATCCCCAATCCGAAGTGGTGTTATAGCCTGAAGTACTTCTTTGCTGGGTCACCCGAGACCACGACCGGCTGTAGTAATCAGCCTGCCTTCCTGTATTGGTGTTTCCGCTTGTTGTAGCAGTCCGACCGCCAGTATTGCTTCGGCTTGCCCCATCAAAATAGAAGTTGCCGTTATTCATATTCGTGGCCGTATTTCGGCTGTTATTAACATAGCCTGTCGAAGATGCCGATGCACTGCTTCGCGAGTTCCGTTTGCCATACGCCGGTCCGCGGGAATCGCCATTGACCACTACAACTGTATTGTACGGATAATACATTCCTCCCCAACACATTTGTGCACCTAACCCCCATCCCCAAGGGCTACCCCAGGAGGAATATGGATAGTACGAATACGGGCTGCCCCACGAATAGCTCATGCCAAATGAAAGTCCACTGCCGTAGCTATAGGGTGAACCATAATAATAAGGGTTATAGAATGGGTCATTGAATGCAGAATATCCATTCCAGCTACCATAAGGGCTATAGAAAGGACTATACCAGGATCCAAACGCTGATGAGCCGTACCACGCAGATGTGTACCAGGGATTGTTATACCAACTGTTGTAATTGTTATACCAGCTTGAATAATTCTTTGCTGTGTTGGTCTTGTAATCGTTGAGGTAATAATCTTGCTCATCCACTGCGGCAGTCTGCGATTTTGAGCGCGACGTGTATTCAGGATTGATATTTCGGGCCGAATAGCTATCCGTCGGGTTAGCATTGACTTCCTCCTGGGTCGTCTGTTTCTTTTTAGTCGACTTATTTGCCGCGTACAGTTCTGAAGCTTTTTTCTCAGTCAACTTTGCACGATCAGACGAATTAAAATACATATCGTCATACTCTTGTGCCCACAATGCCGTGGTAATGACAAGCATCAAACCGCTGATTAGAATCCTGACTTTCATATAACCTCCTGATTTTGGTCTTATATAACGACAATAACCTTCAAAAGTATTCCAATTTATGAAAATTAACGCCAATTCAACTACTTAAATTCCCTGGGTGGCCCACAACTACAACCTGTCTGTATATATTTGCCGGAATTTCAAATAAAAGTGCAACAAGATTTATACCAAAATGGCGAAAGAAATTCCCAGCAGAAGCGAAGATTACTCTCAGTGGTACAACGAATTGGTGAAGAAAGCTGACCTGGCTGAGCATTCTGATGTGCGGGGCTGCATGGTGATCAAACCTTATGGCTATAGCATATGGGAAAAGATGCAACAGGCGCTCGATACCATGTTCAAGGAAACCGGCCATGTGAATGCCTACTTCCCACTCTTTGTTCCGAAATCCTATCTGGCTCGCGAAGCCAGCCACGTAGAAGGCTTCGCAAAAGAGTGCGCTATTGTTACCCACTACAGACTCAAGAACGCTGAAGATGGCAGCGGCGTTATCGTTGACCCTGAAGCAAAACTTGAGGAGGAATTGATCGTGAGACCAACTTCGGAAACGGTAATCTGGAATACCTATAAGAAATGGATTCAATCGTACCGCGATTTACCAATTCTTGTGAATCAGTGGGCAAATGTTGTGCGGTGGGAAATGCGTACCCGCCTTTTTCTGCGGACCGCAGAATTTTTATGGCAGGAAGGCCACACGGCACATGCAACAGCAGACGAGGCAGTGAAAGAAACCCTTCAAATGCTTGATGTCTATGCAGAGTTCGCTGAAAAATATATGGCTTTGCCGGTAATTAAAGGAAAGAAAACAGAAAGTGAAAAATTTCCCGGTGCGGTTGATACTTACTGCATTGAAGCCATGATGCAAGACGGAAAGGCCCTTCAATCAGGCACTTCACATTTTCTGGGTCAAAATTTTGCGAAAGCGTTTGATGTGCAATATTCAGGCAAAGATGGAAAACTTGAATATGTATGGGGAACGTCATGGGGTGTCAGCACCCGGTTAATGGGTGCTTTAATTATGGCCCATTCTGATGATGATGGCCTGATCCTGCCACCGAAGCTCGCACCGATCCATGTTGTCGTCGTGCCGATCTATAAAAAGGAAGAAGAACTTAACGCAATAACTGAAAAGGTAACTCAGCTTTCAGCGGATCTCAAGAAGCTGGGGCTATCCGTGAAATTTGACAATCGTGACACATACAAGCCGGGTTTTAAATTCGCTGAACATGAACTGAGGGGAGTGCCTGTTCGGTTGGCGATTGGACCACGTGACCTGGAAAACGGAACCGTGGAAGTAGCGCGTCGGGACACAAAGGAAAAACAGGTTATGAAA
>DASUGQ010000368.1:0-15900 GCA_036273935.1 Cyclobacteriaceae bacterium | reverse complement strand
GACCAATGTTCCATCAGCCATGTAATCCTTAATCCAAATTGTTTTTTTCTTATAATAATTGAATGCGCTGATCAACAATTGAAAACTGCCATCATCAAATGTTTTGATTTGATTCAGTTCGCCATCTTCATTTAGAAGCCCTGGAAGAACTTTTGATTGTAGTGTCTTGAAACTGAAGTGGAGAACCAGGGGAACGCGGTTAAAATACCCGCCAATGAGTAAAGCACTATTCGTCACCTGGAATTCCGTGGGAGTGAAACGAATAAATCCTTTGATGTTGAACTGACTATAATTTCCATTATCCTGATTCACCTTAAAGAGCTCGAAATTTTTTGAGGTGTTATCCCTCAAAAGAAAATAGGCATACTCGCCTTCCGCAATTTTTCCAACGGGAAGAAGTGTTTTGTCAACGGGGATGGTGCCCTGCCATGATACATTGAAACTTGTGTCAAGACGAACAAGATCAAGAAGTCCATTTTGTAGTGTTAGCAAATGGCGGTGGAGGAAGAGTCCTGACTCAGCTGGTATTACTTCGTATGTTGGTTCATTGTCCCGAAGGGTAACTTCAAATCGATTGGGTTGTTGAATTTGGGCACTGGAAACATGCACAGAGACCAATAAAAAAATGAACCGGGCAGAAGGCTCAATTAATTTCAATCTTGTTAATATAGAAAACATCCCGGACCCTCTCTTCCTGGGTATTGTTCCGAATGGTCTGGTAGCCCCAAACATAAAATGAATTATTATACCAATACATTGAGCCCCCTTCTCCTTCCTTCTCAGATCTTATTTCATCCTCTGGATAATAGGTTCTGATCTTTTCAGTCATCTCTTCACTTTCATCGGAATTAACAACAACTGATTTGATTTTTAGTTCAGATTCTTTTTTATGCAAAAATACAAGTTTGTTATTCGTGAAATTGAAATCACTTACCTGCTCCATACTTGAACGCTTCACTTCTTCAAGATTTTCACTGTAATCCCACTGAACCTTCCCTTTTTCGTCAAAAGAAACTACAACTGATTCAAAGGTTTTTATTTCATCATTGGTGCGGGAGTTGTAGCCATAGGAGTAAGGACGAGAATACAAACGTCCGTAGCCGGGATAGTACCAGCCATAGGGTGAGTAATACGGATTGTAGTAATACGGTCCATAGGGACTTCCATAATTATTAAATCCGGAAGATGATGGATTGTATACCTCAGCAAAGAGGAGGAAACCATTCTGATACTCCTCAACCCGGTATGGCATCACATAGCTTGTATAATTTGGTATTCCCCCTGCTTGCAAAACGTCCCTTGTGTTTTCTTGTATTCTCTTGGCTCTGTTCTCTTTTTGATAATCCAAAAATCGGGACAGTTCTCCAAAAGATACATACTGGATTTTTTGGTCAGCGAAGGGATCGACATTTAGCGCGTAGAAGCCGTTTGACTGTTTTGAATTTCCTTCACCCCAAGTCCCCAGTAGCATTAAATCTTCACGTTTCAACAGGCTTGTAATTCCGGTTTGTAAGGTTAGCTTACTTTGAATGTTTACTTTGTCCTCAAGGAGTAGTGCGCCTTTTTCATCATAGGTCTGGAATACTGCCTTGCGTTCTTCACGAAGTGCACGATCGATTAATACCACGTTAAAAGTATTGTTTTCATTTACGCGAAGATCTACCAGTTCGGCGTCACTTTGAAAGAAGCCCGGAAGGACTTTAATATTTTTATCTGACAGGCTATAAAGGATAATACTTGGTTCCTTTGAAACATAACCACCGAGAATAATATTTGAACCAGCTTTGCTAAAATGAGTAAGCCTGAGTGGTAGTTCGGGATTGATCACATAATGGGGTATATCATCGCGATCGAGGTTTAATTCGACCAGTTCAAGATCATTTTTTTCTGTGTCGCCCTGTCGAAAAAGGAGGTAGACCTGACCCGGAGTATATTCGAAGCCAATTAATTTATTTCGGGATTCTACGGTAAACTCAACACGTTTTTTTTTCGTAAGAGCGGTATCCAGAATAATGGCTTCCCATATTTTTTTTCCACTTTCATATTTTTCCCTGTCACGCACGAGCACAAGCCCTTCGCGTTTTAAAGAGATAAGGGTGAATACGCCATCAGAATATTTGAATTTCTCTTCGTACCGCGCGGGTTGGGAAACCTGGCCTGGTGCAATTTTCGAAAATATACCGAACACCAGGGTGGTTAAAATGAATCTCAAAACGTGACGTTGAAAATACATTGTTATTTACCTTCACTTAAAGTCATTATAATATCGAATTCCTCTTTGCGAACCGGTTGTACCGAAAGACGAGCGACGCGCACAAGCACCATATCTGATAAACGCTTATCTGCCTTTATTTGTGCGAGGGCCACTGGATTTTTTAGTTTTTGCTTCGGCGTGATATCCACCGCAGCCCATTCTTTGTCTTTGGGATCTGGATAACTTTCCTTCACGATTGATGCAATGCCAATAATCGATTTTTCGTCGCCAGTGTGGTAGAAAAAGGCAAGATCACCTTTTTTCATTTCTTTGATGTGCTTCCGCGCCTGAAAATTTCGTACACCATCCCACACTCCTGTCTTGTCCTTTACCAGGTTATCCCATGAATATGTATCCGGTTCGGTTTTAAGCAGCCAATAGTTCATATCTGTTCAAGTTTTAAATTCTAAAATAGTAAATAGTCTTTGGATTTTACTCCCGATTTATACCTTATTAGGATTAAATTGACGCATGCTTTCTGCTTGCCAATAAAATATATGACACTGTCTGATGCTAAATGGTTGATATTTTTTTTGATGCTGCAGACGATCGTTCAATTTGGCTATGCGCAAAAGCAGCTGATCCTGCTCAATGGTGAAAAAGTTCTCCTTCGACTTAACCCGGGAAATGATTTTGTCTATCGGTCGAAGGGTTCCAATCAGAAAAGAAATACATACATCAACAACCTTTCCGACACGGCCTTGGTTACACATTCAGATACCGTACCATATCACACCATTGACCGGATTTATTTCAAGCGAACCACATTTATCAACCGCCTGGGTTTTGCGTTGGTCGTCGGGGGCGTAGGGTACTTCCTCATCGATCAATTAAATAATGTTGTTGTTCAGGGTAATGAAGCTGAAATCGATGAATCAGTTGCCAGGGGATCGCTCACAATGGTCGGCATTGGATTACCCATGATGCTAATCAAAAAAAAATATGTCAAGCCAGGAGGAAAAAAACGACTGCTGATGGTGACGGAAGGATCTCCCTTTTACATGGACAATCAGCCTAAAGGATATATTTCTCCTTATATACCGCGCTGAGTCAAACGATCTCCGGTTGTTTAATATACTTTGAGTTTTTGTATTAGTCATTAAGGTTTCAGCTTATTAAAACCTATATTTGCGCCAAAATAAAAATCATGACGACCGAACAATTGAAGGATTTAAAAGCTCGTGTTAGCGCTTTAAGGAGGTATCTTTGACTACGATCGTAAGATTGTTGAAGTAAAAGATGAGGAGCTGATCACCCAGCAAGCCGATTTCTGGAATAATCCAAAGCAGGCAGAAACGATGTTGAAGAATCTCCGCGCCAAAAAGGTATGGACGGATGCGTTTGACTATGTCTACAAAGTCGTGGAGGATCTGGAAGTGCTTAATGAATTTCATGAAGCGGGTGATGTAGGCGAAGAGGAATTGGACAATGAGTTCAGAAAAGCTGCACATGCAGTGGAGGAGCTTGAGTTCCGAAAAATGCTGAGTCGTGAAGAAGATCAGCTTAGTGCCGTCGTTGAAATTAATCCGGGGGCCGGTGGAACAGAAAGCCAGGATTGGGCAGACATGCTTAACCGCATGTATATCATGTGGGGCGAGAAGAACGGCTACAAAGTTTCTCAAATTGACTATCAGGCCGGGGATGTGGCCGGCATTAGATCTGCAACGTTGGAAATAGACGGACAATTTGCTTACGGTAAGTTAAAGTCGGAAATCGGGGTTCACCGCCTGGTAAGAATCTCTCCCTTTGATGCTAATCAACGAAGACACACATCATTTGCATCTGTATTTGTTTATCCGAAGGTGGATGACTCCATTGAGATTGAAGTAAACCCGGCCGACGTTGAAATTCAAACGTCACGATCGGGCGGTGCGGGGGGGCAGAACGTAAACAAAGTTGAGACGAAAGTTCAGCTCACGCATAAGCCTACCGGTATAGTTATTGTTTGCCAGGTGGAGCGGTCACAACACGCTAATCGCGAGCGCGCCATGCAAATGTTGAAGTCGAAACTTTACCAGAGGGAGATGGAGAAACGGAATGCCGAGCGCGACAAAATCGAGGCGGGCAAAATGAAGATCGACTTTGGGTCGCAGATTCGTAATTACGTTCTTCATCCATACAAGCTGGTAAAAGATGCCCGAACAGGAGTCGAGCGCACCGATGCGCAAAATGTTTTAGACGGTGATCTTGATGATTACATTAAAGCATACCTGCTTGGGGCGCAGGAGAAGGCCCAGCAGGTATGAGCCGACCTGCCACATCTAAAATCTATAACACTCAATTCTGGTTATTATGTTTAAGCTCGCTGCTGTTTTTTGCGAGCTTCAACATGATTATTCCGGAATTGCCTGCCTATCTTACCAGCCTGGGCGGAGCAGAGTATAAAGGTTTGATCATCTCCCTTTTCACGCTCACCGCAATGATCTCAAGACCCTTTAGTGGTAGGCTTGCCGATAAATACGGACGCGTGCCTGTGATAATTTTTGGTTCTGCCGTGTGTTTCATTTGTGGTTTCTTATACCCCGTGTTGTCATCGGTAACGGGATTTCTGTTCATTAGGTTAGTCCATGGTTTTTCAACCGGTTTTACCCCGACAGGCCAAAGCGCGTACCTGTCAGATGTTATCCCCGCCGAGCGAAGGGGAGAGGCGATGGGTTTACTGGGAACCGCGGGATCTATCGGTATGGCTGCTGGCCCTTCTGCCGGTGGATTGCTGGCCAATCATTTTTCGATTAATTTTTTATTTTATTGTTCGTCATTTCTTGCCCTGCTGGCTATCATTATACTCAAGGGTGTGAGGGAAACCCTGCCTGTTCGCAATAAATTTTCCCTGAACATGATGCGAATAAGGTATCATGATCTTTTTGATTTCGGCGTATGGATACCTTGTTTTGTTATGGTGCTCTCAGCATTTGCTTACGGCACGATGCTCACTATTGTCCCGGATTTTGGCGATTACACCGGCATCAGGAATAAAGGGTTGTTGTTTGCGTTTTTTACAATTGCTTCCCTTGCCGTGCGATTGATTGGAGGAAAAGCTTCTGACCGTTTCGGAAGAAAAAGTATCTTGAAAATTTCGGTCACTCTTATTGTTGTGGCCATGACGTGGATTGCGTTCGCTGACGATCCAGGTGACCTGATAGTGGGAATGAGCCTCTATGGTTTGGGCCATGGAATGACGGCTCCTACATTGCTGGCGTGGGCGACCGATCTCAGCGATCCAAAACACAAAGGCAGGGGAATTGCCAGCCTCTATGTTGCCATGGAACTGGGAATTGGATCTGGCGCGCTCATCAGTGCAATGATTTATGACAATTCCGCAGCCAATTTTATGAATACTTTTCTTACTTGTGCATTCCTGGGTGCCCTTGCCTTCCTTTTCCTTATGTTGGTGCCGGCTCCACAAATTACGACGGAATGAAGAACAGCCTACGGGGATTGTTTATAGCAATAAGTATAGGAGAGATTGTTGCTCTAATGGCTGGATTGGAGTACGTCCACCAGATACTTAAGCCACTGATCATGATTGTTTTGGGTAGCTATTACCTGGCAACTATCGGCAGACCTTCACGCTCGATTTCTTTGCTGCTCGCTATTGTCCTTTCATTTCTTGGCGATGTATTACTTCTGTTTCCGGGTGAACAATATTTTATGTTGGGCTTGGGCTCATTTCTCTTTGCGCATATTAGTTATATTTTGACTTATCGAAAACATCGGTGGTATAGCGGACGTCCATTACCGGGTACGAGAAAGATAAGGTATTCGCTACCGATTATTCTATCAGGAACAGGCCTGCTCATCGTTCTATATCCACATCTCGGACCGTTGCTGGTCCCGGTTTCCATCTATGCGATAGTATTGATGATAATGGTGTTAAATGCCATGTTTCGTTATGGCCTTACTTCGGTATCGAGTTTCTGGATGGTGTTTATGGGGGCCCTTTTATTTATGCTGTCCGACTCACTACTGGCTATTAATAAATTCATGACGCCCATCGAAGATGCCGGTGTCTTCATAATGGCAGCATACATTTCTGGGCAGTACCTGATTGTCGAAGGATTGATACGGCATTCACACCAGGAGTGATAAATTACTTTTCAGATTCAATCAGTTGCGGGCGTGCCCAAGCCTGCATTGCCGGCTGTCCAACATCACATCTTTCTCACCTTGCCGCTTCCCGCGGAATGACTATTGATTTTGCCTGGGTTACCCCGGTATGTAACACTCCCGCTTCCTGAAATGTTGGCATCGAGTTCGTCCTGTACACCGATTTCGACATCACCGGAGCCGGCGATTTTAATGTTGCATATTTTTGTGTCAAAGTCGGCCGCGCGTATTTTGCCGGACCCGCTGATAGACACCTTTACGCGCTGGGATGAACCACTTGCATCAATTTTTCCTGAACCGGAAATGTTGAAGGAAACATCGTTGGCAACAGCAAGAGACAAAGCCAGGGTTCCTGATCCGCTTAAGCTGCTGTCCAGACTTCTGCCCTTGCCCTTTACACTCAGGTTACCGGATCCCGAAATATCTGCATCCATGTTGCCCGAAGCATTTGCCTGGACAGTTAAATTCCCTGAACCGCTCACATTGAGATCCAGATCACCAGCATTGAATATTCCCTCACCAACAATATCACCTGAACCGCTCACGCTGATACCCTCAATGTTTTTCATGGTGACGTAGGCAGTGATCTGTTTCCCACCCCAATTCCAATTGATCATCTTGCCCTTCGGCCGAATGTCGAGGTGGGTGCCGCTGACAATCGTTTCAACTCGCTCAAGTACATCGGCGTCGCCTTCCAGTTCCACCTTCTCATCATTACCTTGCCTGAGGTAGAGTTTTCCGGGAACCCCAAATGAAATTTTGGAAAAGGAACCCACATTTCTTGTTTCTTTCTTCTGGGCAAATGCGCTCTCCGCGGTGAAAAGGATGGCGGCAAAAGCAATAATCATTATATTTTTCATAGACAGGTTGATTTTACAGGACAAAGACAAAAGCCCCGACAAATGGTTGCACCACGCACAAGGTATTACTTTCTTTATGACTGAAACAGGGAAGAACATTTCATATGGCCGTTTATTCATACCGGACAATTGCGAGGGCATCGGAAGGGTCTTATAAGGAAAAGGGCAGTAGGTTCCTTGCTTTTGCCTATCCCGTCCGAAGTGAAGAAGAGATTACATCGTATGTCGAGGCTTTGCGAAAAAAGTACTTTGACGCACGCCATCATTGTTTTGCATGGATGTTGGGGGCCGACAAAAATAAATTCAGAGCTTTTGATGATGGGGAGCCAAATCATTCAGCAGGTGACCCGATTCTTGGCCAGATCCGTTCACTTGAATTAACTAATGTACTTGTTGTAGTTGTTCGTTACTTCGGCGGAGTCAAACTCGGTGTGGGTGGTCTGATTGCTGCGTATAAGGCAGCGGCTTATGACGCGTTACAGCAAGCAGTCATTATCAATGAGAACGTCGTTGAATTTTTCAAATTAAAGTATCCCTACCATGTCACACCGCAGGTAATGAAGCTGGTGAAAGAATTTGACCTTCACATCATTAGTCAGACTTTCGGTGAAGAGGGAGAAATGGAAATAGAGGTGATGCTGAAGACAAAGGAAAGTTTTCTGGAAAGAATAAAATTGCTTAACAATCTCAATGCACCCGTTGAAGTGCACCAAAAATAAATATCAAGTTGGGCGGATGTGAGTTTTTTTCATCATTAAGTTATTCAATAAACCCTTACTTTCGCATCGCTTTATCCTTCAACATTCAGAGTTTGAATTCGAAAAATTATTCAGCGGCAGTTGGCTTTATCTTTGTCACCTTATTGATTGACGTGATCGGGTTGGGAATCATCATCCCTGTTCTTCCAAAACTTATTGCCGAATTGATTCATGGTGATGTTACCGATGCCTCGGTTTGGGGAGGATGGCTCATGTCGTCGTATGCCATTGTTCAGTTTGCTTTTGCCCCGGTCATAGGAGGAATAAGCGACCGGTATGGAAGAAGACCTGTATTGCTGGCATCGCTCTTTGGCTTTGGAGTTGACTATCTTTTTCTTGCATTCGCTCCAACAATCGGTTGGTTGTTTGTTGGAAGAATACTCGCCGGATTGTTGGGCGCCAGTTTTACAACTGGTGGCGCTTACATTGCCGATGTTAGTCCACCGGAAAAACGCGCCCAGAATTTCGGCTTGATCGGCGCAGCATTCGGATTAGGCTTTATCATCGGTCCGGTTCTCGGTGGGGTATTGGGTCAGTTCGGTTCACGCATTCCTTTTCTTGCGGCGGCAGGATTGTCGTTGCTCAACTGGTTGTATGGTTATTTTATTTTGCCTGAGTCCCTCAAACCTGAAAACCGGAGGAAGTTTGACTTTAGGCGTGCTAACCCGGTGGGATCGTTAATACATCTCTTCAAATATCCTGTTATCATTGGATTGGTTGGCTCAATCTTTCTTGTCTATGTCGCCGGTTATGCGGTGCAAGGCACATGGACCTATTACACAATGGAAAAATTTCAATGGAATGAGGCGATGGTCGGTTATTCGCTTGGGTTTGTTGGAATTGTGAGCGCCATCGTTCAGGGCGGACTCATACGGCTGATTATACCGCGCTTTGGACCGAAGAAGAGCTTATTGTTTGGATTGATGTTATATGCAGTTGGAAATGTTTTATTTGCCTTTGCCACAAAGGGATGGATGATGTTTCTTTTTACAATTCCATATTGTCTTGGCGGGATAACCATGCCTTCACTTCAGGGAATTATTTCGACAACTGTGCCGCCAAATGAGCAGGGTGAATTGCAGGGTGCTTTCACCAGCCTTATGAGTCTTGCTTCCATTATTGGACCTGTGATCATGACGGGATTGTTTTATGCCTATACAAAAGATGACGCGAATATCTACTTTCCGGGCGCTCCACTCATGTTGGGTTCAATTTTAGTCCTTATTAGTCTCTTTCTGGCGATGTTCATGCTGAACCGACAAACCGGAAAAAGCGCCGTTAAGACCGGGCAACAAAACTGATAATGACTTGTCTTTTCGGTTGATAAATTATTAAGTTTAAAATTCAGAATCATTGTGCCCACCGGCGACACTAACTTATCAATATGACAAAAATTTCAGTTTTACTGTTGATGCTTTCATCAAGCCTTTGCGCGCAAACATTAACTATGAAAGTTTGGCCGGCAAAAATTCCCGGCGCTAAGTCGAATAGTGATTACCAGGAAGTGACCCGAATGGACAGTGGCAAACCTCGTATCGCCAGGGTTAAGGATCCGGAGATACAGGTGTATTTGCCAGCGAAGGAAAAAGCCAATGGTACGGCCGTTGTTATCTGTCCAGGAGGAGGCTACGGCGTCCTCGCTATTGATCATGAAGGGTGGGACATCGCTAAATGGTTTAATGAAATGGGCATTGCCGGTATCATATTGAAATATCGACTTCCCTCCGATGAAATCATGGAAGACAAAACGATTGGACCCTTGCAGGATGTTCAGGAGGCGATCAGGATCGTTCGCCGAAAAGCGGCGGAATGGAAAATTGATCCCCATAAAATTGGCGTGATGGGATTTTCTGCCGGAGGGCACCTCGCGGGGACCGCCTCAACGATGTATTCAGAAAAAGTTTATGAACCGGTTGATGCAACGAGTGCCCGTCCTGATTTTTCCATTCTGATGTATGGTGTACTTTCCATGCAGGAAGACATTACGCATAAAGGATCGCTGCAAAATCTTTTAGGAAAAAGTCCTTCGAAGGAGTTGATGGATAAATTTTCAAATGAACTGAATATTAATAGTGAGACTCCTCCAGCATTTTTGGTTCATTCAATGGATGATAAGACCGTGCCTGTGGAGAACAGTGTCCGGTATTTTCAGATGTTGAAGAAGAGTTCAGTCCCCGCTGAGTTACATATTTATGAGAAGGGTGGTCATGGCTATGGATTGGCAATTAACGGAGGGACGGAATCGCAGTGGCCAATGGCTTGCAAAGCGTGGCTACAAGCGCATGGATTGGCAAGTCGTTAATGTTCAAAAATTTGTTTCTCCCGTGGATGTTTGTTTTGCGGTAGCGAGATGATTGGGAATCTTCACAGTGAACTTTGTTCCTCTGCCATATTCCGAATCAACCGTGATGGTACCCATAAGTTTATGGATTGTTTCTTTAGCGATATACAGTCCAAGACCGGCTCCCTCACTCTTAATTGTCGCCCGGAAAAACATGTCAAATATTTTCGGCAGTAATTCTTCCGGAATTCCGATGCCATTGTCTTCAATGGTTATTATTGCAACCTTTTCCTGAATAAGAAGTGAAATTTTCAACAGGCACATTTCCTTTTTTTCGTCACGATATTTTATAGCATTTGAGATAAGGTTATTGAGTATGGTCACGATCCGATACTCATCAGAATAAAGCAGGTCAGAACCCAGGAAAGAGATATTAATATTAATCTTTTCAAATCCGTCAATGTATTTAAGTCTTTCAAATATATCATCAAGGGCGTTTCTCATATTGACTGCTTCAAAAGTGATTTCGTTCCTTGCGTTTCGTGAGTATTCAAGAATATCCTTCAATGTTTCGTCCAGCTTTTGGATGCTATGAGCCATCATCTTGAAGTATTGATCGAAGTAATTTCCTCTTTCCTGGTCTTCACGTTTTGCCAGATTGAGTAATCCCAGAACAGACATAAGCGGAGCTCGTATATTATGGGAAACGCTATAGACAAAACTGTCCATTTCCATATTCACTTTTGTAAGCGCTTCATTCTGCAATCTCAGTTCGCGTTCGGCAGTTCTCCGCTGCTCATCAAGTTGCTGTTGCTTTATGGCATTTTGAATGGCAGAGGGTAGTCGGGTGAGATTGGATTTCAAAACATAATCATCTGCTCCTTGTTGCAAGCAGGTGACGGCAAACTCCTCCGATACGGCGCCGGTAACGAGAATAAATGGTACAAGCAATTTTAGTCTTCTGCGAATTTTAAGTGCTTCGAGCGAATTGAATTGTGGCAGGGAGTGATCAGAAAGGATAACGTCGGGATGGTAAGTTCGGATGGCAGACGTAAATTCTTCGCGAGAGTCAACACATTTGTGATCAAATTGCATTCCGCCTTTTGACAACGCCCGTACAATGAGACCAATATCGTCCTGGACATCCTCCAGTAGTAACACTTTTAATTTTTTCTCCATTACTTTCAGTCTGATTAAGAATTATGAAGGGGGTTGATTCAACAACAGCCAAAAGAACCCTATCTCAGCAACGGCTTCAATAAATTTTTCAAAGTCTACCGGTTTGACAATGTACGCGTTGACACCCAATTGGTATGATTCTATAATATCCCGCTCCTCTTTCGATGACGTAAGAATTACTACTGGAATTATTTTTTTAACGGGGTCTGATTTTAATTTTCTCAACACTTCTATACCATCAACCTTGGGCATTCTGATATCCAGTAAAATCAATTTTGGAACATTGGCAAGATTGTCAGAAAACAAAAAGTTAAGGGCATCTTCACCATCCTGCAGATGCAGCAAATGATTGGCGAGATTTTGTTTTTTCAGCGCCCGGATTGTTAGCTCTGCATCATCAGGATTGTCTTCAATTAATAAAATTTCAACAACGTTACCGATACTCATATTTCAAATTAGTTTGGTAATGAGAAATAAAATGTTGCACCTTCACCTGGTGTTGCCTCAACCCGGACATTTCCTCCGTGCCTTGAAACAATTCTGCTCACGATCGCCAGGCCAACTCCTGTTCCATCAAAGTCTTGTAATTTGTGAAGACGCTGAAATACATTGAACAATTTTGACGCATACTGCATATCAAACCCTACACCATTATCTTTCACAAAGTACTGTACAGTCCCACGCCCGAGAGAGGAGCCAACTTCAATTCTGGATAAAGGTTTCTTGCCTGAGTACTTTATTGCATTTGAGAGCAGATTGGTCCAGACTTGCCGAATCATATCAATATCACCTTTTGCATCATGAAGAGTGTTTACTTGAAATTCGATTATTCGGTTTTGTTCTGCGTCCTTGAATTCATTTAAGAGATCTCCGACCAGTTGGGTCATGTTAATGTCAGAACGACTGAGCTCTTTTTTCCCTAATCGTGAGAAGTCCAAAAGATCATCGATCAGCTTTCCCATTCGTCGCGCATTTCTTCTAATGACCTGTATTACCCGCGAACCTTCCGGATCAAGTTTGCCTGAGTAATCATCCTCAAGTATTTGGGCGTAGCCATTGATTGATCTTAGTGGTGCGCGCAAATCATGCGAGACAGAATATGTAAATGCTTCAAGTTCATTATTAATTTGATCCATTTTGGTTTCAGCTTCCAGCCTCGCACGCACAGTTCTGTTGATGGAGATAAATACAATAACCAATATGATAACAGTTGACGCGATCAAAATGCTAAACGTTATATTGAATTTTAAAAGATTTTGTTCATTTTGTTTTATACGCTCGGACAGCAAACGTTCTTCTATGGACCTCATTTTTGTCGTTGTGTTGGTAAAATTGGCGAGGAGTTGATTGGTTTCGAGTGATTGATTTATGAGTTGAAATGGAACGGTGGAGCTTTTGCGGGTTTCCATGGTGGCAAGGTCGCGCTCATACTTTTGCCGGCCCCAGAATCTCATGCTATCTATATATGCCTGCTGCATAACGTTATCGTGAGTTAAATCCCTCAGTTTCAGATAGTGAATCCGAATGGAGTCAACCTGGTTGTTATAGCGATGGTAAAAATTGGTATCGCCGGTGACCAGATATTGCAGAAGGCTTTTGTCAGTTTCCAATGCACCTGATCGCGATCGCTCTATGTGATAGAGCACCTCATTTGTGCGAGATACCATCCTGCTGGTTTCGGCAAACTCCTGATTGTTAAGAATCGAATAATACCATAGCCCCGCCAGGATGGCAAGTGCGACGAGGAAACTAATCCACACTTTTTTTTTAAAGTGAAATTTCATAACGCGGTATTCAGTATAGACCCTACGAGTGGTCCACTATCAATTTAAACGGCACAGCAACTCTATCTATCGCGTCTTCTGATGGGCTGAATCGAAACTAAGCAAAGAAAAGATAAAATAGCGAGAAAATTCCAAAAAATTATTACATGACAATCGGCGCTCGAAATACTTCTGGCATTTTTTAGAATATTTATCGAATCAACTTTCGATATAACTCAAGGCATACCCATGCATCGGTTGCCGCGTATTCGATTTGTTTTTTAGTGAGCTTTGACGCTTCCCAATTTGATGTTTGTGCGCTTTTTGAAATACGAAAACCCAGCAGGAGGCCCGTTAGTTTCTTGACGCTTTCCACTTGCAACCCCGCTTCCTTGGCAAGAGGCGCCAGGTCAACAAAGCCCTGAGGCTGAAAACGCTTCACCCGCTGCAACGCAAGGATATCATCGCGTATTCCTATTCCCGTTTTGATGAGATTATCATTTTCCAGGAAATCCTTTATTTCTTCTGTTACACCGGTATGCTGAAGTCGTATTAGAAAAACATTGTCGGGGACTGCAATTTGGAGAAGAGCAACCTTAAACAGCTGACCCTTTTTAAAACTTGGGCGCGTTTCAGTATCGAAACCGACGACCTCTTCCTTGCGGAGGTGATTTAAAACATCGGTCACCGCCTCGGGCTGCTCAATCAAATGGACTTTTCCTTTGAACGTTTTCAAAGGGAGGGCGTTAATTTCATCCAAAGTAATATTGGTGATCGAGAATCCGTTGCGCAGTTCACTCATAAATCATCAAATATAATAAGCCTGACTAAATGAAACTTGGTTCTCGCGGTTTTATCAATGGCTTTTTTGTTATTTTTCAGTTTAATTACTTTCATGCTAGAATCACTCTTCAGAAAGAAGTCCCTTATACAAGTAAAAGAAGAAGTCAATCCATCAGAAGGTTCCCAGCTTAAAAAAGTCCTGGGTGTTCGCGACCTTACCTCAATGGGCATTGCCGCTGTCATCGGCGCAGGTATCTTTTCGACGATTGGTCAGGCGGCCTACAATGGAGGACCAGGTGTGATTTTCCTGTTTATGATTACCGCTGTTACCTGTGGATTCACTGCATTATGCTATGCAGAATTTGCCTCCAGGGTTCCGGTATCAGGAAGCGCTTATACCTATTCCTACGTGACTTTTGGCGAGATGATCGCCTGGATTATTGGCTGGGCCCTGATCCTGGAATATGCAATTGGCAATGTAGTGGTGGCCATTTCGTGGAGCAGTTATTTCAACAACCTGCTGGAGGGATTTCGCATTCACCTCCCGGCATGGCTTGCTACGGATCCTTATACGGCCGAGTCAATTTTTAATGATGCCGTGAAGAATGGAAAGGATATTGGTAATCTCGCGTGGACCACTGCGCCTTCACTGGGCAATTTTCATTTCATTGTTAACCTGCCCGCCTTTGTCATTGTCGTACTTATTACCATTGTAACACTGGTTGGCATAAAGGAAAGTAAGAAGGGCGCTAATTTTATGGTAGGCCTGAAGTTAATTGTACTGCTCTTCATCGTAGTGATCGGAGTATTTTATATTGATGCGAGCAACTGGTCGCCATTCATGCCAGCGGGATTCACAGGAATTTTAAAGGGAGTATCGGCTATCTTCTTTGCCTACATTGGCTTTGATGCTATCTCGACTACGGCGGAGGAATGCTCTGATCCGCAACATGACCTGCCAAGGGGAATGATTTATTCGCTCGTGATTTGCACGGTCATTTATGTCGTTGTCACGTTGGTGATTACAGGCATGGTTCACTATACGGAGTTTAATAATGTATCTGACCCACTGGCCTATGTTTTTGAAAAGATTGGACAGCCTAAAATAGGTTTTTTTATTTCGGTAAGTGCGGTAGTGGCAGCAACCAGCGTCCTGCTTGTTTTTCAACTGGGGCAACCCAGGATATGGATGAGCATGAGTCGTGATGGTCTACTGCCAAAACGATTTGCAAAAATCCATCCCAAATTCCAAACTCCAGGGTTTTCGACCATTCTTACCGGGGTCATTGTTGCTATTCCTTCGCTTGTCGTTGAGAGTGCTTTGATGACTGACCTGACCAGTATCGGAACATTGTTTGCGTTTGTGCTCGTCTGCGGCGGTGTGCTTGCCCTGCCCCGGCTGGACGCAACTGGTTTATCTTCAAAGAAATTTAATCTTCCCTATATTAACGGGCAATGGATCGTTCCGATTATTCTGATCGCTTTTCTCATTGCGTTTTGGGACCGGGTCGAAAATTCTTTCCTCAATATTTCTCATGAATCACACCAGGAAATTCTTTTCTTAATTTTCATTTTGCTTGCGACGGTACTTACTATTGCAACCTTCATTAAGCGCTTCTCGCTTATCCCCGTGCTTGGTGTCTTGTGTTGCTCATATTTATTAATTGAGATTCCGGTGAGCAGTTGGAAAGTATTTTTTGGCTGGATGTTTTTCGGCCTGTTAATATATTTTGCTTACGGTTACCGCAAAAGTAAATTGGCCAGGTCACGGCCCTCCTAATTCACCCAGACAAACAGCGCTATCACTAAAGCTGCAATTGTCGGTATCATCAGCACAAAGTCAATCCATGTGAATTTATTTCGCATACTTGTCAAAATTTAAGGAAGTACAACAAGGCAGGTCGGCAACTTGAGT
>DASUGQ010000367.1:0-3654 GCA_036273935.1 Cyclobacteriaceae bacterium | reverse complement strand
TGGTAGCTTTTTTGTCGGGTAACAAATTCGGCGTGGAGGCGGTGAGCTTTTACCTCGTCGCTTATTTTGTCACCAGTGTTGGTGCGTTTGGAATTATTGCGTTGTTGTCTGACGAAGATCGCGATGCAGAACGCATGGAAGATTATAAGGGACTTTTTTGGGTACGACCCTGGATGGCTGCTGCATTTACTGCGATGCTGCTGTCGCTCGCGGGCATACCCCTGACGGCCGGCTTTATTGGAAAATTTTATCTTCTTGCCTCCGGTGTTGGAGCGCAAATGTGGTTGCTTGTCATTGTGCTGGTGATCAACAGTGTCATTGGTCTTTATTACTACATCCGTATTGTGGCGCTGATGTTTGATTCATCAGCTAGTGTAAATCCAGAGCGATTACATCCGACTGTTTATGTTGGAGGGCTGGTGACCATTTTTGTTCTCTCCGTCTTGCTGATCTGGTTAGGAATTTTTCCACAGGAAATGATCAGCATGATCAGAAATTTGATCGCGCTTGGTTAAACAGGGATTTTTCTAAAATGCTTTAAATAACATGGAAACCCTTCCGGCTGCATAAATCAATGCAAACGTTTGATTCGCAGTGTTTTTTGCGGTATCTTAATACTTACTATTAATTTTTAAGATCATGTATTTACATCCCAACGAACTTTTTTTGATATGCAACCCGCAGTCAAATGCAGGTAAACAAACCAAAGCCATTGCGTTGGATTTATGCAGCCACATCAATGAATTCAATTTGCTTCAGGAAAAATTGTCACCTACCTATTGGAAGGATATTGTAAACATGTTAGGTCTTCACCCGAAGGAATTGCTTGATCAATCACACGCTGACTATGAAGCAAAGATTGGCGGCAATACCTACACAATGGACGGATGGCTGGAAGTACTTGTACATAATGCCTACCTGGTTAAATACCCAATAGTAGTGTACAATCACAGTGCAGTAATGTGCCGAATGCCGACTGACATCATGAAGCTAAATCCAAAACCCAGGTCAACCGAAAAGGTGATGCCTCATTTGAAGAAATACAGGGTCGGAAATCAATGAGTGAATGCGGGGATGAGTGATGGGCGAATGAATGATCAAGTGAGTGAGTATTCTTATGAGAATGTGTTTGTGTCTCGTTTTAGTATTGATCAGTTGTTCCAACCACTAATCCAGTACAGATCAGCGGTTGCCTACGGATTCAAGTTCTATAAAGGTGCATTCAAATTTACAGGATGAAAGAAAGATTCAACTAGTAGAGAATATAATGAATCTGCCTGATGTAATTAGATTTTCTAAACTTGAATTTATTCGGAAAAGGTATGGTAAAATTTATGTCCTCATAAAGGATGATGAGGGCGTAAATAATGTTTCTCCTATTATGCAAAATGGACATTGGCTTAATGCTCTGAGTAGCTCAGACTCTGTTGCAGATACCAAACCTTGCTATGTTTTTGATAAAATTGAACTTCGGGATAACGCTGCTCACGTACGAATGGCCTTCGATATTACAGGGGCCTTTGTGATTGGCAATTTAAATTATATTGATGAGCGCTGGGTTCCCGATGATGAATTTATGGTAGGAGTGAGATGATGATACTCCCATCCTGGCACCCACCATCATTTCCCTCTCACCTTAGGGAAGGGCATTCCCAATCAGGCTGTCGCACTCAAGAAGATGGGTGAGACCTGAGTCTCTTCGAATAGGAAATGTCATTATATTGTTACCCCTTACACCAAACTCAATATCGGCACATTAGACTTGCTCACCAGCTGATCTACCAGTTCTCCCTTTGAATGAAGTTCATTTGTTCCGTGATCGCGGAGTAAAAGGGTTAGCAAATCGATGTCTTTGTCGGCTACATATTTTTGAATGGCACCAACAATGTCATTGCTGTTGACGGAAAAATATTCGTGCTTAACAGGGTTAAGATAATATTCGATGGCCGCTTCCGATTTATCCAGGGGAAGCGATGTATCATTATCTTTATTGACATGAATAATATGAATGTCTGCTCCAAAGGTGCGCGACAAATCCAGGAGTGGTCCGAAAGCAGAAGAATCCCTGATGTTCAGGAAATCATTCGCATAAGCGATATTCTTGATTTTGATCTGTGAACTGTTCTTAGGGATTAAGATCACCGGACAGTCAGCAAGTCTGAGATATGCTTTTGATAATGAACCACCATCGAGACCGATAATAACAACTGTTGGCTTCAACTCGTCAATGGCGTGTTGAATTTCAAGTAAGACAACCCCTTTCTTCACGAGGAATGTATAGGGAATCTCTGTCTGACTCAGGTGCTCCGATTCAAATCGCGCAAAGGCTTTGGTCACTTCTTCCATACCTGGAGTTGCCGCCGGAACGACATGGATCAGGTGGAGTTCGGCTTCCTGTCCTTTGAAGACATCTTCAGCGTAGCGAATAGCACGCGCTGATGATTCTGCAAAATCTATGGGGATCAATATTTTTTTCATGACAAGTCTTACTTTATCTTAATCGAAGGTAGGCGCTTGCCGTGGAGTGCTGGCTAACCTCCATCATTCTCAGGCCTGATTCTTATCAGGTTTGATGAGAAGGCTGCCTTTTATTTTTTACGATTAGTAAAATACCGCCACTTCTTCCAGTTCTTTTCGTTTCAGCCTGGGCACGTAGGTTTCTTCCCTGGGAAATCCGACGGGTATCAGGAGAAAGGGTCTTTCATTTTCAGGCCGCTCAAGAATCTCTATTAAAAAATTCATAGGACTTGGCGTATGCGTCAGGGCTACCAATCCTGCCTGGTGAATCGCTACGAGTAAGAATCCACAAGCTAGTCCTGTCGATTCCGCTACATAATAGTTGTTTCGTTTGGCGCCCGTTGCAACCAGGTCGTAAGGTTTCTTAAAAACGACAATTAGAAGCGGCGCCGTTTCGAGGAACGGTTTCTGCCAGTCCGTTTGCAAGGGCCGTAAATCCTCCACCCATTCGTCGTTCATTCTGCCATGGTAATTTTCATATTCTTCCTTTTCAGCTGCTTCGCGGATCTGTTTTTTCAGAATAGGGTTGGTGACAATGCAAAACGTCCATGGCTGTTTATTGGCTCCGGAGGGCGCGGAAGACGCGGCCCGAATAAGGTTCTCAATGATTTCCCGGTCAACAGCTTTATCAGAAAACTCCCGAACCGTTCTCCGGGATGTTATGTCGTTGCGGAAATTCCTGCTGCGATTCAGTGCCTCGCGTTCATCCAGAATGGGGCGTTGATATTGGATGAACTCATAACCATTAATCACTTTTATGGGCTGTGTCATACAGGGTAAATTATTTTGCAAAAGTATCCCTCTCGCGGCAATATCTGTGGTTCTCAATGTATTCTTTCAATGCCCGGAATTTGGTTCTTACATTTAAAACGGTCATAAACTGGATTTTAAAAGAATAGTCTTATTTTTAGCGCTTATAGCAATTGATAAGTATAAAAAAGCATCGGCCATGACAAAACAATGGAAAGCACGGAAAACAGTTGAGATGTACGAGCAGGATATGCTGCAAAGCGGTTTGAAGCGCGTTCTGGGTAAGTGGTCATTGACTGCATTGGGAGTGGGTTCCGTTATCGGTGCTGGTATCTTTGTTATGACCGGACTGGCTGCTAAGGAATTTGCAGGGCCGGCCCTTGCACT
>DASUGQ010000366.1:0-9562 GCA_036273935.1 Cyclobacteriaceae bacterium | reverse complement strand
CTATTATCACCAATGAAAGTCTCCGTTTTTTCACCGGCATATTTGAGATCCTGAGGAATTGATGATACAGATGCCCCTGGATATATTTTTACATTCTTACCAATACGGGCTCCGTTCCAGATGACTGCTCCGGGTCCGATCCAACTTCCATCATCAATAACTACATCTTTTTGGACGGTTGCAAAAGGTTCGATGACTACGTTTTTACCAATTTTTGCCTCCGGATGGACGTTTGCTAGCGGGTATTGATTCATGAATTTTTTAGTCTTTACGAACGATGCTGGCCGTCATGGTACCCTCACAAACCATTGTATTGCCTACGAAAGCTCGGCCGTACATCTTTGCAATTCCTCGTTTGATGGGTGCCAAAAGATCGCACTGTATCACAAGGGTATCGCCCGGGAGTACCATTTTTCTGAACCGCATGTTTTCAACGCCCAGGAAATAAGTCCAATAATTTTCAGGATCAGGAACAGTACTCAAGACAAGGATGCCGCCGATCTGAGCCATAGCTTCAATTTGCATTACTCCAGGCATTACCGGGTTTCCGGGAAAGTGACCCTGGAAGAAAGGTTCGTTTACAGTTACATTCTTAACGCCTGCCACACTTTCATTATCTAAATAGATGATCTTGTCGATCATCAGGAAAGGATAGCGGTGTTTGAGAATAGATGCAATTTTGTTAATGTCCAGGACGGGAGGAAGGCTCGGATTATATTTTGGTCTTCCTTTCTTGTCGGCTTCCTGCATGGCCTTTTTCAACTTCTTGGCGAAAGCAACGTTGGCTGCATGACCCGGTCTTGCTGCAAGAACCTGGGCCTTTAACGGACGCCCTGACAGCGCAAGGTCTCCAACAATGTCCAACAATTTATGACGGGCCGGTTCATTCTTGTAGCGCAGCTCGATGTTGTTCAATATCCCTTCTTGTTTTACCGCTACCTTGGGTTTACCCAACATCTTTGCGATATTCTCCAGCTCATTGTCCTGAACGATCCGATCAACAATCACAATGGCATTGTTGAGGTCGCCTCCTTTGATGAGGTTATTTTTGTACAGCATCTCCAGCTCGTGCAGAAAACAAAAGGTACGGCACGATGCAATCTCCTTTTCAAATTGTCTGATGTCTGTTATCGATGCGTGTTGACTGCCGAGTACCGGTGAGTTGTAGTCGATCATTACCGTTACGCGATAATCATCCAGGGGCAGGGCGGCAATCTCGACGTTACGGGCCACCTCCCGGTAGAAGATTGGATCCTGCACTTCAAAGAAATCACGTATCGCATTTTGCTCTTCTGACTCCGCAGCTTTGAGGACTTCTATGAATTGAATGGAACTGCCATCCATGATCGGGCATTCGGGGCCATCCAATTGAATCAAAACATTATCAATTTCAAGTCCCACGAGCGCTGCCAGGGTGTGCTCTATCGTGCTAACCCTCGCCCCACTTTGTTCAATAGTAGTACCGCGGGAAACATCGACTACATTATCGCAATCAGCATCGATAACGGGAGCTCCTGGCAAATCAATCCGTTGAAACTTTATTCCGTGATTGGGCTTCGCGGGAACAAAAGTCATATTTGTCTGGACTCCCGTATGTAGACCAACGCCGGAAAGTGTAACCGACTTCTGAATGGTTTGTTGTTTGATATTTAGCATTTTAACCTGCAAAAGTGCGCAAATTTAATCCCAATATTCCGGAATAACCAATTTTTGGCCACCCCATGCAAGTGGTGCTCAATATTATCCTTTGTCGGAGATTTAAGTGCGTCAGGCGTGATTTACAAGGTCTTTGATTTTGTCCTCCAGCTCTTTCAGTCGATAGTTTAGGTCGGGTAGCTTCTTAAAAACAGCGTATGAACGGAAATACTCCTTGATATCAAATACCGGGTAACCTATCAACCGCTGTCCTTCTTTGACAATGGACTTTGATACGCCCGCCTGGGCTCCAAGACTGGTATTATTTGCTATCACCAAATGTCCCGCGATGCCTACCTGGCCCGCGAGCATGCAGTTTTCACCGACTTTCGTTGACCCTGAGATGCCTGTTTGAGCGGCGATTACCGTATTTTTGCCTATTTCGACATTATGAGCAATCTGAATGAGGTTATCCAACTTGACACCTTCATTGATGAGCGTTGCATCACCGAAAAAGGTAGCACAGTCGATGACCGTGTTCGCGCCAATGGCAACGTTGTCCTTAATAATCACTTTGCCAAGTTGCGGTATGGTTTTATAAGTACCATCCTCCTGTGGGGCGAATCCAAATCCGTCGCTGCCGATGACCGTGCCGGAATGAAAGACGCAGTTGCTTCCGATAATGGTGTCTGAATAAATTTTTACACCGGAATGGATTATTGAATTGCTGCCGATCGTCACGTCATCGCCAACATAAGCGTGAGGATAGATTTTTACATGGTCTCCGATCTTGACATTATTGCCAATGTATGAAAAGGCACCACGATAAATATTTGATCCCAGCGTTGAATTTTTCCCAATGAAGCATGGATCTTCGACGCCGACTTTTTGGAAGCTTATCATCTTGTGATACTCCTCAAGCAAGGTTGTGAAACTCACATAAGGGTCTTCCACCAGGATCAGCGTTGATTTGATTTCCTTTCTAGGTGAAAAATCTTTCTTAACAATTACAGCTGTTGCTTCAGTGGCATAAATGTATTGCTCATAACGAGGGTTGGAGAGAAATGCAATCTGGCCGTGCTTGGCCTCCTGAATTTTTGCCAGCATATTTATTTTCTCATTGCCATCACCTTTTACCTCTCCGCCCAGCATGCCAGCAATTTGGTTGACTGTAAATTCCATAATGTAAATGGGGATTAGTTACCGTGCAGGTTCTTACACTGTGTGTCTTTATCACAAAGATACGTTTTTGGGCCAGCAGAGATAATTTTTTTTAACGATTTTACCAAGCGCTTTGATATTTGGAAGATCGGAAGCCTGGGCAATATCCAACAGGTGCCCATTCTTCATTAGAATGTTGATGGATTGACCTTCCGTATATGCTTCATTCGATACCGTGCCATGTGAAAACATATAGCTTGAGTCCGAGCGCAGTATTTTGAATTCCTTTGCCACTTTGGCCCTGATCTTTTCAATCACACTTTTCTTTATAGGGTCATTATTCAATACAATGCTGAATAGCTTGCGCTGCGTTAACATATCAGACAACGAAGAGAGAATGTTGTCCTGATGATCACACCAAAACTTGATGGCGCCCCAAACGTCAAAATCATCCAGTCGGCCAAATAAATTCAGAGCTTCACGACTTTTGAAATCTTCCATCGTCATCGAGTTTCCCAAAATATAAAGCAAGGGCTCGCTTGCTACGAGCTTCTCGCCATTGTTAATGAGGTGTTGTGCCCGGCGAATCAGGTTTACCAGCATCCTCTCCGCACTCACGGTAGTCTTATGCAGATAGACCTGCCAGTACATTAGTCTGCGGGCGTTCAGAAAATTTTCTATGCTGTAAATTCCTTTTTCTTCAACGACAAGCTGGTCATTATGTACATAGAGCATTGAAATGATCCGGTCGATCCCGATTGTGCCCTCCTGAACACCGGTAAAAAAACAATCCCGCTTTAGATAGTCAAGCCGGTCAATATCCAGTTGGCTGGACACAAGCGCATGAAAAAACTTACGTTTGTAGCTGTTTCGAAAAATCTTAAGGGCGAGGTCCAGTGCATTATTAAAGTCTTTATTCAATTCCTGCATAAACCGGTACGATAAACTCTCATGGGAGACACCATGCAAAAGCGTCTCCTCGAGGGTATGCGAAAACGGTCCATGTCCAATGTCATGAAGGAGGATGGCCAGCTGGGACGCCTCGAATTCTTCTTCCGAAATTTCGATGTCTTTTGTTCTCAGATTTTCGAGTACCCGTCCCATCAGGTGCATGGCACCCAGCGCATGTTGAAAGCGCGTATGAAGCGCCCCTGGATACACAAAGTCCGTGAGACCTAATTGTCGGATGTGTCTCAATCGTTGAAACCAGGGATGTGTGATAATATCAAAAATCAAATCACTACGGATCGTTATAAAACCGTAAACCGGATCGTTAATGATTTTCTTTTTGTTCACTGTGGGCAAAGTTAGATTTTTTAACTATTCGATCACTGAGGCATTCAAAATTGACATCCGGCGCAAGCGTGTATCAATTCTCCATGTCTTTTAGCTCGATGTCGAGAGCCCGGGTGCTGATAAGAATCTCATTGAGCGATAATGCCAATGATAGCAGCAGGAACCCAAGACTGAGCGCGAAAATACCTGCTGCCCAGGCCTCATATTGAAAGTAAACGAAAAGCATGGCCAGCACGCAAAGAAAGAAGCTCACAATTCCGCAGAATTGCATTTGCTTCACCAGTACTAAACGTCGTCTTAAATTTTGTATCTGGTGATGAATGACCTCCTTCTCTTCCGCAACCTGCTTATACTTGGTATGAAGATTTCTGATCAGCGTAGCAAGCGCCAGGAAGCGGTTCGTGTAGGCCAACATCAGTAACGTAATGGCGGGGAATAACAGCGCCGGAGTGTTTATGGAGATTTGCATTCGGTTAATAATGTTTAAGTCCAATAAGAGTTAAATGATCCCGGCAAAGGAACAAATCGCATTGCCGAACAGTTTTGTTTTTTGTACAATTGTCATTGTATGGAACCTCAAACGATTTTATATCTTATTCTCTCTATTGTTGTCATAAGCTACGTCTTCGATCAGGTGCTGGACTACATTAACCTCAAATATCAGCGTTCAGATATTCCAAAGGAAATCGAAGACTTCTACAACAAGGATAAATATTTAAAGTCACTCGACTATCACAGGGATCAGACAAATTTTTCATTCATCACCTCGGCATTCAGTTTTATTTTAGCCGTATTGATGTTGATGTTGGGAGGATTTGGGTGGCTGGACGGCCTTTTACGTCAGCACTTGCATAACGAAGTTGCACTTGCACTTGCGTTCTTTGGTGTGTTGATGTTTGCGTCAGATATTCTTACTACTCCTTTTCAATGGTACTCTACTTTTGTCATTGAAGAGAGATATGGATTCAACAAAACAACAATAAAAACATTTTTTACTGACAAGTTGAAAGGTTACATCCTTTCGGCCATCATTGGTGGGGGATTGTTATCGTTGTTGATTTACTGCGTCCGGGTAATTGGCCCTGATTTCTGGATCTGGTTTGCCTTGATCGCGTCCTCCTTTATTCTCTTCATGAATATGTTTTACACCTCATTGATTCTTCCCATGTTCAACAAGCTGACACCTCTTGAGGATGGGGAATTGAAACAAGCGATTGAGTCCTTTGCAAAAAAGGTTGAGTTTCCACTGGATAATATTTTTATAATCGATGGATCTAAGCGTTCAAAAAAGGCCAACGCATTTTTCTCAGGAATAGGAAAGAAGAAAAAGATTGTTTTATATGATACGTTGATTGACAATCACACAACAGAAGAATTGGTAGCAGTGCTTGCACATGAAGTTGGACATTTTAAGAAGAAACATATCATTTGGGGATATTTGCTTTCAATCATTCAGATCTTTTTCACTCTTTGGGTTTTATCACTCATGATTTTCAATGAAAACCTCTCTCTTGCGATGGGAGGCACGCAGTATGTCATTCATCTCAATCTCCTTGCATTCACCATCCTGTTTTCGCCCATATCAGGAATTACAGGATTGTTCATGAGCATGTACAGCCGCAAAAACGAGTTCGAAGCGGATAACTATGCAAAGCAAAACTATGATGGCACAGCGTTGGCAAATGCCCTTAAGAAATTGTCGGTTGATTCGCTCAGTAATTTGTTCCCGCATCCACTTTATGTTTTCTTTCATTATTCACATCCGCCACTGATGAAGCGCCTGGAAGCGATCAGTCGCTAAGGCCTTGTTAAAGCAAATTCGACATCGTGACAAGAGTTGCAGCCACACTACTACTGATACTTCTAAACATTTTTGTGTTTGTCATCATGGCTGTTTACCAGGAGAGCCTTCTCTTTAATCGGCCTGAGGATTTTTTTTTCGTTCTGTTTACGGGTGCAAACTTTAATCCCTTCACAGTTGATGGAGATTACTGGCGTCTTTTAACTTCGATGTTTATGCATTGGGGCATTCTCCACCTGGCAGTGAATATGTATGCATTATACAGTGTTGGCCGGGAGTTGGAAGTTTTTCTGGGAAAGTCCAGGTTCATGCTGCTCTACTTCATTACAGGCATTGGCGCCGGACTTTCAAGTCTCATCTTCAATCTATATGTCGTTAGCGCGGGGGCGTCAGGTGCGATCTTTGGATTGTTCGGATACATGATTACCTGGCAAGTATTGACCAATTTTCAAAACCGAAAGCAGTTGCAAAGCATTCTAATCAATTTTGTAATCTTTCTTGTCGTCAATTATGTTATCGCCAGGAACGTGAATGTGGATACTGCTGCGCACATTGGGGGCTTCGTTATGGGCACGGTGCTTTCGCTGCTTAACTTTTTCGGCCTGCTAATTCCGCTTTCCCAGTGGATAATGTTGTCCCTTATAATTCCTTTCATGGTATTGCTGGTACCCAAGGATCAACTGAATTATTACAACATTTTTCAAAAAGTTGTCGATACTGAAAGACGACTTCAGCGTGTTTATAATCAACTGCTGACAGACCATCAGCGCGCCGACAGTCTGGCGCTTATTCTACCCAGGTGGGACTCGGTACATTATCAACTTAAGAATTTGAAACATGTACCTCCCGGTCTGGCTAACGACACCACTATTCTTAACCACTACATTTCACTTCGAAAAGCAGAAGTGAATTACCGGTTAATGGGAGTTGAAATGGAAACCTTTGTCTACCTCGATAGCCTTGAAATCACGAATCAAAAATTTGATTCACTCCCGAAGCTTAAATACGTCCTGAACTATCAACTACAGCCAACGGAGCTCGCGAATGTGGGAGAAGATTCACCACCCGGTAAATGGGTAACAGTTTATTATGACAGTAGCTGGCGTGAGATTCAAGGTGATGCAGGTGCGCATTTTTATCGCATTGGCATGCGCGATACGCTCGAGAGATGGCAGGGTGATGTGCGCGATTATTATATCAACGGAAAGATTCAGATGAAGGGACGGTACCTGAACAATATGCACAATGGCGTATTTCGCTACTACACGCGCGACGGCAAATACGAATCATTAGGTCGATACGACAAAGAGCGTGCGGTAGGGAAGTGGGAGAATTTTTATAAGAACGGTCAGCTTCAAAGTGAGGTCTATTATGGTGATCAGTTTTTTACCAAAAGTGTCTGGGACTCACTCGGTAATCAGCAGGTGAAAAATGGGAATGGAAAACAAATTACATGGCACAAGAACGGAACGATTGCTGAAGAAGGAGAATTCAGAGACGGACAGAAACAAGGAAACTGGCTGGGCTATTATTCCTCCGGCGCGCCGCACTACCAGGAATATTACCGGAATGGTTTATTGGTTCGAGGGGTAGCACTGGATGAGAATGGCCAACGGTATGTCTATGATCAGCTCAGCGTATTCCCTTTCCCCGAGATGGGAATGAAACTTTACCAGGAATACTTACAGAAAAATTTAGTCCGCCCTGGGGAAGCGCGAAATATTAATGGCGTCGTCAAACTTAACTTCCTCGTTGATACGGACGGATCCATGCGCGACTTTATTATCACGGAGGGCTTGTGCACCCCGTGCGATCTGGAAGCTATTCGCCTGGTGAAGGAAGGTCCAAAATGGAGGCCTGGGGTTTTGAGGGGTCATATCAAAATCTTGTCAAATGGTTTTGTTGAAGTCTACTACTAATGGTCGATCCATTTTTTGAAGCTTTCTATTTTTACCTGGGCTCTTGTGACTTTCTCACTTTTAGTGGTAATTGCAGACCAATTTCTCAGTTGTATCAAAATACAGAGGCATCAATGAAGCATTTTAGTTTAACACGAAGCCGATTGGTCGTGATGTTCGCCCTTTTTGCAACGGCATCCTGCAATAAACCGGCTCCAAAAGAACCACCACTGATTGTGCGTGAAGGTGCAAAGCAAGGGGCTTTGAAGGCGGAGGAAATCCGTAAAAATACGGCGGTTCAATTGGCAGATGGTTTGACCATTCGGGTATGGGCAACCGACTCTCTTGCTCCCGATCCCATTGCAATGTCTATTGATGATAAGGGCAGAGTATATCTTACCAGGACAAACCGACAGAAAAATTCGGAATTTGATATTCGCGGCCACCGCGATTGGATGACACCTTCGATTGCGTTGCAAACCGTGGAAGACCGGCGCGCATTTTTACATCAGACCTTTGCACCTGAGCGGAGTGAAGAAAACAAATGGCTTCCTGACCTGAATAACGATGGCATTCACGACTGGCACGATCTTGCCGTTGAGAAGGATGAAGTTTGGAAAATTGAAGATCAAGATGGTGACGGTATTGCTGATATATCAACGCGGATACTGAATGACTTTCATGACGAAGTGAGCGACGTGGCCGGCGCATTGTTGGTAAGGGAAGAAGATGTTTTTGTTGGCATTGGGCCAGACATGTGGCGACTAAAAGATACTGACGGTGACGGCGTTTTGGACGAAAAGGAATCCATTAGTCATGGGTATGCCGTTCACATCGGGTTCAGTGGCCATGGAATGTCAGGTGCAATTGAGGGACCGGATGGAAAAATTTATTGGGGAATAGGTGACATTGGGGCAAATCTTGTTGACAAGGAAGGAAAAAAATACGAATACCCTAATGAAGGCGTAATAGTTCGATCGAATCCTGACGGGAGCGATTTCGAAGTCGTTGCTTCAGGATTGCGCAATACACATGAATTTGTTTTTGACGAGTATGGAAATATCATTACGTCCGATAATGATGGGGATCATCCGGGGGAGAGCGAAAGGTTGGTTCATATTGTTGAGGGACATGATGCCGGGTGGCGTTCAAATTGGCAATACGGAAAATATACAGACCCGAAAAATAATACTTATAAAGTGTGGATGGATGAAAAGTTGTATGTGCCCCGATGGGAAGGGCAAGCGGCATACATTATTCCCCCAATCGTCAACTATCACAATGGCCCTACTGGAATGGCATATAACCCGGGAACTGCCTTGGGATCAGTGTGGAAAAATAAATTCTTTCTTGTGGAGTTTGTGGGTAACCCCAGTCGCTCACACATTTGGTCATTTGGACTAAAGCCAAAGGGGGCGTCATTTGATCTGGACAACGAAGTAGACGTACTGAGTGGCATCCTTCCCACAGGCATTAAGTTCGGCAATGATGGTGCATTGTACGTGGCGGATTGGATCAATGGATGGAATACAAAAAATTATGGTCGGGTCTGGAAGTTGGATGTCAGTGAGGACAGAGATGATTTGAAAGCAGCACGAGAGGAAACAAAACGGCTGATCGAACTGAGTTATAAAGAACAAACCGAGGAAGAGTTATTTAATCTGCTTCAATATGGTGATATGCGAGTCCGCCAAAAAGCACAATTTGAATTGGTGAAGCGCGGAGAAAAAGGAATTGAAGTTTTCAAAAAGGCGATTGCACAAACGGATAA
>DASUGQ010000365.1:0-3305 GCA_036273935.1 Cyclobacteriaceae bacterium | reverse complement strand
CACCCAGCATAACCAGGCGATGATTCGATAAGCAATCAGAAACCCGACACCAAAACCAAACTGAAATAACGGTAGCCATATTCGCAACGTGACTGCTGCCCAGCAGAGTGCATAACTGCGGATCATCCAATACTGATGTTGATCAACGTTTTTCCCGCGAATTGAACGGTATGCCTGGGCTGATGTAAGCAGCCATCCAATAGCCAGGCCCGCGAAGCCCATAACTGAAACTATTCCACCCGTGGCAAAAAATGCGATGTATAGCGCTGCAACACCGCTGAGGGCAACAGCTGTAAGATAAATTTTTCCCAGTGTCCGGTGTAAGGTTAAATTTTTATTTCTGATGCGCTTGCTGAATTGCGACCACCCTGAAAGGATCGCTATGGAGCCCAAAAAAATGTGAAGGTAAAAAACGGAATACCATATTTCGCTCTGCAATAATTCGGGAGGCTTGCTCGCTAATAGTCCGTAACGCATATCAAAGAACAGGTAGGCAAAAGGATAAAATCCAATTGCTACCGCGAAGAAAATAAAGACTGACCAGAGGAGAGTTCTCATTCCTTATCTCATTGTATGGAACGTGAAATTAGTGAAACGCAACTTCTGTGAAATCACATGAGTAAAATTTATAGCGTAATGCCTGTTCGAATGGCAATTTCCACGGGAGAATAACTTCCATCATCACGGTGCAGTTGAAAGTCCTCCGCCGGCAAAAGCGGAGGCTGCGCCATGAAGCGAGGCGTTCGTCCGATGTGTGGCTGAGCGGCATGCACCAGAAAAGGATGACATAGAAAAACTGTTCCTGCATCGCCCGCCGCCAACACTTCATCCCTGTGTGAAGTGGCATCAAGTTTTTTGGCAAGCTCCATGAATGAAAGGCCGGATTCACCAAAAGGTTTCAATAAATTTGCAACCTCAAGATGTGATCCTATACGAATGCGCGTTGGAGCATCCGACTTGCTAACATCGGAGAACAGAAACAGCATGAGCAAGGCCCGGCCTTTTGATCGCACATTTATTCTCCAGGTAGAGTAATCATTCAATACGCCAGGAAAACTTGATTCAACGTGCCATCCTGTATCGTTAGGTTTTTCACTGGATGGAAATCGAACTGGAAATGTACCCAGGCTGCCCCTTGGTAACCAGCGTCCCCTTCCCACTAATTGATCGAAAGCGCTGTGAAGCAGGGGTGTATTTGCAATTTGTCTGAAGGGCGCTTGCGCGTATTCACCAAGTCGTATTACGGGGCGCGTCCATGTGCTGGAATTATTGGGATCGCATCCTGTATCTTTCCATAAAATTCTGAGGGCTTCTTCGGCAAGTTCTTTTGAGAAAGCATTTTCAACTTTCACATAGCCATCGCTGATGAATTGATTAATTTGATCGTCATTTAAAATTCCCATACTTAGTTGTATTAAACTGGTAACTTGAGTTTTTGTTTTTTAATTCCGTCTGCTATCTTGGTCAACCATGATCATGTTGCTTATCCGTTTTCTTCTCATAGCAGGTTTAATTGCCGTCGTCATTGTCATCGTGAGGGCAATCAATCAATCTTCACCTTATGTTCCATGTAGTCGGTGCGACGGTAAAGGTTATTGGCTTGGTGCAAGAGGAAGGGAGAAATGCGATTGGTGCAAGGGAGAAGGCCGGCTTCCGAGGGTCGGCAACTGACATTATCCTGCCTTATTTTAGTTCGAATCATACACGAAGTATAATCCTGAAATTTCCATCGTGATGGGCGCATAGCGTTTAAATCTAACCCGATTGGAACGCTTCCCAAATTCCAATCGTTAGAGCATCAGATTGATAACTTTCATTAACTTGGAGGCCCAAATTACAAGTATGGTAACAACCGATGTGCTTGCAAAGGCAACCGGCACGCTGAACCAAAAGGGTTTTCTTAATGTGCCGGTAGATAAAAACCTCGACCTGGTTGCTGAAATCAATCGGCTGCGCAAAGAAAAAAATGCTGTAATCCTGGCACACTACTACCAGGTTCCGGAGATCCAGGATATTGCGGATTATGTCGGTGACAGCCTCGGCCTTTCTCAGCAAGCAGCAAAAACTTCTGCGGATATTATTGTCTTTGCCGGCGTACATTTCATGGGTGAGACGGCCAAGATTCTTTGTCCTGAGAAAAAAGTTGTGATCCCTGATTTGAAAGCCGGATGCTCACTGGCCGAGTCGGCGCAGCCTGCAGAATTCAAGGCATTCCGTGAACAGCACCCCGATCACGTTGTCGTTACCTACATCAATTGTTCAGCCGAGATCAAAGCTTTGAGCGATATCATCTGCACATCAGCAAACGCTGAGAAGGTGATCAACTCCATTCCAAAAGACAAGCCCATCATTTTTGCTCCTGATAAAAATCTGGGTCGCTATCTCATCAAGAAAACCGGAAGGGATATGCTGCTTTGGGAAGGCGCCTGCATCGTTCATGAAGCCTTTGCCATCGACAAGTTGCTCGACTTGTACAAGAAGCATCCCAATGCAAAAATCGTTGCTCACCCGGAGTCCGAAGAGCACATTCTAAAAGTGGCCCACTACATTGGCTCGACCACGGGCATGATCAATTTTGTGAAGCAGGACGAAGGCAATGAGTATATCATCGCTACGGAAGCCGGCATTCTCCATAAGATGTCTAAGGAAGTCCCACATAAAAGCCTGATCCCGGCGCCAAGCCACGAAGACAATACCTGCGCCTGCAGTGAATGTCCCTATATGAGATTGAATACGATGGAAAAACTTTACCTCTGCCTCAAATACGAAAAACCTGAAATTCATGTACCGGAAGATATTCGCTTGAAAGCACTTGTAGCTGTTCAGCGAATGTTGGAAATTTCCAGGAACTGATCATGCCCCAAACCGACGTACTCATTATTGGCTCCGGCATCGCCGGACTGTCCTTTGCCATAAAGGTAGCCAAGCGCTTTCCCCATCAATCTGTCACGGTCATCACAAAGGCCGACGACAGCGAGTCAAACACAAAATATGCGCAAGGCGGGATTGCCGTTGTACTGGATGAGATCACCGACTCGTTTGACAAGCACATAGAAGATACCTTGCGCGCAGGCGACGGCCTCTGTAACCGTGAAGTCGTTGAACTTGTGGTGAAGGAAGGTCCCGAACGATTGGAGGAGATCATGGATTGGGGTGTTGAATTCGACCAGGATGAATCGGGCAATCTTTCGTTGGGAAGAGAAGGCGGTCATACTGCCAAGCGAATCATTCATTATAAAGACGTTACCGGACTCCAGATTGAAAAGGGCTTGCTTCACCAGGTGAACAAGCTGCCAAACATTACT
>DASUGQ010000364.1:0-5046 GCA_036273935.1 Cyclobacteriaceae bacterium | reverse complement strand
TTGAGATTGATGCAGGATTCACAACCGTAGTGGGAGCTCCGAAATTACCCTGCTCCAGTCCTTTTTGACCACCGCTTCCGGGGATAAACAAGGCGTCTACGCGTGGATCACTGTTAGTTAACAAGAAGTCCACAAACGTCTTGCTGGCCTTTATATTTTGCGCCGTGTTCAATTTACGCTGGTCACACTCATAAAGCGGGTTGCTCTTGTTTTCCTGATCGACAAATTGCGTCATGGCCGCGCTTTCGGCAAGAAATTCGGCGCCGTTATCATATAAACCCTGAATGCCCGGATTGGCAACCTCGGGTCTTGCATATATCTGTCTCAGGTATATCTTGAGTTTTAGCGTATTGGCAAACTGGATCCAACTTGTAACACTTCCACCAAACAAAAAGTCGGATGATCCTGGATTCGTCACTGTAATCGCGTCAAAGTCCTTGCTCAGCGCATCGTCGAGCCTGACGATCAGGGAATCGTAAACCTGTTGCCCTGACCTGTAGTTGGGATGGAGAATTTCAGATCCATGCAAAGCCTCATCGAAAGCAATTTGATCATAGGTGTCTGCAAGCATTTGAAAAACATAGCATTGCATGACCGTGCCCATCAAATACAAATTCCAGTCGCCAGCCTTTTTGGATTCGTTCCTTACATACTGCAAATCTTCCAAAGAGCCGCTATACAATTCATTAAAATTGGTATTCAGCGTGGATTGCTGGACGTTATACGAATCAATGTTTTTATACTGATTTGATCCGTTGTTTTGTGTCCAATATTGAACCCACATACCCCCTACTATATTGTAGTAGCTCGCAAATTGTCCCGCAGCCGATGCAATCCCCGCAGGCAGTGTCAATGCCGGCGTTGTTTGCGAAGCATTGTTTGGATCTTTATTCACATCCAAATAGTCCTGACAAGAGGTAATCGCTATCAAGGCTATTAATATTATTACTATTCTTTTCATACTAATGTCTTGTTAAAATTAACTTTAAAATCCAGCCCGCAGACTAACGCCCATGCTTCTAACGGAAGGGCCAACAGCAAACTCGCCGGTATAGGCATTCACTGAAGAGCCATTGTAACCCGTGATCTCGGGATCAATTATGTTGTTTGACGCAGGAGTCCACAAGAACAAATTCCTTCCAACGACACTCAGACTGAGGTTGTCGATGAAACTGTTTTGCAAAACTGATTTGGGAAAATTATACGTGAAAACAACTTCTCTTAGTTTCAGATAGGTCCTGTCTAACAGGTGGCCACGTTCCTGGTAGGGATTATTGGATGCATTAAAGTAGTCTGTCACATTAGCCAGGTTAACCGGCACATCATTTTCCCCGTAAACCGGATTGCCATCATCATCTACATCAACCTGTTTAACCGAATTGGGCACAATAAATGGCTGACGATCATTGTAAATTGTATTGGTTGAGTTTCCAACAAATTCCATTAACCGTTTAGTATAGGAATACATCAGTCCTCCTTTCCGATAATCGATGGCAAACGAAAGGCTGAAATTTTTATAGGTCAGTTGGTTGGTAAGTCCCGTAACAAAATCGGGCTGCATATTCCCAACTATGGTCTTGTCTGTAGACCCTGTTGGTATCCCTTGCCCATTAACGATGATGTGACCTTGTGCGTCCCTCGCATAATCGGGAGCTTTGTAAACGCCTAAGGGCTTGCCGACAATCGCATCAAAATCGACACTGTAGATACTATTAAGCACAAACTCGTCCAATCCACTCGTCAACTCCAGCACCTTATTCCTGTTAATGGTCCAGTTACTTGCTAACGTCCAGGTAAAATCGGTAGTCTTAATCGGCGTTACGGTAAATAACAGCTCAATTCCTTTGTTTTCAATCTTGCCGAAGTTGCTGACCTGCGTAGCGTACCCGGTAGTGTTAGGAAGCTGAACCGGCAAAATCTGATTGTTCGTTGTTTTCTTGTAGAAGGTCAAATCCAATCCAACTCTGTTCTGCAAGAATCTCAATTCCGTACCTACTTCAAATTCCGTGGTGATCTCAGGTTTCAAATTTGTGTTTCCCAATTGATTGCTGACTTCATAGGCATTGGTCCCGCTAAGGGGAAATAAAATCTGGCCAAATGGCAGATAAATTGAAGAGGGAACAAAAACATCGTAAACGCCGTAGGGATTAGCATCCCGGCCTGTTTGTCCCGCGGCGACTCTAATTTTCCCGTATGAAATTGTATTTCGAAGGGATTCGAATAAATCAGTAAATACAAAACTGACATTAGCTCCTGAATAGAAATAGGAATTCTTGTCTTTGGGTAATGTCGATGACCAATCGTTTCTCGCCGTCAGATTCAAATAGAGAAAATCCTTGAAGGCCAATTCAGCCTGACCGTAGACACCAATCAATCGTCTCATTGATTGAAATGTCGTTACCGTGGGTGGGTTGTTGCTGTTAGCGAGGTTGTAGAAGTTAGGAACATTTAAATTACTAGCAGAGGCGTCGTAGTTATCAAATGACCGTTGATTCAAGTTATGACCAATGAATGCATTTAAGCTGAAGTTGGACGAAATTTGTTTGTTGAAGTTGATCAGGAAGTCACTATTAACTTCACGCGAATACCTCGACCGGTTGAATACGGTGCCTGGAACATCTATTTCGGAACCGTTATATCCGTTATCATCGAATTTCGCGATGGCGACCCAGTCTTTTATGATCGAGTTTGCAACATCAGTACCTAAACGCCACTTAAAACTTAGCCAATCGTTAACATTATAGTCAAAGGTTACATTGCCCTGAACTCTATTTTCCACAAACTCATTTCCGTTTTCATTTAAAACGAAATAGGGATTCTGATTATATGGCGTGTAGAAATTATCCAGGTTATTGAAAATATTATTGTAGTCTTTTAAATCCACCACACTTATGTCACTAGGAATCTGAATTAGTTCCTGGAATAAGGTTGCGCCATTGTTTCCCTGTCCTACCGTAACAGCCTTTGCATTTTTAAGAAAATAATTAATGCTTGAGGAGATATTTAATTTTTTACCAGTATAAGATCCGTTAAAAGTGAACGTATTCCTCTTATAGGAATCCGCATCGGTTGGGATAATTCCATCTTCGGTCGTATTTCCATAGGAGAAATAGTAAGTAACCTTGTCTGTTCCTCCGCTAACTGAAAGCGTATTCATAAATGCAGTACCGGTCGTATAGAAGTCCTTTACGTTGGTAGGAAGCGCAACGTAAGGCTTTAATTGTTGAGAGTTATCAACCACATTACCCCAGACCCTGTCTTTTCCATCGAAGGCCGGACCCCAACTTCCATTTTGCGTTAAGTCGTCGATGGCATTCCATCCTTGCCCAAATTTTTCCTGAATCTTTGGCGTTCTGAGCGGTTGAGAAAAAGTAGCGGATGAACTTAAATTAACCTTTAACTCCCCTGACTTTCCTTTCTTAGTAGTAATAAGGATCACACCATTGGCCGCTCTTGATCCATAAAGAGCAGTTGCTGATGCACTTTTCAAAATAGTTACTGACTCAATATTATCAGGGTTAAAATCATTTACCCTGTTTCCAAAGTCTTGTTGACGGTTTACATTATTTGCGTCAGAAGTGAAATTATTGAAACTATTGTTGACTGGAACCCCGTCCACAACATACAGGGGATTATTATCACCGGACAATGAATTAATCCCCCTGATGTTTACAATAGTCGAAGCACCAGGTTGTCCAGAAGCCGAATTAACGATTACACCGGCAACTTTCCCCTGCAGCGAATTAAGGGGGCTGAATGATCTCCCCTGTGTAATGTCCTGGCTATTAACCGTTGAAGCCGCATATCCCAGTGAAGCTTCCTTTCTTTCAACACCGAGGGCAGTTACAACAACTTCTGTCAATTGTGTAACGTCCTGTGACATTTGTACATCAACTACAGCACGACTGGCAATGTCGATTTCTTGAGCTACAAGTCCAATGAATGAAAAAACCAATGTGCCGCCAGACTCAGGAACATTTAATGAGTAAGCACCCAGCGCATCAGTTACCGTTCCTGTTCCGGTCCCCTTAAGCACTACGTTTACCCCAGGCAATGCAGATCCATCTTCTGCAGCAGTCACCTTTCCTGTGACCACCCGCCCTTGTGCCCATGCCCCGGAAAGACTGGCCACAAGAAAGCTAGCTAGTAGAATCCTCTTCATATAATAATAGTTAGGTTAATAATTTTTTTGTGCCCCAAATTAAGGGGTTAATTTACTGTAAGTAAATACCGAACTTTTTGAATTAACATAGGGTAATTTGGGAGTCAACTGATTGATAATGAGGGCGATTGCCATTCTACCAATAAAAAAGGCCATCCCCCAAAATGAGGGATGGCCTTTTTTATTATCTGTTGATCTACAGCGTTTAGGCGTTAACCAAAGGCTCCACCGAAACAAATGATTTATTTTCTCTTCTCTTTTTAAAAACCACTACTCCATTCGTTAGTGCAAAAAGTGTGTGGTCTTTCCCCATCCCAACGTTTTTACCGGGGTGATGTTTAGTTCCTCTCTGGCGAACGATTATGTTCCCGGCAATCACTTGTTGCCCGCCGAACACCTTTACACCAAGGCGCTTGCTTTCTGATTCGCGGCCATTCTTTACTTTACCTTCACCTTTTTTATGTGCCATTGTCTTAAAATCGTTATCAGTTAATAGTTTATCAGTTAAACGTAATTCACGCCTATGATCTTAGCCAATACTTTCAATCTGAACTTTGGTAAACTGTTGGCGATGTCCATTCTTAACAGCGTATCCTTTTCTCCTTTTTTTCTTAAAGACAATCACCTTGTCATTCTTGACATGCTCTAATATTTTCCCTGATACCTTTACTCCTGCAACAGTAGGGGCGCCAACTTGAACGCTTCCTCCATCATCAACGAGTAAAACTTTATCAAAGCTCACAGCAGAGCCGGCTTCACCCTCGAGTCTGGGGGCATAGATGTATTGATCCTTGGCCACCTTGAACTGTTTTCCGGATATGTCTACAATTGCGTACATAGCTTTTTCAAAAATAGGACTGCAAAGGTAGAAAAAGTATCAATAT